>CAKPZY010000030.1 GCA_934215475.1 uncultured Ligilactobacillus sp.
ACTCGAGGTAAACCAAAGGTCATAGAAGCGGGATTGCTTAAATATTTGCTGTCGGCTCCAGTGCAAAACAATCTGCTGCCCAAATTTGGATACTACAGCACTAACAAAATGAAGGTCAAGATGAATGAAATAGGTGAAGTGTCCAGTAAATAATGAGATAAAACGGGCTAAAATAATGAAAGGTGTATTTCAAAGAGAACGAGGTTTGTTCCCAAACAATCAAGGATAATAAAATTAATAAAAGTTCTTTAAATCAATACAAATCCCTAGAGATTCAACTTTTTAGCGGATGAGATCAGATTTGAAGAGCTTTTTTTATGTTTACTTTCCGAACGTATGTTCTATAATAGAAATATAAAGTCAGTTTGTGAGGTGAACAAAATGAATTATGTTAATGAACCAACCGGAGTATATTTTTTGATCGACAACAAAAGTTTTTATGCTAGCGTGGAATGCGTGCAGCGTGATTTGAACCCCTTAGAGGCTTGTGTAGTTGTGCTTTCAGAAGCCGAAAACACTAATGGTGGGCTTATTTTGGCGGCTTCACCTCAAGCTAAGAAAATCTATGGTATTAGTAATGTCAGTCGTAAAAGAGATTTGCCTAATGATCCGGATCTGATGATCGTACCGCCACGCATGAACTTATATATCGAAAAAAATCTGCAGGTCAACAATATTTTTCATGAATTTGCCTCAGAGATCGACTGTTATCCATATTCTATCGATGAATCCCTGATAGATATGACCAGGACCTGGCATTTGTTTGGCAAGACGCCAGTTGCTGTGGCCAGGACGATCCAGGAAAGGATCAGAAACCAGTTAGGTTTATATACGACAGTAGGGGTGGGTCAAAACCCACTGCAAGCTAAGTTAGCGCTGGACCTTTTGGCCAAACATAATGAGTCCTTGATCGGGGCACTTTCCTATGTATCTTTTGCTGCAAATATTTGGCCGATCACTGACTTGACCAAGGTCTGGAGTATCGGCAATCGAACTGAAGCACATTTAAATCGGATGGGCATTTATTCGATGTATGACCTCGCCCACATTGATCCTTATTTGCTAAAAAAAGAAATGGGCGTGATCGGGACTCAGCTATTAGCCCTGGCTTGGGGCATTGATCGGACCAACGTAGAGGAACGGATCAAACCCAAAGAGAAAAACATCAGTAATTCTCAGGTTTTAGCACGCGACTACCATAAGCAAGATGAAATCGAGGTAGTAATTCAAGAAATTGGTGAACAAGTCGCGGCCCGGCTGCGTCACCAGCATCAGCAAACAGCCGTGATCAGCTTAGGGGTTGGCTTTTCACTGGCAGAGATTGCCGATACTGGCAAAACGGGTTTCGGACATCAACTAAAAATCGATCCGACAGATGATACGCCAACGCTGAACCATTACCTCTTGCAGATTTTCCGCCAGTTTTGGCAGCATGAAGCGGTCCGTCACATTGGAGTGAGTGTAGGTCACTTAAGCAATACACACGATTTGCAGCTTGATTTGTTTCAGGACCCACATGCACAGGCCAAAAGGTATCTGGTCAATCAAGTTATGGATCAGTTGCGGGACCGCTTTGGTACGACTGCGATATTCTATGGTCATAGTCTAAAACATGGGGCTACTATGTTGAAGAGAGCTGGTCTAATTGGCGGTCACAATGGCGGCAATTCTTTTGATTGAGGTATATTTAGGGGGTAATAGAATGACAGTCTTTCAGGCACTCGTTTTGGCATTCTCACTGGCGACATTAGTAATAGAGATTTTGAAGTTTAATCAAAGAAAATAGTTAAACCAAGTTCGGAGGTGTCGAACATGCTATCATAAATTTATGGTTATAGTTTAAAATTCCTAGTTCATAATGAATGTAAGTTTTTCTTTGATAAAGAATAGCTGCATGTTCACATCAAAATAATTGGGGCTTGTTTGGATAGCAGAAAGTATGAAGAGGATGGTAATCTTGGAGTAAACAGAAAGATTAGTTTTTAGACAGGTCTCTTTGCTGACAATCAAAAAGGATATGAAATCAAATTATGAGGCATAAAACTGCACTAAAATTTTTTCTTAGTCTGTTTGTCCTAACACTTTTTTTAACTGGCTGTGGATTCCCCGGGCTATCAGACACTAGTGATAAAAACGTAAATATTACTTCAGGCGTTTCCACCGAATCTCAGATCCTCGCTAACATAGTTTCCGAACTGCTCAAGCACGAAACTGATTACCGTACGTCTATTTTAAACAACCTTGGTTCCTCAACATTGGAACACAATGCTTTAAGCTTCAATGATGCTGATATTATGGCTACAAGCTATAATGGAACAGATTTGACTGGGTTTTTGCAGCAGCCACCGGTCAAAGACCCTGCAATCGCCACCAAATTAGTCAACACGCAACTAAAAAATAAACACAGGCAAATTCGTTTTCCATCCTATGGGTTTTCTGACACATATGCTTTTATGGTGACACAAGAAACTGCCAAAAAGTATCATTTGAACACGGTCACGGACTTAAGTGAAATCGGGCCCAAACTCACTGCTGGTGTTGATTCATCTTGGATGGCTCGCAAGGGTGACGGCTATGAGGATTTCACGAAAGACTATCATTTCAAATTTAAGAGTGTTTATCCAATGCAGATAGGATTGGTTTACGATGCCGTTTCAGCTGGTAAAATGCCGATTGTCTTAGGATACTCAACAGATGGGCGCATACAAAGTTACAATTTGAAGATTTTGGAAGATGATAAGCACTTTTTTCCTCCTTATAATTGTGCCCCTGTCGCTAATGAGAAATTTTTAAAAAGTCATCCAGATGTCTCAAAATTATTGCATCGCTTAAAAGGGAAGATCAGTGTTAGCACAATGCAAAAATTAAATTTTCAAGCTGATGATCGTTTGGAAGAACCCGCAGTAGTTGCGAGAAATTTTTTAGCTCAACATAATTATTTTAGATAACAGAAATAAAAAGCCTGCTGGCATTGTCGATTGTCAAGTTAAAGGAATGAAGAATATTTATACGGTTAATTTGAGAAATGTACTTGCCAAGGAGGGTGGAGGCTTTCTGGCCTGTATTTTTTGTATAATCACCTCACTTTTGATCATGGTTAAAGAAACTACTGTAATGTTACTCAAATTTGCGGGGGTGTTAAGTAAACTTGGCTAAATAAAACGTAATGAAAGGAGGCAGAAAATTTGTTAAACATCTCTAGCAATGTTCAATTAATCATTCTCGCTGAAGTGTCTTTTGTCGTTGTGCCAGTGGTTACTGCCTCCATCACTGCTTTAGTGGGACGCCAGGTGACCAGACAAATGATCAACAACTTCGGCACTAAAAGTCAGTTATTTCTGGGCGGCTTAGGGGTAGTGATCCATGAGTTGGCCCACGCGCTGTTTGTGGTAATATTTGGCCACCATCTTACAAAGCTAAAACTGCTGGATCTTAGTTATCAAGAAAGCGGCAATTTAGGCTCGGTGGAAAATTCATGGGACAGGCGTAAAGTCTGGCAAAGTTTAGGCAATTTCTTTATTGGGATCGCACCATATTATGCTGGGTCGCTAATATTAGCAGGTTTACAAAGCTGGTTATTACAGGATCCGTTAGAGTTTTCTATTTTCACCAACGTTAGTTCATGGTCTGAGGTTTGGTATGAGAGCAAAAGTCTGATTGGAAATGATTTTGCTGCTTTATTTTCTGCTCGCTGGTGGGCGGTATTGCTTTATTTGGCTTTGCTGCTGATGATCAGTATCACCGTTTACAACTTGAGCGGAGCTGATCTGAAGACGGTCATCCGTGGTTTGTTTCCTTGGTCATTAGTTGTTTTAGTGATTGCCGGAATTTTGTTAGTATTACAGCAGCAAGACTTGATTTTAAATTGGTCACTCAAATTTACTTTAGCGTCCATCCTATTTATGCTTCGTGGTCTGCTTTATTTAGCTCTGGGAATGTTGTTACTTTTACCATTTTCTTTGCGTAAGCAGAGGATAAGCAGCAAACATTTTTAATGGTTTTATAAAGTTCATCTTTTAAAAATATAGCTGAATGCTCCAAAAGGCTGCAATTATCTATGTTTGGAACTAAAAAATAAACAGCAGGCTCTTAAGCCAACTGTTTATTTATGGTGAATGTAGTGTGTGGCGAAAAAACTATTGAACTGCTTAAATGGCATATTATAACTGATAAGCAAAATTCTTACTCCATTGAAACCAAGTGAACGTTACTCGCTCCAGGAATTTTTTTCAAACTGCGCAAAAGTTCATCGATGGTTCCTTTCAGATGACTCAGGTCCAATGAGATCACGATGCTGGCACTGTTATGGATCGGAACATTTTGGTTAATGGTTAACACACTAGCTTGAGAACTGGAAATTTGCTTCAGGACACGCGACAATAAGCCGCTTTGATTTTCCAGAAGCAGCGAGATGATTGCTTTTCGCTCACTGATATGTTCTTCGGGTAAAAAGACCAGGTCTTTGTATTTATAATAAGTTCCACGACTAATGCCTACAATTTTGACTGCATCGCTGATCTGACTCACCTTACCTTGCTCCAAGAGTTGTCTAGCCTGGATAACCTTGCCAAAAGAATCGGGCAGGATAGAACTATCAACGATATAATATTTCTCCACGTTCAATTACCTCACTTCGTGCCCCAGCTAGATCCACACTTAATTTTTCGACCTGCCAGGCTGGAAATGTTTTTTTTGCATTTCTGATAATAGCTTCAGCCGAGTTGTCATCAGAAGTAATTGCCATCATTGTTGAGCCACTTCCACTAATATACATAGTACCACTTAATTCTTCTGAAATAATTTTTGCGCGCTTGTAATCAGGGATCAGTTTGGCTCGGAATGGCTCGTGGATCCAGTCATCACAAGCTTGACGGATCAGTTCATCATTCCCAGATTCCAACGCTCTAGTCATCACCGTGCAGCGGCTGACTTGATGGATCGCCGTGGCATAAGTCATTGTTTCGGGTAATACTTTCCGCGCTAAGCTAGTGTTGATCTCATAGTCTGGGATCAAAGCCACAAAATTTAAAGCTTTAGCCACATTATATTGCGTAACGACTGGTTGTTTTTGTTCATCTAAAAAGGTCACACATAGGCCGCCAAGGATCGCTGGTGTAACATTATCTGGGTGTCCCTCCATTTCTACAGCCAACTTAACTAATTCTTCCGTCGGTATAGCATCATTAAACCAAGCACTGGCCCCTTTTAACCCAGCAACGATGCACACCGAAGAACTACCTAGGCCGCGTGCGATCGGAACCGCATTTTTGATGGAAATTTTAACATTAGGGAGATCTTCTCCTAAGTAATTGCAGCCCTTTGCGAATGATCGATAGACCAAGTTATCCATATTTTGAAATTTCTCCGGACAACCATATATTTCAAGTTTTTGCTCACTTGGCTCGAAATCGATAACTGAATAAAGTGAGACTGCAAGCCCCATACAATCAAAACCTACTCCAAGATTTGCGCTAGTAGCTGGTACCTTGATCCTTATCATAAAAAATTTCCTCCGCTTCTTGTGCGACGTAACTTTCCATTTCTTCTTTAGAAAGGACAGTCCTATGTTTTACTGGCAGATTCCAGATTTTCCGTAAATTTGCTGGAACTGGTATATTGGCTTGCACCGCCAATTCCTCCACAATTCTTGCCGGGTCAACTGAATTTGTTTTTTTCAAGCCTATTGCTTGGGCCACAGTGTTGGCAAATTTAAGCGGGCTGGCAGTGCTCAGCAAGATCATTGGCGTTGTCCTATCGGTCCTTTGGTAATCTTTCATTACTTTGTAGCCTGCTGCAGTGTGCGGATCCATGACATACCCCTTTTTCGTGTAAACTTCATGAATAGATTTTTTGATATCATCATCAGTACTGTAACCGCAATAAAAATCAGTCTGAATACTGTGTAAAAGGTCGTCTGGTATTTCATATTTCCCCAGACTTTCCAGTTGGTCCATTAACGACTTCACAAACTGAGTGTTTTTGTTGCTTTTATAATATAAAAGGCGTTCTAAATTGCTTGAGACTTGAATATCCATGCTTGGAGCAGCTGTTTTAAAAAATGGCCGGTTACGGTCATATATTCCGTGATTGAAAAAATCGACTAAGACATTGTTTTCGTTACAAGCAACTATCAGTTTTTTGACGGGCAATCCCAACAATTTCGCGTAATAACCTGCCAATACATCGCCAAAATTTCCAGTCGGGACAGTAAAGTTGACGGAGTTGCCCATTTTGACCATTCCTTGATCCAACAGCTGTTTATAAGCAGAGAAATAATAAACTATTTGCGGGATCAAACGACCGATATTAATTGAATTTGCACTGGACAGGTGGAAGTTTGCGCCAAACGCCTCCTTTAATTTTTGACTGCTAAAAATGTTTTTGACATTTGTTTGAGCATCATCAAAATTACCTTTGATGCCGACGACTTTTGTGTTAGCTCCAGTTGTGGTAACCATCTGTTGTTTTTGCGTGGGACTCACCCCTTTTTCGGGGTAGAAGACAATGATCCCGACATCTTTAACGTCTTTAAATCCTTCCAGAGCTGCTTTACCGGTATCTCCACTGGTTGCGGTCAAAATTAAACTTCGTTCTCCAGGATCGAGGGCACAGAGCATGAGATAAGGTAAAAGCTGTAGCCCGATGTCTTTAAAAGCACTCGTCGGTCCGTGAAAAAGTTCCAGAGCATAAAAGCTTCCTAGAAATTTAACTGGGGTTATCTCAGCTGAAGTAAAATTTTCCCGGTTGTAAGCTGCGTCTATGCTTTTGCCCACTTCAAATGGAGAAAATTCTGGCAATAGCTTAGTCAAAATCGTTTTTGCGATCTTTTGATAATCCAATGACAAGATCTTTGCTAGGTTGACTTGTTTTGCAGCTAAATCAGGATCAACGAATAACCCATGGTCGGCTGCCAAGCCTTGTTTGATTGCTTCTTTAGCAGAAACTGAGATTGAATTAGAGCGTGTACTTGTAAAAATCTTTTCCATGTTTTGAGAACTCCTTGCTTTTATGTATTTATTATGATAATCTGTTTTCATACAAAATACAAGTGTTTATCATAAATGAACAGAGATGGAGGCTTTCGTCGTGAACATTGCAATTTTAGGATTCGGTACAATTGGTACAGGAGTATTTGATATTATTCGAAGAGTGAGCCGCCTGACACAAGATATGAAGGTTAAATATATCTTAGTGAGAAAAAACAAGAAAAAAGTCTTGCCCGAAATGACTGATAATTTAGACGAGATCCTAAGTGACCCAGCATTAGATGTAGTTGTGGAAGTTATGGGCGGTATCGAACCGGCGCATAGCTACATCCTTACAGCATTGCAGCACCATAAACATGTCATCACAGCCAACAAAGCGGTAATTGCTTGTTATTTAGAGGAATTTACTCGGGTCGCTGAGGAAAATGGAGTTAAGTTTTATTTTGAATCGAGTGTTGGCGGTGGAACTCCATGGATCCACGGAATTGAGCGAGCCGCCAGGGTGGATGATATTGATAATATCCAGGGGATCTTTAACGGTACCAGCAATTTTATCCTTGAGCAAATGAAGAAAACTGGTGCAAGCTTTGGGGAAGCTCTATTCCAGGCCCAATCACTGGGATACGCAGAGGCAGATCCAAGCGCTGATATTGACGGATGGGACGTTGCTAACAAGTTGTGTATTAGTTGTGACATTGCTTATGATTGTTACGTCAAGCCGTCAAAGCAGTTGCCGATTTTTGGGAT
Organism: uncultured Ligilactobacillus sp.; assembly: GCA_934215475.1. Classification (GTDB taxonomy): domain Bacteria; phylum Bacillota; class Bacilli; order Lactobacillales; family Lactobacillaceae; genus Ligilactobacillus. The sequence continues at coordinate 7,734 of CAKPZY010000030.1, forward strand.
CCGCAATATTACTGCCCGAGATATTAATAATATTTCACAAAGAGGATATACTGTTAAGTTGATCGGTAAGAGCCATCAATTAGGAGTGAATTTTGATTATTTCGTAGAACCGACCCTTTGTAGGACAGATACATTGGAGGCAAACACTTCTGAAAATTATAATTTGATCTCTTTGCATGGACAAACTGTCGGCGAGTTGAGATTTGTTGGGCAAGGTGCCGGGAAGTTTCCTACTGCCAACGCCATCATTCAGGACATCTTGGATATCTGTCAAAATAAGAGCCACTTGCAGCGTACTTTTAACCGGAAATTAAGGTATCAGGCCAACCTGACTAAGGGAAATTATATTGTTCGTTGCTCCAAAAATTGTCTGAGTCTGTTTGGCTATTTTGCCAAATCAAAGTGGAGCGATTACTTGCTGCTGCAGCAAATACCAGTCGGCCAAATGCATGAGCTGATGAAACGTGTATTGGAGCTGGATTCTAAAGCTTGGATGGCAAGTTTGCCCAATGAAAAAGAACAAGCAATTCCAGAAAAGAATGTCGCAAGTTTAAACAAACAGCACGCTTAAATTTCAAAAGTTCACAATCGAAATTAGTTTCAGACATAATTAATTGGTTCAGTATCCTAAAAGCTCTTCCACTCCCAAATGTGTTTCTATAAAAAGGTTGGAATTGCTTTTTTTATTTACGGGTAAAAAAGGTTTTTTCAGTCTAAAAGAGCCAATATTCTGACCTGGAACTTGGTTGACGATTGACACAGTTGTATATAGGCTCTAAAATTAACTAAATTTAATTCATTAATCGTTTTCTCATTTTAATATTAGAGCTTGAGGTGAGTGCAGATGTCAGCATACAGAATAATTCCGGTCGGCGATCAAGCTTTGTCGATTGAGTTTCCCAATAAAATAGATGCAAAGGTAAATCAACGTGTGCAACTCTTGGCTCGCAAAATTTCCACGGCAAAATATTCCGGAGTCAGAACAGTTATCCCTGCTTACCATACACTCTTGGTCAATTTTGATGCAGCAGTTACTTCCTTTCAAGGTTTGTTTAAAGAACTACATCCAGTGGTGGATCAAAGTCTGTCGCAAGAGTTACCAGCCAGAAAAGCTTGGAAATTGCCTGTTTGTTATGATGAAAAATTCGGGCCGGATCTCAAAGATCTCGCTCAATTTGCAGGTATGAGCGTTTCAGATGTAATTAAGCTGCACACTGGGCAGACTTATTTAATTTATTTTTTGGGTTTTCTTCCCGGATTTGCCTATATGGCTGGTGTGGATAAGAAAATCGCTATGCCTAGATTGGCAAAGCCTAGGATCACAATTCCCGCTGGCAGCATAGGTATTGCTGGTTCACAAACGGGTTTTTATCCTGTTTCTTCACCGGGAGGATGGCGTTTAATTGGACAGACCCCCTTAAAGCTCTATCACAAAGAAGATCCACAGTTTTTCTATCAGCCTGGAGATTATTTTCAATTCACGCCGATCAGTCTAAAAAGTTTCGAGGAAATCAAAAAGGAAGACTTAAGTGGTGACTATCAGGTAGAGGCAGTGATTCAAGATGAATGAAATAATTATTAAGCAACCAGGTCTTCAATCAACTATTCAAGATCTAGGACGCATGACCCACCAAATTGATGGGTTTCCGACTTCAGGCTGCATGGACACTATTTCGTCAATGACAGCTAATATTTTAGTTGGTAACGATCAAAACGCTCCAGTTATCGAATTTGCATTGACTGGACCGACGATTCTTTTCAAAGCTCCTACCTTTATTGCCGTAAGCGGTGCCCGTTTTCCGCTTGCACTAAATGGAAAAGATATTTCCTTGAACCAGTGCATATATGTACATGCCAATGATCTACTCAAAATTGGGGGCACGTCACAGGGGAGATATGGATATCTGGCTATTAGAGGAGGGCTTGTGATCTCCAAAGTCTTGGACAGCTATTCAACTACGCAAAGGCTGAATATCGGAGGCTTTCACGGCAGGGCGTTGAGAAGCGGTGATCATATAAATATTGAACCGCATGCCAAATTGAGTAATTATGCCCACCGATCCATAGAAGTTGCAAGATATTCAGAAGCAAAAAAGGTAATGAGGATCAGAGTTTTGACTGGGCCGCAGTGGTCTTCCTTTACGAGCACCGATCAGCACTTATTTTTGTCTCAAAGATATCAACTCACGTTTCAGTCGGATCGTATGGGGTATCGGCTGCAAGGTCAGCCTTTAAATATAAGATCTCAAAACATGCTCTCTGAGGCTACCGTTAACGGTGGGATTCAGATTCCTCCCGATGGTCAGCCTATTATACTTCTGGCAGATCGGCAGACGACTGGAGGTTATCCGGTAATTGCCGTTGTAATAACCGCAGATATTCCTAAACTCATACAATGTCAGCCAAAACAGAGGATTTGTTTTGAAAATGTGGACTTACAGACCGCTAGTGAAATATTACAACAACAAAATAAACAGTTAGCTCAATTAAATTTGGAAATCAACGAAGCAAAATTTCAGAAACCTTTCGGAATTAACCGTATTGCTGCGCAACGTATCCAAACACTCTTCGAGGAGGCGTAAAATTGGACTTTCAAACAATTAAAAAACTTACACAACTACTAAAAGAAAATAAGCTATCAGAAGTGACGATTCAAAGGGGCGAAGACAAAGTGACTTTGAAACAGGAACTCACTGGCTCGGTTGCGCAACCAAGCGCTTCAGGCAATGTTGTTGAAGAAACAAATGATAAAAATAAAGCTGCATCTGGCACTAATGATCGAGTTCGGCAGACTATCACCGCGCCTTCTGTTGGTGTCTTTTATGCTGCGAAGTCGCCTAATGATCCACCATTCATTAAGGAAGGAGAACAGATCAAAAAAGGTGATCCAATCTGTATTATCGAGGCCATGAAAGCTTTGAATGAAGTAAAAGCTGATAAAAGTGGCACAGTTGCCAAAATTTTGGTTGAAGATGGGGAGAGTGTCGAATATGGGCAAGAACTTATTCAGCTCAAATAAACCGGTATCGACTTGGCCTTTTACTAAAGTTCTGGTGGCAAATCGGGGAGAGATCGCTGTTCGCATCATTCGCAGCTGTCGCGCACTTGGTTTAAAAACAGTTGCTATTTATTCAACTGCAGACAAAAATGCTTTGCATGTTAAGTTGGCTGATGAAGCAATTTGCGTTGGGCCAGCGAATGCAGCAGACAGCTACTTAAACATTGCGTCGATAATTACGGCTGCAAAAATTACCGGTTCCCAGGCGATCCATCCTGGTTATGGTTTTCTTTCCGAAAATGCAGATTTTGCCCAAGCATGTGAAGCAAATCAAGTGAAGTTTATCGGCCCCTCAGCCAATGTTATTTCTCTCCTAGGCGATAAGGAAACAGCTCGCGCTACAATGGGAAAATATGGATTACCAATAGTGAAAGGGGGAAAAGAAACCATTACAACCGCTAAAGATGCATCCTTGCAAGCTGATGAGATCGGATATCCTATTATGTTAAAGGCTAGTGCAGGAGGTGGCGGCAAAGGTATGCGCATCGTACGAAGCAGCGAAGAGCTCACGGCCAAATTTTCGGTGGCTCAAAAAGAAGCTGTTTCTTCTTTTGGTGATAAGCGGATGTATTTGGAAAGGTATCTTGAAGCACCGCGCCACATAGAGGTCCAAATCATGGCCGACCAAGCGGGGCATGTAATTGCTGTTGGAGAACGTGATTGTACTATCCAGGCTCATCATCAAAAAATCATTGAAGAAGCTCCTGCAGTTGTTTTATCCACGAAGACACGAGAAACGATGCTTTCAAAGTGTGAAAAAGCAGTCGCCAAATTACACTATGAAGGCGCTGGTACCATAGAATTCTTGTACAACAGCGATGGTTCTTTTTATTTCATGGAAATGAATACTAGGATCCAGGTTGAACACCCGATCACGGAATTAACATCTGATGTTGATTTGATTACCATGCAGTTGCGCCTTGCAGCAGGTGATAAATTAAACGGCCACCGTCCGAAAAGGGCTGGTTTTGTTTTAGAATGCAGATGCAATGCGGTTACCTCTGGGAAAATAACTGGGCTTCATTTACCGGGCGGTTACGGTGTCCGCGTCGATACGGCTCTTTACCAAGGGTATTTTGTTCCACCTAATTATGACGGTCTGATCGCAAAAATTATTGTATATGGAATGGATCGAAAGACAGTAGTTAAACAGATGCAAGCAATTATTGATGAGACAGTTATCTCTGGTATTGGAACCAATTTAGAACTGTTAGCCCAGCTTTTAGACGATTCAGATTACCAGGAATTGAAAACGACGGTTAATTGGTTAGACAGTAAAATGAAACAGTAAGTTAATGCATAAAAATGGACAGGAGTGGTGTGAATGTCAATTGAACTATCGACGTTGAGGCCTGTGGAACTAAGACATTTGATAAGGTCCGGAAAATATAGCGGAACTACGAGTGGTTTGTGTCCGGGATACACCCAAGCAAACCTGGTCATCTTACCTCAAGAGTTGGCTTATGATTTCTTACTGTTTACTCAGCGCAATCCCAAACCCTGCCCTGTTTTGGAAGTCAGCGATACTGGCAGTCGGGGATTAAATGTGTTTGCCAAGGACATAGATATAGCTAACGACTTTCCTAAGTATCGAGTCTATGAATATGGGAAATTGGTGCAAGAGGTCAGTTCTGTTGAACCAATGTGGCAAAAAGATTTTGTCAGCTTCATTATCGGTTGCAGCTTTTCATTTGAAGCAGAATTGCTTGGGGCTGGGATCGAAATAAGAAATATAACTGAAGGGGTCAACGTTCCAATGTATGATACCAACATCCCACTAAGATCTGCTGGTCAGTTTCATGGGAATATGGTAGTTAGTATGCGGCCGATCCCTGAGGAATTGGTAACCAAGGCAGTTCAGGTAACGGCCGCTATGCCTAAGGTCCATGGCGCACCGATCCAAATCGGGGATCCCCAATTTATTGGGATCAAAGATATAGCGCAGCCAGACTATGGAGATGCGGTGACTATTGATCCAGGCGAAGTACCGGTCTTTTGGCCTTGCGGTGTTACACCGCAAAACGCGATCATGCAGTCAAAACCGCCGTTAGTGATCACTCATGCCCCTGGTCATATGTTAGTTACTGATGTGGTCAATACGTCGTTGAAATACTAGAAGAAAGGAGAAATTATCATGGTAAAAATTGATTTAAACAGTGATTTAGGGGAAAGTTATGGACGCTATCATTTAGGCAAAGATGAAGAGATCATACCATTGATCAGTTCAGCGAACATTGCCTGCGGTTTCCATGCCGGAGATCCTGATGTGATCGACCAGACAGTGGCCCTGGCTGAAAAAGCACATGTTGGAATTGGGGCTCACCCGAGCTTTCCAGATTTAAATGGATTTGGACGGCGCAAGATGGACATCCCCTTAGAACAAATCTCACATTTGGTAACCTATCAAATTGCTGCACTTGCTGGGTTTACCTCAGATCATAAATTACACCACGTTAAACCACACGGAGCTTTATATAATGCAGCCTGCAAGGATATTCATTTGGCAGAAGCAATCGTCCGGGGAATTAAACGTTTTGATCCTAAACTACCCATTTATGGTTTAGCCAACAGTTCTTTAATTGATGCCGCTAAGGAGCTTGATCTTCCGTTTGCTCAAGAAGCATTTGCAGATCGTAATTATCAAGCAAACGGAAATTTAGTGTCCCGTTCAAAAGCAAATGCTGTTTTGACAGATCCTGAAGAAATAGCCAAAAGAGCAGTCCATATGATCAAGACTCAATCTGTAATAGCTGTGGATGGCAGCCATGTTCCTCTTAAGATCGATTCACTTTGCGTTCACGGAGATAACGGGGCAGCTTTAAAAATAGTCAGAAAGCTGGTCGAAACATTCAAGAGCATCCAAATTGAAGTGAAAACATACTGAAGTTGGATAATAAATTTCCATTATAAATTTAGCTTGAATCTTATAATTTAGTGCCGAAAGTTCTAAACGAGAGGTATCACGAGATATGAGAAAGATAGGAGAATGACTATGAAAAAAGGCACTAAGCCATCGTCAAGTAAAAAAGACGATCAGTTGGCAACACAAAAACGGCGCTTACATAGTTCAGCCATGGGTGCAGCATTTTTGATGGCGATGGCTGCAGTTGGCCCAGGCTTTCTGACGCAAACAGCACTTTTTACTGGACGACTAGGAGCAGACTTTGGTTTTGCGATCGCGATCTGTATCATAGTTGACATTGTGGTCCAGTTAAATATTTGGCGGATCATCGTTGTTTCGGGAAAACGTGCACAGGTTATTGCAAACGAGGTTTTACCAGGGCTTGGATATTTATTATCAGCTTTAGTCGCATTTGGAGGTTTAATTTTTAATATCGGTAATATTGGCGGTGCAGGTCTTGGCTTAAATGTTTTGTTTGGAATATCTCCAGAAAATGGGCATTAATAGCCGCTGCGATAGCCATTGTGATCTTAGTTGTTAAAAATGCTCTAAAAGCGATGGACCGCACAGTTCAACTATTAGCACTGATCAAGATAGGTATTCTGGTTTTTATTTTATGGATCATGAAAGTTCCGTATAGTACTGCCGTTGTGCATACTTTTGTCCCGTAACATGTTGATTTCCTTTCGATAGTTACCATTGTGGGCGGTACAGTTGGGGGATATATTTCTTTTGCGGGCGGTCATCGCTTACTTGCTGGAGGTATGAGGGGAAAGAGAAATGTTCGTTACGTTAATGAAGGGGCGCTGACAGGTATTGGTCTGGCTTCTATTATTCGTGTCATGCTGTTTTTAGCGGGCCTGGCCGTTGTAGTTGTCGGATATAAATTAGACCCATCTAATCCTGCTGCATCTATTTTCCAATACGCCGCCGGGAATTTTGGTTATAAATTTTTTGGATTGCTTTTATTTGTTTCAGGTATGTCCTCTGTTATCGGCGCGACCTTCACGTCAACTTCTTTTTTGGATTATGCTGTCAAAAAAGAAACAGCCGTTAAATTTAAGAAATATAGTAGTGCTTTAATTGTTGGTTTTATTATTTTTAGCACGGCCATATTTTATTTTATTGGGAATCCGGCACAAATGCTGGTATTTGCTGGCGCTGTCAACGGGTTTGTTTTACCGATCGCCTTAGCTATCCTGCTGGTAGCCAGTCACAAAAAAAGGATCATGCAAAATAATTACCATCATCCTGCTTGGCTTTTTGGCACAGGTTGGTTAGTTGTTGTCTTCATGGCATATGCTGGGATCGAAACTGTGATCAATCTCTTTTAGCTTAATTTGTTTTTCCTTATAAGTTGAAGGTGAACAAAGCTCGACATTTTTAACCCGGCTAATTATTTTGATCTAAAAATATTGGGTTATAGTTGACATTTAACGAAAAGTGAACCATAATTGGTTCCATTATTTGGAAGGAGAGATCACATATATGACGACAACTTTGTGGCAAATCTGGCATAGGTAAGTGAGTCGACATTTATTAGTGTAGGCTTAATTTTAGTGACTTATTAAAGGAGCCTATGCTGGTGGTGATCTTTTTTGGTTGCACTGCATAGAAAAAATGCAGTGCTTTTTTGTTGCCTTTTAAGGCCCTTCTGTAGGCTCCAACTTGTTTCAATGGCAAAATGAGGAGGATCTTAATTATGAGCAACACAACGATAGAAAATAAAAAAGGTTATTTTGGACAATACGGAGGTCAGTATGTACCGGCACAAATTAAAACTGCTTTAAATCAAGTTTCGAAATATTATGAACGCTTTAAAGATGACAAACAATTTAGGGCTGAATTAGAATATTATCTTAAGGATTATTCTGGGCGTCCTACTCCTTTATATTATGCAGAGAGTTTGTCTAAATACTTAGGCGGCGCAAAAATTTATTTGAAACGCGAAGACCTGAATCACCTAGGAGCACATAAATTAAACAATGTGTTAGGGCAGATCCTTTTAGCTAAGAGAATGGGGAAAAAGAGGATCATTGCTGAAACAGGGGCCGGCCAGCATGGAACAGCTACTGCTGCTGCAGCGGCCAAATTCGGAATGAAATGTGAAATTTATATGGGTGCTAAAGATGTTGAAAGACAAAAGCTAAATGTATTCCGAATGAATCTGTTAGGGGCTAAAGTAAATTCTGTTAAAAAGGGAAATGGCACCTTGAAAGAGGCCATTGATGCTGCTTTTGTTGATTTTGGACAACATTTGACTGATACATTTTATGTCGTCGGTTCAGCGGTTGGACCAGATCCATATCCAAGGATGGTTAAAGATTTTCAAAGTGTGATTAGTCAAGAAATGAAGCAGCAAATTCTTGCCAAAGAAGGACGTTTGCCAGATGCAATCGTTGCTTGCGTCGGTGGAGGATCTAACGCAATCGGTTCTTTTGCTAATTTCCTGGGTAACAAAAATGTGCGGCTAATTGGTGCGGAAGCTGCAGGAAAAGGAGCAGATACACCGGATAATGCTGCTACGTTAACAAATGGCAGTGTTGGGATCGCCCACGGGATGAAGTCATATTTTTTGCAAGAGGAAAACGGAGAGTTAAAGTCAACTTATTCGATTTCAGCTGGCCTAGATTACCCTGGTGTAGGACCGGAACATGCCTTGCTCAAGGATATAAAAAGAGCAGAGTATTACCCAATTACTGGCAAAGAAGCACTTGAAGCTTTTGTAACTTTGTCAAAAAAAGAAGGTATTATCCCAGCTCTTGAAAGCTCACATGCTGTTGCACAGGGAATAAAAATGGCCTCCAAAATGCCGGCAGATCAAATAATTGTCATTAATCTTTCTGGACGTGGAGATAAAGATGTAGAAGAGGTCGGGAAAATGTTAAACTTTCGTATTTAATAATATATCTTGACCATACTGTCGCACGCAAAATATTTTGAATGGAACTTAGGGATGCGAAATTGTAAATATATCTTTTTGCTGACGCTGAGAATTTTCGTTTAACACGCAAATGACAGGCTCAACGAGGACAGTTTGAAGAGCTGTTATTAGAAAGTTACAACTGAACTTAATAGTACTTGTCCCCCAACATGTTTCTCAAACATTTTGGGGGACAAGTACTATTAGAATATGACGGCTCTCAAGTTTTTTAAATTTTAAACAGAAATAGCAATAGTTTCTAGGCTTAATATTGCTTGACGCACAGTTTTGTCATCAATATCCAAAGGTATTGAACTCATAGTAGTCGATTTATCAGCAGATAGTGCGGCCATCTTGTTAATACCTTCATCATTAATGTTATCTAAGTGCAGATCATGGAAATTGGTGGGCAGCCCAAGTCTCCGAAACAAAGGTAATAATTCTTTAATTGCTGAAAAATGCTGTTCGATCGCCAACTGTACTAATATTCCATAAGCCACCTTAGCACCATGTAACAGGTGTACAGTTTCATGGAAAAAAGTCAGCGCATCTTGAATCGAGTGTGCGCAAGTCGCCCTGCCATAGTAATCGCCCCAACCACCTACGAGCCCGGCCGTGACGATGATCGTTTCTGCAACTTCACGCCAAACTGGTGTTAAACTGCCATTTTCTTTCTCTCCTTTATTATTTTGCGTAAGATTTTACTCCAAAGATCAAGGGAGCAATTGTCCGCAGATATTTATCGTCAATATCATCAAAGGTATTAAATTTTGGACTGTCTAGATCCAATACTCCCCAAAATTTATCATCCTTAAAAACTGGAACAACGATCTCTGAATTTGAAGCACTATCACAGGCAATATGCCCAGAGAAGGCATGTACGTTAGGAACAATTTCTGTTGTTTGTGTTGCTGCGACTGTGCCGCAGACACCTTTCCCAACTGGAATATGCATGCAAGCTGGTTTTCCTTGAAATGGTCCGAGTACAAGTTCGTTGTTTAAAAAACGATAGTATGTTGTACCCTTTAAATCTGGTAAACTGTGAAAAATCAAAGAGACTATATTGCTCATATTAGCCACAATGTCTGTCTCGCCTTCCAGTAAACTTTTTGCCTGTGTGAACAACAATTTATAAGCCGTTTCTTTATTGGACATCTGTTTTTCCCTCCCTAAGAACAAAAAAAGCACTTTCGTCCTTTATCTATCAATGATAAATAAAGGGCGAAAGTGCTTTTCCGCGGTGCCACCTTTTTTAAGCAGCTTTTAGTCTGCTTATCTTCAGATACTCAAAAAATAAGCTATTGCAACGTATTTCAAGTGATATCCTAACTCTATAACGGGAGTGCCCGCCACCATCTAGCCGCAGATCAACGATGAGAACAAATTTTAAGACCATATTCGGTTATCTGCTGATACCATTTTGCACCACACAATGGCTCTCTTTTTAACAACATAAATAACTTACTCATCTTAACGTTCGTTTATATTTATTAATTTAGAAGCTAGTATACACACATCTGCTTCTGTTTTCAACAGTTAACTTAAAATTTAATTAGATAAAATGATAAGCAGCTAATTTTACCAGCTTATAAACGCCAAAATAAGCATTCCGTCATACAAGCTTCCTTAAATGATTTTAGAAAAAGGCCTCGAGCTTGGATGATTGTCTAACCGTCGTTTTGAATGGTATTCTTGACACGCTAGATATATTTGTTAAAAGGAGAATAATTCCATGAAGAACAACTTTCACGGCATAGATCATATCGGTTTAACCGTTCCTGATTTGGAAGAAGCAACAGTGTTTTTAAAGGAAGCGTTCAATGCGGAAGTACTATACGATACTTTAAAAAAGTCGGATCCACCGCGAACTTCGACATTTACTAAGAAAAGACTGCACATTCCAAATTCGATGGAACAAAGGGCAATTAGAATGCTTGCTTTACCAAATGGACCAGGGATCGAGCTTTTTGAATATGGAGGACAAGGTCAAAGGGCAGCTATCACTCCCTCAGATATCGGTTGGCAACATTTAAGTCTATATGTAGATGATATTGATGAAGCATTAAAGCAAGTTGAGGCTGCTGGTGGAAAGAGAAATTCTGATCCTGTAAAATTAAGCGGTCCTGAAAGTGGAGCAGGGAACAAATTTGTTTACGCTTTGACACCATGGGGGTCGACGATCGAACTGATCAGTTATCCTACGCCTCAACCATACCTAAAAGAAGCCCCTAGAAGAAAATGGTCAGTCTGATTTTACCTTCTGATAACCAAAAACAGGGTAACAAGATTAGCACGTCTTAAGATAGTTATTCAAATGATACAAATAAAAAAGAAACCATGCACCAGCATAGTCTCTAGAAAAGATAAAATGAAGCAAAGTTCTAATTGTTTTCAATTTGTTCCAGTGTTTTTCCAAGGGTTTCTGGGACACTGCTATAAGCAAATATCCAGGAAATGACGTTGAATCCGGCAAAAATCAGGAACGTAGTGCTTAATCCAAAAACATCAAGTAGAATGGGGAAGAAGTAACCAACAAGAAAGTTAGCAAACCACAGGAAGAACGTTGAGATCCCCATACCAAAGCCGCGGATCTTTTGTGGAAAAATTTCTGATAATAACAGCCAAACAAGTGGTCCGATCGAACCTTGATCAAAAGCAATGAACAGCATTAAACAAACAACTACAAAGTAAGGCAAGATGGCAGGAGCAAGTATTTTAGAAAATAAAACAAGCAGTAAAAGAGAAATTGTAGTTCCTGTGATACCAATTAACAAATATTTCCTTCTGTTTACTTTGTTGATCAAATACTTCATCCCAATGATCGTGACTATCACTCCAACAGCACCATTGCCGATGTTAGCAATCAGAGAGGCATTGTTGCCAAAACCAGCATTAGCTAAAACGGTGGAACCATAATACATGATGATATTGATCCCTATCATTTGCTGCATGATGCCCAGGCCGGCACCGATAATTATAATATGCAGATTGTGCGGCTGTTTGATATCATTCCAGGTTGCACGAGATAACTTATGCTGTTTGTCTAAATTTTCCTTGATCTGCTTTAGTTCTGTTAGACATTCTGTGTAAGTTGTCCTGATTGTATTTAGTACAGACAGAGCTTTATCTGATTTTCCGCGCATAACAAGCCAACGTGGGGATTCTGGGATAGCTTGGGATCCGAAAAATAAAGCGATAGCCGGTATCATCCCGCAAGCCAACATATACCGCCAGATTTCCGGGTTATCACCCGAAAGTAAGCCTAAAATCGCATTGATGATAAAAGCCGTTAATTGTCCGCCAACTATCATCAATTCATTCCGGGTTACTATTTGCCCCCGTTTCTTAAATGGCGACATTTCCGACAGGTAAGTCGGGACAACTACCGAGACTCCGCCGACCCCTAACCCTACGAGGATTCGGAAGGCGACAATAATAACCAAGTTGGGAGAAAGACTGCAGCCTAGGGTTCCGAAAAATAATAAAAGTGACAAAAAGTGCATTAATTTTTTTCTGCCGAAAATATCTGCTAAACGCCCCATGAATAATGCACCAAAGGCAGCTCCAATCGTTACACCGCTCGCAACTAGGCCTTCGTTACTGGGATTTAAATTCAGCTGGTCCGGCCGAGACATATATTGCAGTGCCCCATTTACTACTCCAGTATCAAACCCAAAGAGTACCCCGCCTAAAGTTGCAATTGCAGCTATTCGATTCAATTTCCTTACTGGTTTATTTTGATCTAACGCGGGATGCTCATCATTTTCTTTTATCAAACAAGACACTTCCTAGTCTATTTGCCTGAGATACAGTCTAATTTTCTAAAGATTCCTTGTTATTGATATGTTTAATGATAGTGTAAAAATCTGAGAATGTTTTCTTCCAAGTCATTTTTTCCAAGTATTCTTTTGCCTGAACGGTCTTTTCTTCCAATTCTTCGGGTTGCTCGCTTGCTTGCAGTAGAATATTTGCTAATTCATATTCATCAAAATTGATCCGCCAACAGTAATTAGCCGGCATAAAATCAGAGCCAGACCCTTCATTAAAGTCAATGTATGGTAAGCCGGAACTCATCATTTCGAATGGAACTAATGACAGGTTGGTCATCGATGGGGCGATGCCAAAGTCTGATTCGTGATATAGTTTTTCCAGCCCCCGTTTATTTAACCGACCAAGGTTATGTCCGTTGATAAATTCTTCATTTTGACTTGTTCCATAGTAGTTGATATTCAGCTTGATATCCTTTCTTGCTAATAATCTTTCTGTATTTTTTAAAACCATTTGAACACTGATCGGTGCTCGACGAGGAGTAGCAAATCTAGTATAGACAGCCAAATTCAGCTCTTTCTTTTTAGGATATTCCGAAAAATCACGTGATTTAATATGATAACTTTCGACGTCTACTGGGAAGTTGATCTCATCTAGCTGGCTGTTAACATGGCAATTTTGGCGGATCATCTTAGCACACCATGGCCCCAAAGATATCATGTGTAAACCAAATTGATACGTTCTCTTGGCTAGTTCTGAGCGATCGCCAAAGGGATAAAAATATGGCTCATAATCTTGAACCAAATACATTTTGTATCCTCGTCGATTTTTTATAAGATAGGTCGTCTCCCACAAGGTTGCTATCCAAATATCAGAGCTATGTTGTGAAAATGATTCTAATGGGATACAAGTACCGCGATAGCCTGGGAAATTGAATTCAGCATCTGTCCGCATATCTTCTACACTTTGGGGAACGGAGCTTTGATAATATACATCATACCCTTGCTTACTTAGTAATGTCCCTAAGTGCAACATCGTAACGATCCCCCCACTATACGGAATTATTCCAGCAGAGACAAAAGTTATGGAATGATAAGCAGATTTATAGTCTTGATGCACAGGTTTACAGTTAAAAAAATCCAAGTAATCATCGTAATCGTGTATGTTGCCTTCCTTGATCTCTTGCATGTCAGGATTGGCTGGTTCCATTTTTACCATCTCCTAAAAAAACGTTTTGCCAGTAACTAACATTTCCACTTTATACTAATAAATTTAAGTTTTTATTAAGTTTAAACTTTTTGAGATAAATGTGTTGATATAAAACCGGAAAATGGGTTAGTTTAAACTACACGATTTTGTAATATTTTTTACAATTTATAAACAAAAAAAGGCACTTGCTGAGGCTTATATTTTTGTTGCACTTCAATTTCTCAAAAATTTTACTTTCTTAATTTTTGCCTCGAAAAAAAAAATAACTTTTTTGATTAGCTTCTTTTGAAATTGCGAAGAGCTCACTTTGTGGGTGTAGACTCACACATTTAGTGCTAATGAAGATTGCCGGATGTGATCAGGCAATTGATAATAATTTTCTGCATTAAATAAGGGTCATGTAAATTTATCCATGTATTTTACGAAGCTAAAAAACATTAAGGCCAATCGTTGTAAGGCTTGCTATTATTTGTTCGGGTTATCATAATAAAAGTGGAAGGACCTCTAGTAGTATATATCAGGAAGGAAGCCATAATATGACTGTTGCAGTTAGGTATTATTCCCAAACTGGGAATACAAAAATGGTAGCAAAAGAAATAGCCAAGCAGTTAAATGTCGAGGCTAAAGACATCAGTTTTCCTTTATCTTCTCCGGTGGATAAGCTCTTTTTGGGCGGGGCGATCCATATGGCATCAGTGGATGGTAAGTTAAAGAAGTATGCTGAGCAATTAACTCCTGCTAAAATTGGGGAAGTCGTGATGTTTGGTACATCTGGAGCAGTATTAACAATTGAGACTGGCTTAAGCAGGGCACTTGATAAAAATAATATAAAAATAGCGCCAGTACGTTTGTTTTTACATGGCATGATTCCAGATGCTCATAAACTTAACGAGAACCAAAAAGAAAAGATCACAAACTTTGTAAAAGAAGCAAAAAAAGAGTCTTAAAGCTTGGCTGATCGAGCAGAACTAAAAAGGCAGTGTATAAAGTTAGTAAAAAACGCTTACGAAATGTAGGCGTTTTTACTAACTAAGCAGGATCTTACTTTTTGTTTTGGAAAATGAAGTAGCAATCAACCAGTGAAATCACCAGAGCGATGATCGCGATCCACAATGCCCACGATGCTGCCATAATGATCGCCTCCTTTATATTTATTTACGGCCCTACTGTAACACTTTCTAAAGTAAAGGGTAAATAATTTAACTAATATTATTTAATGGAATCGTTAATTACTGAGAAATGAAGTATTAAAAGTAAAAGTGACTTGGTGAATCGCGCCTGATTTGGATACCCATAATCTTTTTTAATTCCGTTTTAAACGGCAATTCTATCCACATGTAACTTCC
>CAKPZY010000031.1 GCA_934215475.1 uncultured Ligilactobacillus sp.
TGATCTACGCAGAAACGCTAAAAGTACGTAGGAGAATGCCACTAATCTACGTGGAAATGCCAAAAGTACGTAAAAGAATGCCACTAATCTACGTAGAAACTAAGAAAGTACGTAGAACTATCTAAAAATCTGAGTCAAAACGCTGCAAGTATGCCGCAACTTCCAAATAATTACTAAAAATATGCTCAAACTAAGTTTACTCTCAGTTTGAGCCTTAAAAAAACCGTTTCTTTTTATCTTTTACTGAAAGAATTACAGTTTTGCACCATTAGTACTGATCACATTCTTGAACCAATAGAAGGAATCCTTGCGGTAGCGCTCCAAAGAACCATTGCCGTGGTCGTCCTCATCTACGTATATGAACCCATAACGCTTGGTCATTTGGCCGGTACCAGCTGCTACTAAGTCTATGCAGCCCCAAGGGGTATATCCCATCAGTTCAACACCATCATCTAGCACTGCTTTCTTCATTTGTGTGATATGATCTTGCATGTATTTGATCCGGTAATCATCGTGGACATGGTGATCTTCAGTCAATTTGTCGACAGCCCCTAAGCCATTTTCAACGACAAATAATGGCAAGTGATAGCGGTCAGTAAACCAATTGAGGGCATAGCGTAAGCCGAGCGGATCGATCTGCCAGCCCCATTCACTGGCTTTGACATAAGGATTAGGAACTAAGTCTTTTGCTTCGTTGAAATCTTCGTGACCTTGATATTTAGTAGTGAATGACATGTAATAGCTGAAACCAATATAGTCGACTGTGCCTGTTTTAAGTTGTGCCAGATCGGCAGTTGTGATATCCAGATCGTAACTCTTCCTTTCAAAGAATTTCACCAACCAATTTGGATAAAATCCGTTGGCATGAACGTCAGAGAACCAATAACGAGTCTGCATAGCGCGTTGAGCAAATAGAATATCCTCCGGCTTGGAGGTCAAAGGGTAGATTGGTACCATTGCGATCATTGCCCCCACTTGCAATGTTGGATCGATTTCATGCGCCAATTTGACAGCTTGCGCAGATGCCACCAGCTCATAGTGTGCTGCTTGATACATCAGCTTTTGCCGATCTTCACCAGGTTGCGGAATAATTCCTGAATTATTGTAGATATGGCCAGCTGCCTCGAAGTTGGTCTGGTTATTGATTTCATTAAATGTCATCCAGTATTTAACCTTGTTATGGTATCTTTTAAAACAAGCTTCGGCAAAACGAACAAAGAATTTGATCAAACGTCTGTCACGCCAGCCGCCGTATTTTCTGACCAGGTGCAGTGGGATCTCGAAGTGGGAGAGCGTGACCACTGGTTGAATATCATATTTTAAGCATTCATCAAACAAATCATCATAAAATTTCAAACCAGCCTCATTAGGTGTTTCTTCATCTCCATGCGGAAATATTCGCGTCCACGCTATGGAAGTCCGAAAACATTTGAAACCCATCTCCGCGAATAGTTTAATATCGCCAGGGTAGCGGTGGTAAAAGTCTATCCCTTTGTGATTAGGATAATACTCGTCTGGCTCGATCGTTTCTGTGATCTGCCGCGGATGGTCCTTGTCTCCTAAAGTAAATAGGTCAGCGGTGCTTAAACCCTTGCCACCTTCCTTGTATGCACCTTCTAATTGGTGCGCAGCCACAGCTCCTCCCCATAAAAAGCCCTTAGGAAATTCTCTTTTATCCTTTGCCATAATATTCCTCCATTTATTGAAAAATCGTACTTTTCGTGCATGTATTTGCTTATGGTAAGCAAATAATTAGGTCGTTAAGCCTTAATGCAAGCACTTCCAAAAATTATTATAACATGTTAGTACAAATATTAATCATCAGAAACAATTTTTTAGAAAAAATTCAGGAAATGTCGATGATCAGCTAATTTCCGTAACTTTGTATGTATTTGTCCAATGAAAGAAAGCGAAAATGATTGAGCTTTATCCATACGTTCTATTTTAGTCGGCTTCAAATGGGTGAATGGAGCTTCACGACGGCTATCTTGGTGATGTTTTATCTTTTGCGAATCAAAAACCGCTGTTCTTTGCCGCCTATTTTGCCTGTTTCGTTAACGTAGTCTCCTGCGCTTGTAACGGACACCTTTTTTGATTTCTTCCGCATAAATGGGATCAAGCGCTTCACTGATCAGTGATGAGTTGATCGTTAAAGCATCTTCTATTATCTCATCAGTGAACACTTCAATGCCCTTTTGAACACTGACCATCGGTAAAGGGACGCCTTGGCAGACGCGCCGAAATTGTCCGTGAATTTTTGTAACAAATTTGGGCGGAAAATCTTTAAGGAGCTGTTGAATCATTTGTATCTCGGTTTCGGCAATGGCTAAACAGTTTTGATAATTCTTTTCAAATTCGCTTTCTTTTTCTATCAATGTATATTCGGGTCCATGGTTTTTGGTAAATTGCAAGCCGATCTGTTCTTTGCCCAAAACCGTATAGTCTATTAGGTTAGACAACATGATCCAGGTAGCTGAACTGCGCACATAACCGCTTAACGGCATCAACATGGCCTGCCCGGAAATGAAGGGGACAATATGACGATGAGAATGGTCGGGATATAGTTTTTCAATGATCATAACAGAGATTGAAAAATTGAGATTTTGCCAGCTGATGAAACGTTTGACCAGGCAACTGGTACTAAGTTTGGTAAATACAATGCCTTGATTTTTATCCACTAGCAATGCCTGGCACTCGGGCAAGCCCAGCAGATGTGTATCGATCACCATGTTAGTTGTTTGCGTAATAGCTGCATTGTCGTTGCGAAAAGCATGTTGGTAGAGGTTTTTGATCCCTTCCTTGGTCAAAAGCACACTTTCTTTGTGCATTGAATTTCCTCCTAAAAGTTAAGCTAAATTTTCAAAATTAAATGTTTGATTTCTTATAGAAACGGTAACATAAATAATTATATATTAACTAAAATGTTAAAATCAATATAATAAATGAAAAAAATCACAATAATAACACAAGTTTTTTATTAATTGACACATTAATTGGACTTAATGACACATTAATTTTCGTAACAAAATCGTTTATGCTCAGTTTATTCAAGGCCTTGGATAATTTAACTGAGGAAGTGTTTTTATTGAACGATGAAGCAGTGAATTATCTATTAAAAGAAAATCGAATGAGGGTGATCTATGGCGCGATTAAAAACCTCCATATTTCATCAGCTGCACCGTATTTTGAAGATTTAGTTTCTGAAGGAACTTTATTGTTTATGCAGGCTTACACAGACTACTGCCAACAACATGCCGCCATAAATGAACGACAATTGATGGGTTATGCCTATCGGAAGATCAAATGGGGATTATTGGATATCTTGCGAAAGGAATGGAAAATGGAAGAACACATTAGCCTAGTGAATGACGATCGTGAGAATGCCGATGATTTTGTGATCGATACCTCTTCTATGGATATTGAAGAAGAAGTGGAGTTTTGGGAATTGATCCGTGAAATCGTGATGATCTGTAGCCCAAATGGACGCAAATATTTGTTAAAAAGGCTATTTTTGGGCTACAGTGTCCAAGAAATTGCGGACCAAGAACATGTTTCCCGCCAGACGGTAAATTATTGGAAGAACAGGATCAAGCAAAAAAGCCGTAAGTTTTTTGATTTCAAATAAAATTGTCTTTGACATTTTCTTTATTGATTTCGTTAGTAAGAATGTAGGCCGCGCGACTTACGCATGATAACAAGTCACAGTAGACTTGAACTAACTAAAAGTAATAGGAGGTCAGGCAGATGAGTAAAACATGGGAAAAAACAAATATTGCTGTAGGTTCCACGAAGGAAGACGGCAGTGTTCGCAAGCGCAGCTTCAACAATATTGCACAATCCGCGACAGACGAACAGCTGCAGCAATTTGGACAAGTTATCGCCCAATTGACTGGTGAAACAACGGATCAAGTGACAGTCAATGTGACAGCGGCCTTGAGCTAAATGTGATCAACTGTCTAAAAAAGTTGTTATAACGGCAGTTTTGTAACAAAGAAATAAAAGAAATAAAGGAGCGGTAATATGAAAAGTTTAGACCTAGCGTTTCGTTCTTCCATTGGCGGAGTGATCCACCATATTAAATTAAAGTATGTTAATACCGATCTGGATAGTGCCACTGTCAAAAAAGCCATGCAGCAAATCGCGGATGCAGCGATCTTTGTTGATAAGAACGGGGAGCAGATGTATGCCAAACCTGTGTCTGCGACCTATCAAAATGAACAAGACGATGTTTTGTTTGCTGAAGAAAAAGCGTAATGAATAAGCGAGACCACTTGCCTTTCTTTTAGGGTGGGTGTTTTTTTTGCTTGATTTTGGTTTCCATAATTAACAATGATTGGCGAGAATGTTTTGGAGAGCAAAAGGGCGCCAAAACAGGGTTGAAAGGCAAAGTAGTTTAGACTGGAAGTGTAATAACCAGGAAAAATAAATTTAAAATAAAAGTTAATTTCGAGATCGTTTGAAGCATGTGATTTGAAAAAACACATTAATTATACTAATTTCCTAACCATGCTAAAAAATTAATAATCAGAGAAAGAGCAGCATAATATATATTCCCGCAGTTAAGGTAAGGCCAGGTATCTAATATCCAATTAGTTGTGAATTTTCATTTGATGAACAAAATACGACGGTGTTTCTGTTAAGTCAAAAGTAGGTGAATTTTACGTCTGTTCAGGGAAGTAATGTTTTTTTTGGGAGGGGGGGGAACGGCTTGAAGAGTGAGAAAGGCTGACAAATTTTTTAACAGGCTAATGCTAATTCTTATCTAATCATTTGTATGCGTGAAAAATGAAAGATGCAGTATTAACAAAATGTACAAAGCACGAGATCTCTGACATTCAGGGTTATCCATGTGGGAATATAAGAACTTGTATTTAATGAATTGAATAAAAAATATATATCTAAAGTATATTATTCAAAAAATAAATAATAAATATAAAACATTATAAATGAAGTTCAAACAGCATTAACTTGGCAACTCATGAGGCCTTGCGAGCAAGGGAAAACAAGATAATTATTTATATAATAATACTTATTCAAAAACACGATCGCCAAAATTGCTGCAAATCTTTAATTTTCTAGTGTTAGATTGCATTGCACCGGCAAACCAACCATAAAAACGATAACAATCGAATTATATGCAAAATAAAAAAATATTTGGTACAATCTCTTGTAAAGAATTTTGCCCATGGCTGATTTTTTGTACTTACATAATGCTAGCATATTAATAAGCTAAGCATTATAGTAAATTAAGAGCGATGGTTATTGAATTAAGTGACAGGAGAGGGAGAAGAGCATGAGGGGAGAAGAATTACAACTTAACACAGATAAATTGCAACACAGACCGCTTTATAATGGTGTAAAACGATGCTCTGATATCCTTTTTACCTTAATTGGCTTGATTTTGTTGATACCAATTTTTATCATCATTCCCATTTTGATCAAAGCCGATGATGGTGGACCGATTTTTTACCGGGCAGATCGAGTCGGTAAGAATGGTAAAAATTTTGGTATGTTTAAGTTCAGGTCTATGCGCGTCAACGCAGATCAGGAGTTAGCAAAGCTTAAGGCTCAAAGCGATGTTTCCGGTCCAATGTTCAAGATGAAGAATGACCCAAGGATCACGAGGATCGGTAAGTTTTTGCGGAAGACAAGTTTAGATGAGCTGCCTCAGTTCTTTAATGTTTTGTTAGGTGATATGAGTTTAGTCGGGCCGCGTCCGCCTTTGCCTAGTGAAGTAGAGGAATATACGGAGCATGACAAATTGCGTTTGCTGGTAATACCAGGTGTCACAGGTTTGTGGCAAGCAACTGCCAGGAACTCAGTCGGCTTTGATGAAATGGTCAATTTGGATATCAAATATATCCGTGATAGTGGGGTCTGGCTGGACATCAAGATAATTTTACTAACTGTTAAAATTATCTTCCTGCCAAATGATGCCTATTAAATGATGCTTTTTAATCAATTACGTTATAAAAATTGACATTACAGTTCTACTGCTGTTGATGGAGGCTCGAAAATGAAAAATTACGTGATCGGTTTTTGGAATAGCAATTTAGGCGACGATCTTTTCTTGAAGATCTTGTGTGATCGATATCCCGACCAAAACTTTGTTAGTCAAGTCTATTCCAATGCCCAAGGTGTGCTGGAAGATATCGACAATCTTAAAGTAGTACCTTATAAAAACCAATTTCTTTCTAAAGTTGCTAATAGGTTCGGTAATTTTTTAAACCGGGCAAAACCAACAGCCCTGGGAGATGTATGGCCTAGCCCCATTTGGCAGATGGAAAACTTTCTGGAATCAGACGATAACATTATTGAAATTGGCGGATCTATCTTTCCCATGGATCCCAATTCCAAGGGCGGCGGTCGTGCCTTGAGAAAGCGTGAAGTGCTGCGTGACCAGGTCAAACATTATATTATTTTAGGGAGCAATTTTGGGCCTTTCTATACCCAGCAACAAATAGATGAGTATAATGATTTTTTTAAAACAATTGATAGTGTGACTTTCAGGGATGAGTATTCCTACTCTTTGTTTGCGGATAATCCCCAGACGCATGTCGCACCAGACATTGTTTTTTCTTTTAAAAATAATGCAGATACACAACCGTTGTTCAACGGAGATTATAGTGTCGTTTCTGTGGTTGACCCCAAAGTGAAGGCGGAAAACACTTCTCCATATGTCATTTCATTGTATCAACGGTTATTGGTCCAGGCGATTTCCGAGCGGGTCGCTGACGGTGACGATGTCGTTTTAATGTCTTTTTGCGATGAACAGGGTGATCTAGAATACGCTAAGGAAATTTTGACGGTGATCCCAGATGAGATCAAAGCCCACGTTCACCTCTTTTCACATAGCAGCATTAATGATTCAGTGAATGTTTTAGCACATGCACAGGCGATATTTGCTAGCCGGTTCCACGCGATGGTATTGGGGTGGATCTTGGAGAAACCGACGTTTGTTGCCAGTTATGGAGAAAAGACGAAGCATACACTAACAGATGTATTTCCAGAGCAACAACACGTCGAATTAACGGAAGATTCAACTATACCGGCACATATAGAGTATTCGACTTTAAAACATGAAGAAGTACGCCGGTTAAATCAAGAGGCACAAAGGCAATTTGCCGCATTGGATAAGCTTTTTAAATGATCCATTGTCTAATTAAGTTAAGAATTGAGAGTGAAACAGGTTGGCCAAGAACAATCCATATAAGACACTGATCGGTAATTCAATTATTTTTGCCATCGGTAACATCGGCAGCAAGTTGATCACATTTTTGATGCTGCCATTATACACATACACACTTACAAAGAATGAATATGGTGTTACTGATATTGCTCAAACAACCGTGAGCTTTTTGCTGCCAGTCGTTTATCTAAGCATTTCAGATGCTGTCTTGCGTTTTGGTTTGGATGAACGTCGCCATCCAACGGTCGTTTTTTCGACAGGGATCAGCGTCACCAATATAATTTCACTGATAACTTTGGCGGTTGCGGTCTTGCTGCAGTTTTTCCATGTTCAATATTCTGTTTATGTCGGATTATTGTTGATCGCGCAAAGTTATCAGTCTGTTTTGGCACAGATGGCCAAGGCGGTCGGAAAACAAAGGATTTTTGCTGCGAATGGTATCTTGCTGGCTTTGATGACAGCAGTACTTAATATCATCGCGTTAACTGTTTTAAAATGGGGCGTGGTGGGGTATTTCATTTCCTTCATCTTGGGTTTGGTACTTTCAGACATCTACCTTAGTTGGCGAATCGATCTGCCTCATATATTGGATCTTCACCAGTATCAAAGCGGCAAGTTAAAAAATATGCTGCGCTACAGTGTTCCTTTGATACCAAATGCTATTTCTTGGTGGGCCTCCAATGATATTAACCGTTATTTGATCCTATTTTTCCTTGGGACTACCAGCAATGGTATTTTTGCGGTAGCCAGTAAAATGCCGTCGATCTTGAATCTTTTGAATTCTATCTTCTTTCAATCATGGCAGCTTTCAGCTATCGATCAGTATGGCGACAGCAAAAGCGATAAATTTTACACTACCATCTTTAGATTTTATTCGCAGTTCCTATTTGTTGCGACGCTGGGTTTGATTTGCTTTTCAAAAGTTTTCATGTTCATCATTGTTAGTCCAAAATTCTACGTTGCTTGGGAGTATACCCCGTTTTTGCTGATTACAGTTTTGTATCAATGCCTTTCCGGACTGATTGGGCAAGTCTATGTGGCAGCTAAGAAGACGAAGAGTATTTTTACAACTACCTTAGTAGGAATGGTGATCAATGTTGGCCTTACTGCCCTGCTCTTACCGTTGATTGGTTTACAGGGTGCAGGGATCGCTTCGGCACTGAGCTTTTTGGCGGTTTGGTTGATCCGGCACTTCGAGGTCAAGAAATTTGTGACGATCGGTGTTGATTGGCTAAATATTATTATCAATAATGTTTTGTTATTGGCGCAAACCGGTTTGTTGTTTCTTAAGATCAATGTTTGGTTATATAGTGGAATTTCAGCTATCCTGATCGGGTTTGCCTTCTTTTTGGATCGTTCGATCATTGTTTCGACCATACAAACGGTCCAAAAGAAGCTGGCTAACAGAGGGAAAGCAGGTCATTAAACTGGAATATTCTGTTTGTCGGTGTAATTCCTCATAGTAAAGGGGTCCTCTTGTATGAAAAAAGTTTTTCACTTTGTTAATACAAACATTTTGAGCGGATTGGAAACGATGGTGATCAACATCAGCACCTTGGTTGATGGCTATGAGCACTATTATGTTTCCCCTAATGGTCCGATCAATGCTTTTCTGCGAGACAGAGGTGTTAAACACATTCCAATCAAACGCTTGGATCCTTTCAGTGTGAGAAGGGTCATCAGACAAGATCAGCCAGATATTGTTCAGGGGCATGATGTGATCGCCAGTGTGTGTCTAGCTATGGATGCACACTATTGTAAAAAGCACCACATTCAGATGGTGTCTGAGCTGCATAATAATGATGCACGGATGGTCAAACCGGGTTTGCGGGCTAACATTTACTTGTGGGCGGCACATGCTTTCCCAAACATTATTGTGGTCTCGCAATCTGTTATTGATGAATATGTTTATTCCAATGCTATTAAAGACAAGGCGACAGTGATTAAAAACGTTGTTGCACCTGGACCGATCGAGGCTGAACTAAAAAAGGCTCCAGTTTCTAAAAAATGGGATGCGATGTTCCTTGGACGCTTGACGGAGCAAAAACAACCGCTCAAATTTGTAGATATCATCAAGCACATGCAGAGCAAACATCGGGTTTCAGCTGTAATGCTGGGGCAAGGAGAGTTAGGAGCGGCAGTGCAAAAAAAGGTAGTGGAAGAGAATCTCAGCCGTTTGATCAAGCTAGCCGGTTTCCAGTCTGCTCCTTATTCTTATCTGACCCAGGCTAAAGTTTTGTTGATCCCTTCGCTTTATGAAGGATTTGGCTTAGTGGCCTTGGAGGCTTTGCTTTTAGGAGTGCCTGTTATAGCATCTCCTGTTGGAGGATTGGTGGATATTGCCAGTGAAAAATGCGGTGGTTTTGCAAAAACGACCGCAGAGTTTGCTGACAAGGCCTTGAAAGTTGTAGATAGTCCTGATTACCAAGAAATTTCTCAGGCGGCTCGGAAACGTGGCCAAGAGATCAATGATATTGATAAATTTGCAGCTAGTTTTAAGCAGATCTATGGATGATCGCTAGAAAATAATTTTATGATAAGACTGTTAAAGAATGCACTCGGGGAGGGCTTACCAATGCTGAAAGATATTGTAAAACAGGCTTTTGAAAAGTTTCACTTGGAAACTCAGTACCAAAAGTTACGGACCTTCATCTTGTCAGAAGGTCACACTCAGTATAACTACCGCTTTAATAAGCAGTCACTTGAGCTTGACCCAACCAAAAAGAAATTAGTTTTACTCGGGGTACCGAGTTTTGCTAATCTGGGCGATCAAGCGATCTTATTAGCGGAAAGGGAATTTATCCACGATTATTTTTCTGATCGTGCCCTGATAGAAGTCCCCGAAACTGAAATTGCCAGTGTCGTTGATTATTTAGGTAAAAACCTGCATGAAGGCGATGTTTTGACTTATCATGGCGGTGGTAATGTTGGCACGATGGGGCTTGGTCAAGAATATCGGCGGCGTTTAGTCGTTGAAAAAATCAAATTCACGCCGATCATTTCGTTTCCACAGTCGGTATTCTTTGGATCAGACTACCCGGCAGAGTTGAAGAAAAGCCAGCAAGCTTATGATAATAGTAAGAACTTTGTCTTGGTGGCTCGTGAGAATTATTCATATGATCAGGCCCAGAAACTGTTTACTAATGTCCGCTTGAAGTTGACTCCTGATATCGTTTTTTACTTATTAAAAAAGAAAGATTATCAGCTTTTAACAAATTATGCCCCGAAGAAAGTTCTCCTAGTTATTCGCGATGACATTGAAAAACAGGTCGATGATTCGCAAATCGCTCAATTAGCTAAATACTTAAAAGAACAAGATTATCAATTGGACCGGACAGATACCACTTTACCTGGCCAATTCTTGACGGATGAAAACCGTAAAAAAACAGTTGATGACAAACTCCAACAATTTGCGGATCACGATGTAGTCATCACAGACCGCTTGCACGGCGTAATATTTTCGTTGCTCAAAGCACGTCCCGTAATAGCTTTGAAGAATTCTAATTTCAAAATTGAGTCGACCATCAAAACATGGTTGGGCGATTGCCCGCTAGTCTACTTTATTGATGATGCTTCGACTGACAATGTGGCGGCAGCATTGGAGCAGATCAGCAAGGTAACGCCTAAAGCAGTCAAGTCATGGTATGACAGCCTTGATTTTGATAAGCTGTACGCTCCCTTGATCAAAAGCATTAAAAAGTGATTTGAACGATGTGAAACATGGTTAGGGCACAGTTTCTTTTAAAAAGGATGCAGCCAGAGCCAAACTGACGTAAAAGGAGGCCCGTTATGGGTATTAAGAATATTGACCTTACTATAATGATCCCAACTTATAATTCTGCCAGTACCATTGGAGATTTGTTGTGGTCTATTATAGAAGACAGCCAATCGCCTAAGGCAGAAAATATTAAGGTCCAAATCCTCGTAGTTGATGATGGGTCGACAGATGATACGCTTGACATAGTTCGCAAGCTGACGCAACAATTTCCAGAGAATGTTACGTTGATCAAAAATAAACATGGCGGCGCAAGTGCTGCCCGAAATACTGGCATTAAAAATGCTCAGGGAGATTATATCTTATTTTTTGATAGCGATGATGAATGGCAAGTTGGATTTTTTGAAAATTTGGGAGCGGAATTGCAACGCTTAGACTTTCCGCAAGTAGTATTTTTTAATAGCCCCTTGTTTAAGAAGTTTACTTTAAGTCGTGATTCAGTTGTCGAACTGCTCAATTTGTTAGGTGATACCTCAAGTGAGATTCCCTGTATCCAGGCTGGTGTGATCGGTAATTTATATTCTAACAGTTTCATCGCAGAAGAGGGCTTGACTTTTGATACAAGCTTGCGCACAGGAGAAGATGTGCTCTTAAATGTGGAAGCCATTTTATCTGCTAACAGTGTTGGAGTTAGTAAATTATCCAATCTCAGTTACAGTGGTGAGCACGCTATTGCGCGTGTTTCAGATAAAAACCTGCTCAATGAGCGCAAGTTTAACCGGGAGATCTACCGTACGGTCATTAAAGAAAACCCATATAACACTTCGTTTGGCTATAACATTAACGACGATTTCTCTTTGATCTACCTCAGATATTGTTTAAATGGGTTAACGTTTCTGATCGATCGTTATTTGTATGGCCAGCCGTTGGCACATGCGCGAGACAAATTGGCAGAGATATTAAGTATTCGTGAGTATCACATGGCACTGCGTCTTTATCCCCGGATCAAAGGCCGCATTCATCTGCCGACACATAGCAAAATTATTGTGTTTTTCGTGCGGCAACACCTTTTCCCGTTGTCACTTCTGTTTATTCGTTTGAATAACCTCAGAAAAAAGACGCAATCTAATTAAATGTGACATCTAGGAGGCGAACTAGACTTGAAAAAAGTTGGAATTATGATCCCAGACTTTGAAGTGGGTGGGATGCCGGTCGTTGCTTCAAGGCTGCTCAAGTTTTTAAAAGCGAAGTATGACTTAACTTTGATCATTATTAGCGGAGACGCAGCTATCAAGTATCCTACTTATGAAGCCAGAGTGATTCAAGGTCCAAAGCGCGGCAGTTCGCTGGCAGCTAAGGCTTTAGTGTTTGGAAAAAGGTACTTCTGGTTGAAAAAATTACTGGCTGAAGAAAACTTCGCCGCTGTGATCAGCTTTGGAGTACTGGCAAATGTCTTCAACGCGCAGTTTGAGCGGGAAAGGGCCATCTTAACTGAGCATAATGTTAAGTCTGTTGAAGATAAGCAATGGGGCCTGCCTGGAACAGCTTATGACATTCTCATCAAAAAGACTTATCATTTGGCGTATAAAACAGGGTGTGTTTCTAAGGGTGTTGCTGACGACCTTAAACAGCATTATGGCTTGAAAAATGCTATCACACTTTACAACCCGTTTGATAAAGCTAGTATAGAAAAGAAAGGTGAGCAGCCTTTAGATAGCAAGACTTCTAAGCTATTTTCCGGCAACCGGGTGATACTTAGCGTTGGCAGGTTGACTGCTTCTAAACAGCCCCAGTCATTGATCAAAGCTTTTCAAGAGGTTGCAAAAAATATTCCTGACGCAAAGCTTTTGCTCGCAGGAGTCGGGGATCAGCAAGAAGAATTAGCGGAGCAGATCGCACAAGAGAAACTGACTAATAAAGTTATTTTGCTCGGCAGCAGGTCTGATGTTCCCGCTTTGATGCGCCACGCGTACCTCACCGTATTGGTATCTACGAACGAAGGGCTGCCTAATGTCTTGCTGGAGTCATTGGCTCAGAAAACGCCTGTCGTGGCAACTGATATCGTTGCGGGGCCAAAAGAAATTTTAAGTAATGGCTCCGAGGATAATTATTTTGAGATCACCACGAAGCCAAGGCATTTGCCGAACGGTATCTTGATCCCGCCAGTCAAACCGCAAGCGGGAAGATTATCGAATTCAGAACAAGTTTTGGCTAAGGTGCTCACGAAAAGTTTACTGGATCCTGATTTTAAGCAGAGTTTCACTTATAATATCTCAACTTTTTGTCACACGGAACCAGAATATGTTGATCTGATCGAGCAGGCAGCCAAGCAGGAATAAGCGCTGTCAAAATAGCCGCACAAATTAAGGTGATGACAATGAAAAAGACAAAACTATTGTTTATTGTTGAAGCAATGGGTGGCGGTGTATTTACATATATCGTTGATCTGACCAACAAATTAGTAGAAAACTATGATGTTTACCTGGCATACGCGGTCAGGGATCAGACCCCAGATGATTATCGTGATTATTTTGACCCGCGGATCCATTTGATCAAGGTCAAGAATTTTCAGCGGTCGGTCAGTGCGTTGGCTGACCTTAAAGCTTTTTTTGAAATCAAACGTATCGCAGACCAGGTCAAGCCTGATGTAATACATTTACATTCTTCGAAGGCGGGGGCATTAGGTCGGTTTGCTTTTAATGGCCATAAGATCCCGATTTTTTATACGCCGCATGGTTACAGTTTCTTGATGAACAATAGCAGTGCCTTGAAGCGCATGGTCTATCAATTTGTCGAGAAAATTTCGTCAAAAAGGCATGCTTATACGATCTCATGCAGTCCGGGAGAAAATCAGCAGACCTTAAAGATGACAAAACGGGCGTTTTATGTGGATAATGGGATTAACGTACAGGTGCTAAAAGATAAGCTGCAAAACATTAAACCTTCCGCGCAAGAAGCACCGACCGTCTTTACTTTAGGTAGGATCTCCTATCAAAAAAACCCTACGTTGTTTAATCGGGTTGCCAAATCGTTGCCTGATGTTAAGTTTATTTGGATCGGCGATGGTGAATTAAGACCGGAACTGACCGCGCCAAATATCGAGATCAAGGGCTGGCTCAAACGAGAAGATGCACTGAAAATTGCGATGGGCTCTAATGTCTTCTTGCTGACTTCACGCTGGGAGGGTTTGCCCATGTCTTTATTGGAAGCAATGTATATGAAAAAGCCGTGTGTTGTTAGTGATATTAAAGGGAATAACGATGTCATTCATAATGGAGAAAATGGCTATACATGTTCTAACGTTCCTGAGTTTACCCAAGCGGTGAAGCAAAGCTTACAAAGTAGTAATGCAACTAAAAAAATTGTTTTAGCGGCTTATGACGATATCTTGCAGAAATATAACATGGATGTTGCGGCTGCTAAATACAGCGCAATATATCAGAGTGTATTAGATCAACAGCATGGTAAAGCTTCAGTAAAGGCTTAGGGAAAAGAATAAGGTGACATTCAACTACAGATCCACAGAGAAGAGAGGAGAACGAGATGAATAATAATAATGTAACTGAGTTATTAGACATTAAGAAGCTTTTCAGGATGTACTGGCATAATATTCTTAAGATCATTTTCTGGGTGATCTTAGGGGGGGTTGTTTTTTACCTCTATGCTCAGTTTGCGGTCACTCCTGAATATACTGCGCAATCAGAGATACTGGTCAACCAGAAAGCTTCTAATGACCAGTTTGAATTGAGCCAGCAACAGGCCGATTTCAAGGCTATCGGGACTTACAAGGATGTTTTGACCAAGTCAGTCATCTTGCAGCCGGCTGCTCAAGAATTAGCGAAAAAAGATAATTTTAAGGGCGGCTCTGCGGGGATCGGCAGTGCTTTGAGTATTTCCAATAAATCTGATTCACAAGTTATTACGATCAAGACTATCTATAAGAATCCATATGTCGCAGCTGACATGGCCAATGCCGTGGCCAGTGCGTTCAGTAACAAGATACCTAAGATGATGAAAGTCGATAATGTCACGATCGTCAGCGGTGCCAAAGCTAATCCAATGCCGGTATCACCGCGGAAAAACAGCTATGCTAGAGTTGGTATGATCGTTGGGTTGTTGCTCAGTGTGATCGTGTATACATTACGCTTTATGTTAGATACCCGGATCAAATCAGAAGACTTCTTTACCAATGAATTGGGGTCGATCAGTTTAGGGCAGGTTTCTCATATTGATAATAAGAATGATTACCATCATTTAGTTGGCGTTATTTCTGGCCAGTCTGACGACGAACATAAAAGAGTGTAAATTTCAGCACAAGAATGAAAGTTGTCCCAGGTGGTTTTGCACTAGGAGAATTCTAGGAGCAAGACCCAGCAGTGATACCGTTGGTTTCACTAGGGACAGTGTTTCACTTAACTTGTTTGTGTTATTTCGAGGAGGGAAAGTATGAATATCTTTAAAAAAGAAAAGAAGATCAAAGAATCTGAAGATAGCTCAACTAACGGTGTTAAATTAGTTTCTGTTGCCAATACTTCATCACTTTATGCTGAACAATTTAATTCCATTCGGACAAGCATTCGGTATTCTAGTGCCGATATTAAATATAAAAACCTGCTTGTCACGTCGTCGATCGCTTCTGAAGGGAAGTCGACAATTAGCGGAAACTTGGCGGTTTCGTTTGCACGTCAAGGCAGCAGCGTTTTGCTGGTTGATGCTGATTTGAGACGGCCGACGGTGGAGAAGACTTTTGAGATCACTGAACAAAAAGGATTAACTAACCTTTTGACTGAAGATAATATCAAACCGTCTTCTGTCATTTATCAGACGGACGTGTCGGATTTGTCTGTTTTGCCGAGTGGACCAATTCCACCAAGTCCAGCAGACTTGTTAAGTTCCAAGAAAATGGATAGCCTGATCAATCAATTTAATTCGCAATACGATTTGGTGATTTACGATTCCGCCCCAGTATTGTCTGTCACGGATTCTCAGATCTTAGCTACGAAACTGGATGGGACGATCATTGTTGCCCGGGCGAACTTTGTCGATAAGCGCAAGGTAGAAACTGCCGTTCGCTCATTGCGTAATGTTGGCGGTAAAATCATCGGATTGATCTTAAATGACACAGAAATTCCCGACGATGTTTATTACTACCATAAAAATAAGAAGTCTAAGTGATCAAGAGTGGAATCAAGAGTGGAAGGAGAGTCCCTATGAGAAGGATAGAGTGGCTGGATTTCGGAAAAGGATTCACAATTTTATTTGTTGTGATTGCTCATGTCTTGGAAGGATTATATCTGTCAGGAAATTATGCCAGTGACCGTGAGTTCTTTCAAATCACACTGGGATTGGTCTTTACATTTATTATGCCTGTTTTCTTTGCTCTATCAGGTTACTTATATAAGAAGATCACTGATTGGCATGATTTTGGACAGATGTTGTACAAAAAGTTGGTTGCACTCGGGATCCCGTATGTTTTTTTCTCTATCTTGTATGTGTTTTTGCAACATTTTAGTTCCGGTGTAAACAATGCTTATAGTTGGACGAATTTGTTGTACATTTGGCGTGATCCCGTCAGCTACCTATGGTTTTTGTACGATTTGTTTTTCATTTTTGTTTTTCTTGGCTTACTTGATTTGATATTTAAAGATGACCGCGTGATAGCCGGGATAGTGGTGATCTGCTTCTTGCTTGGTTTGTTTCTACCGTTGGGCTGGATCAACGGGACATTTATCTGGGGACTTCCATTTTACTTAGGACGTGTTTTTAGACTGCACGGCAAATTGTTAGACCAAAAATGGCTGTTGGGTTTGAGCTTAGTTGTTCTAGTGGTAAGTCTGTTTATTCAATATAATAGTATGGACAACTTCTACCTAACAAACGGTTTCACCTTAAAAACTACTATTTCTAAAATTGCTTCGGTCATCGTCTTCTTCTATTTGTTCAAGCATTTATCCAGTGGGAATACTGTTTTCCGCAAGTTCTCTGATTACGGACTGACCTCGATGACGATTTATATGGTCCACGGACCAGTGTTGTCTGCGTTAAGGATAATTTTGTTCCGGTTTGGGTTGACAAATGTTATTTTGCAGATAATTTTGGGGTTGCTGATCACGTGGTTTGTTTCCACAATAGTGATGAACTGGCTCAGTGATCATTTGAAAATTGTGCAATTTTTGCTCTATCCACGCCAGATCCTCGATAAATATGTGCTAAAATCGTCCCATTAAGAGGAATAGAAAAATATTTCTCTGAAAAACACTTTATAATTTTGGTTTCAAAGTAATCACATTAGTGAAATTAAAAGGAGCGGTGACTTGAAAAAGAATAATTATTTGATACCGCAAAACAATTTCATATTTATTTTCGTCATGATGGTATTGAGCCTAATATATTTTTTGTATATTCCTCGGTACGTTCCTGCTTATTTTACCCAAGACAGTTTCACTGTTAAAAATGCGATGCTCGATCCAGGCAGTTTTGAACAGTCGTACCGTAATACCGCAGCATTTTACAAACTTTTTGGTTTCAGTTATACCAGTGTACCCTTGAGTGCGCATTTTTTTGCATGGATAATCTTTGCCGTTTGGCTCGCTACTCTGTTGCGTATTAACCGGCAAAAATCATTTTCCATGTATGAAGGTGCTTTTATTGGTTTTGTTGCCTTAATGTATGGTATAGAATATACGACCTTGACAAAAGATTTGTTGCTGATACTTTTTATGGTTGTTATTGTCAATGTTTACATCAGACACCGCAGCATGTTTGTTCTAGCTGTCGCGACGTTGATCTATGCTTACTTTTTCCGAACGTATTGGTATATGGTCGCGTCCTGGGCGGCAATATTAGGTTTACAAAAGAATCCTAAGATCCGCAAGGGTTTAACTTTACTATTGTTGTTCAGTTTAGCAGTGATAGTAGTTTATAATTTATCGACTG
Source organism: uncultured Ligilactobacillus sp. (assembly GCA_934215475.1). GTDB lineage: Bacteria > Bacillota > Bacilli > Lactobacillales > Lactobacillaceae > Ligilactobacillus. The sequence continues at coordinate 17,841 of CAKPZY010000031.1, forward strand.
GCGGGCAGATCACGACACAGCGTGTCGATGTCAATGCGACGAGAGATTCCACGGCTGCTGCCTCCATGCTGAATAACGTGATTCCCAATAGTAATATTTTTACTGATATTGTTAACTGGATCTATACAATGGGTACGCTGATCGTTCCACTGCAAGGATTAGGTTCGCCCAATGTGATCGTCTATTATATTTGGATCTGGGCAGTTATTGCGTTTTGTATTAAACACCGTCAGCAAATTGATAGCAAAACTATGTTGCTTTTAGTTGGCTTTGTGGCGGTTCAAGCGATGTTTGAACCAGACCTTGGTTCTGCTTTGCGTCACCAGCTGCCATGGTGTCCTTTGCTTTATTTCTTGTTAGAAATGAATGAAAAACCAAAACAAGGTGATCCACCGGCATAAGAGGTCATCCACTAGTATTTTTTACACACAGCTTGGATGAAGGGAGGATTTGACTGGTATGAATCATTCGCATACGTATCACAGGCATAGGCATCATAGAAGGAAAAAGCTATGGATCCGCTGGCTCATAGCTTTGATCGTTGCTTTTATTTTAGTGGATATAGCTATCGTTTATAAGATGTACACAGATGCAAATAGACAAATCACCAGCGCTTATAAGTCGGCTCCGCATAATAATCTACGGTCTAACGGAGTAGATTTCAGTAAGGGCCAACCCTTTTCAGTGCTGCTCTTAGGAGCTGATACGGGGGATTATGGACGAACGTATCAAGGGCGGTCTGACAGTATTATGGTTGCCGGTGTTTCAAAGAGCAAGACTACCTTAGTCAGTGTCCCTCGTGACACATTGGTGCAGATCCCAGGTCATCCAGGAAATAGTAAGATCAATGCTGCTTATGCTTATGGAGGGGTAACGGGCTCCATAAACACTTTACAAAATTATTTGGATGTTCCCGTCGATAAATACATCGAATTAAACTTACGCGGATTAAAGCAGCTTTCACATATTATTGGACCGGTTACTGTTAATAATGATTTAAAATATACTTACTTAAACAAAACATTTAACAAAGGAAAAATTTCGATCGATGAAAACAATGTTTTAGCTTATACGGGAATGAGAAAAGAAGATCCGCGGGGAGATTACGGCCGACAATTAAGGCAGCGCATGGTATTGACTGCGATGGTCAAAAAAATTGCATCAGTGAGAAGCATTATGAAATACAGATCTATTTTGGAAGTTATGTCGGCCAATATGAAGACCGACCTGACTTTTAATGAATTGAAGCAAATATTTGCCAACTATAAAGATGCAACGCATATCAAGCAATTGCAACTGCGAGGCAAGGGCCAGATGATCCATCAACTCTCATACGAGGTTGTTTCTACCCAGGAGAAGACAAGAGTGCAAAATCAGTTGAAGAAGACCTTAAAATTGCCTGTACAGAATTCAAAATAGAAATAAGAAACTAAAATTATTAATATTATAGTCGTGAAGCAAGCCTTTAAATTTGGGCTGCTCGCGGCTATTTTTTCGCATAAGAAAGGAGTTATCAAACCCTGGCAGCATTTGTTTCAAAGCAACAATGTAAGTAAACTTTAAAAGAAAAAAATTTATATTTTAATTGGTTGAACTTTGTGCTAAAATCTTCTGAGGTTGTATTAGGGGATCTAGGAGGATAAAAAAATGCTGTATGCTAACATGGTCGTACTTTTGTCATTCTTTTTGACTGACAGAATATTAAAACTGCGCTTGTTACACTTTATATATATTGGGATCATACCTTTTATCATATTGATACTGGTTGATAATGTCTGGTACGGGACAGTCATTTGGCTGATTGCTGCTTTGGTTGTTTATTTAGTTCTTGTCAAGAAGCAATTATAATAAATACGTTTTGTCACTTATACTATTAATTAGTGAAATTTTTTAATGCCTTACGAACCCTTATCTGATGGGAAAGCTGGAGGGTGTAAAAATTTTGTAAACGCTTTGTAATTTTGATATAATGAAGTTGTACAAAAAAGAGGGGATAAGATATGTTATATTTAGGTATTCTATTTCTAGTGTCAGTTGTTCTGACCAACAGCTTATTTAAATTGAAAAATACCAATGCCTTATATGTAGGCATCATTCCATTCGCAATCTTTCTAGCCTTCCAAGCCTCATGGATGGCACTTGCGGTTTGGTTCGTCTTTACGATCTTGGCTTTCGTTGCGATGGTCGATCTGCAAAGCCGCATCGACGAAAAGATTCTGGCTTTAAGTGGATTACGCTAAACTAGCTGTATAGGATCATTACTGACATAATGCATTATATTAATTTATAGTCGTTTGAATGAAAGCGATACAAAGGATCTGCAATATTATTGCGGGTCCTTTTTTTGTACGCTTATTTAACAGATGTCTGGCTAGGTGCTTCATTTTTTATGTTTCAGGTATCAGTGACCTGGCTCACACTTAGCGAGGTCTAGAATCGATTGACACCGGTTTGGTGTGTATCTTGTGGGCGATTTATCACAATACAAGGTTGGCACGTACAATTTCAAGATTCTTTTTACATTTCTGCCTCTTATTTCGTTAGTAAGGTTGTAAGACGCGCAGCTTGCTAAAAGAGTGCCTGGGCCAAACTAAGGGATCATTACAAGAGGAGATAATCCAATAGTTCTGAACTTGAAGTTTACCTAGGCGTTCAAAAATAAAGGAGGTTTTACAATGAGTAAAGAATGGAAAAAGACAGGTATCAAGGTTCAAACTGTTATGGATAATGGCGATTTTCGGGCCCGTGGTTTCAATAACTTGTCCGCTGAAGCCAGTGATGATGCCATCCAACAATTTGCCTTGGTGATTGGCCAGTTGACCGGAGAAGAAGTAGCTGAGACAGATGTGACAGTCACTAATGAACTTACCAGTGAAGCGTAATTTCTGAATAAGAGGAAAGGAAGTAATCTTGTATGAAGACTTTAGACTTAATATTTCGTTCGCCTGAAAATGGCTTAAAGCACTTAAAGTTGGCCGATGTCAAATCTGATTTAGATGCAGATATAGTCAAGGCAGCCATGCAGCAGATCATCGATTCAAAGATCTTTGTGGATAAGAATGACGGCCAAATGTATCCACGAGTTGCATCAGCAGTTTATATTGCTGAAGAAGATCAAGTACTATTTGACGAGAAATAGCCTGTAACACTTTTTACAAAGCCCCAATCTATTCGTTAGATTGGGGCATTTTTTCAAAGTGTTGTGAATTTTTTTAGTTTCTCTGATCAGGAAATTGCGTGGACTTAGGATGAAGTTGTAGACACGATTTGATAGAATTTCTTTAAGAAAGGATCGTGTTGGCCCATGAGCAGGAA
>CAKPZY010000032.1 GCA_934215475.1 uncultured Ligilactobacillus sp.
ATGGTGTGTTTTATAGCCTTGTTTCACCGCATTCATATCAACATCATACTCCGGCTCCTTGAACCTTTTGTTGGATAAATGCGCTAGTTTCGCTGCAGCGTGGATTGTCTTAATGGTACCGCTTTCATTTTTAAGCAGACCTGCACGATCAGCAGCAAAAGTTCTCCAGTTCGCGACATTATCAAGGCCCGCCTGATAAAGGGTGTCTGCTTGTGCCTTTATTTCAATACCGAAAAATAATAAACAAATCAAACTTAATATGCATACTAGATCCTTTTTCTCCAATTTTTTTCGTCCTTTCTATATTTTTATTTGGATTTAGTTTCTTTTTACTGGTCATTTACAAATGCAGCTTCTTTTGTCAGTGTCCATTTTACACAATACTATCAGGTTAAAACACTGTCAAACAAGACATGTAAAGGTTTACATTTTTCGAAATAATCAGCCCGTGAGCACCCTAAATTGTTCTAATTAATTAACAAATTATTCAATTAAAATTAGCTGATATACTTTATCGAAAAACAGCCAATTCCAGGCCAAATTATTTCCAAGAAAAAGTGACTGGAATTAATTATTGTCATTCAATCAGCTAAATTCCAAATTATTTAAAAAAAGACTTGTTTTTTCCCTTTAGTATTGGCATAATGGTAGATGGTCATTTTAAATGATTCGGGTGGTTAGCTCAGCTGGCAGAGCAACGGACTCTTAATCCGTGGGTCCAGGGTTCGATCCCCTGACCACCCATGGGTGCCAAACCCACGAGAAGCAGAACTGTTGGTGCGAAATGCATTTGGAAAACAGAGCTGGCTTCTCTTTTTTTTTACATATTTTTAACCAAATGATCTTCCCGGTGAATGTTTAACACATCCACATTCAGCTTAAACGCTCCTATCAAGACGGACGCCTTTGCGTTTTTGATCCATTTTTCCCTCTCCATTTCATTGCCATGTTTTTTTAAAAAAAGACCACAATTTAGTGGTGTTTATTTAGTAACTGAACCAGTTTTTGCTTTGCTCAACAGACCGCATTTCCTTTGCGAATCATTGGACTACTTTGCTCACTATCTGGTATATTCGCATTAGGATATTAATATGACAAGCACAACAAAGGGGAGATACTATCCTTACTTGGTTTGCTGAGACAGATCCAATCGTTCAAGCCACATTGGCAGGGCTTTTTACTTGGGGTTGCACGGCAGTCGGCTCTGCAATAGTTTTCTTGTTTACCAACGTCAACCGCAAGCTGTTAGACATCATGAATGGTTTTGCCGTCGGTGTCATGATCGCTGCCAGTTTTTGGTCCTTGTTAGCTCCATCCATTGACTATGCACAGTCAGGCGGTTATGGCAACTGGCCTTTTTTCCCGGCAGTAATTGGTTTTCTGATCGGCGGGGCATTCCTGCGTTTCATCGATGCCGTAGTTCCTAACATGGATTTTACAAGCACGACCGGCGCCGAAGGTCCTAAAACATCGCTATCATCAACTGCACTTTTATTTCTGGCCATCACGATCCACAATATCCCTGAGGGCCTATCTGTCGGCGTAGCTTTTGGGGCAGGCGGCCTTGGTTTACATTCCGCTACTTTAAATAGTGCTATGATTTTAGCATTAGGAATCGGAATTCAAAATTTTCCTGAAGGTTCAGCCCTCTCCATGCCCATCAGGTCAAGCGGCACCACCAAGAGCCGTGCTTTTAACCTTGGGCAAGTCAGTGCGCTAGTTGAGATCGTGGGTGCGATTTTGGGCGCTTGGTTAGTGACCCAAGTCACGATCATTTTGCCATATGCTCTTTCCTTTGCAGCAGGAGCTATGATCTTCGTTTGTGTCGAAGAATTAATACCTGAATCGCAGACTAATGGCAACAATGATATTGCGACCCTTGCCTTGCTATGCGGCTTCTCATTGATGATGGCACTAGACGTTGGCTTAGGGTAAAGCAATTTTTCGTTCACGATTGATTTTTCTAAGCGTTATTAGTTTTGTCCCAGCCCTTTTTTTAGATCAGGATAGTCATTTTACTCAATGGGATCTCCATTGGATAAAACACATTCCTTTTTTTATCCATTGATGCGTTCAATGGATAAAAATTCTCTTAGTTTTTATCCGTTGGCTGCATCATTGGGTAAAAAAGCCCTTTACTTTTATCCGATGAACTTTTCATTGGATAAAACCGCCAGCTGTTTTTCCCAAATTGCCTTTTCTTGTAGGCCTATTCCTTTAATATATCAAACTTACTTTATATCAAATTTACTTTGCACTTTATCAAAATAAGGTTTTTACCGCTAAACCAGTCCTCAAACTGATTCCCTCGTTTTGAGTGGGCTGGGACAAAACTAGTCTTTATATTGACAAAAAAATACCACCAAATTTTCAAAGAGGTAAAAAATTTGGTGATATTTTATCGGAGTAGGGACCGTTTTGTCCCAAACCATTTTTGCTAGTGATCGTTAGGTTATGTTATTCAGGCAATTCAATTTCATGGGGACTACGTTTGCCAGAAATAATCGCCAGTGCATCTTTCAAAGCAATCTCCACCATGTTTTTGACCGCAATGTCTGTGTAAAATCCAACGTGCGGACTAACTGTTGCATTATCCAACTGCAATAATTCCTGCAACCATTTATTTGGCTGTTCTTTGTGAGAAAAATCATTGCTAAAAATATTTGCTTCATTTTCAATTGTATCGATGCCTGCAGCTGCGATCTCCTTGTTTTTCAATGCGGTCAAGAGTGCTGGGGTATCAACAACGGCACCGCGTGAGGCGTTGATGAATATCGCAGAGGGCTTCATCATTTTGAAAACATCTCTATCGATCATGTGGAAAGTAGAGTCTAACAAAGGGGTATGCATTGTCACGATGTCCGCTTCTTTATATACCGTCTTATGATCGACATATTCAAGAACGCTATTTAATTCTGGCCGATGGATTGGATCAGCAGCAATAACATTTGAACCGAGTGCTTTAAATATTCGGGCAACTTCTGAACCGATCTTGCCAGCGCCAATGATACCCACGGTCAACTCATGGATCTCACGAGCTTGTAGGCCGTCCCAAGTGAAATCATTATGACTTTCGCGTTCAGTATAGTCATTCAGATGCCGTAACAGCCACATCGTATGGGCCAGGACTAATTCTGAGACAGAGCGCGGTGAGTATGCAGGAACATTGGTGATCTGCAAATCATTGGCTGCAGCTTGTTTAAGGTCGATCGTCTCATATCCTGTCGTTCGCAAAGAGATCTGTTTGATCCCAAATTCATGTAACTTTTGGTAAACTTTGGGATCTGAGATCTCATTATCCTGCTGCGTTAGGATGCCGTCATACCCTTTGGCAAGCTCCACCGTTTCTGGAGTGATCGTTTCCTGATTTGTATCAATGTGGACCTCCGGATGTTGTTTAAGCCATTGACCGACCACTACTTTTTCGTCAGCCATAATATTAAATAATAATAATTTCGTCACTTTCTCACTACCCCCGAACTATTTAACTGTCGCCTGGTCAGAAAATTTAAGAGACTTAAAACCAGCAATGGCCTGTTTTAATGTATTCATATCCTTCGTGGCAGCAATGCGGATAAATCCCCGACCCGACTTGCCGAATGCTTGTCCAGGAATAACTAAGACTCCGGCTTTGTCCAGCAAATAATCGCTAAATTCAATATCATCCATCCCGCTGCCTGTGATATCCAAGAAAAGGTAGATACTTCCGGCGACAGGGATCGTCTTTGCCCACGTTAACTTATTCAACTCAGTGCCTAAGTAATTCATACGCTGTCCAAATACGGTTTGTAACGGTTGAGCAAGCTCCGTTAAATGCTTTAAAGCAAATGCTCCGGCAGCTTGGGCCATACTTGGGGCCGCATATGCCACGCCTTCGTTCAATAGCCCAGCAGCGCTAACAACATCTTCCGGTCCTAACAAATAGCCGATCCGAAAACCTGTCATGGCAAAAACCTTCGACAAGGAACCGGCCACTAAAGTGCGTTCCGGTGCCAGATTTTCAAGGGGCGTAAATTTATGGTCGTTAAACACATAGGGCCAGTATACTTCGTCGGCGATCAAATATAAGTCATGTTTTTTGGCAAGATCAGCAATGGCTTGCAGCATGGCAGTATCATAGACTGCTCCGGTTGGATTATTAGGAGTATTAACTAAGATGACCTTAGTTTTATCCGTGATCGCCGCTTCAATGTCTTCTTTTTTAGGCTGAAACTTATTTTCGGCCTTGCAAGACACGAATACTGGTTTGCCATGGAATTGTTCGACCTGAACTTTGTAGGGTGTAAAGTATGGCTCAAAAATGATCACTTCATCACCAGGATCAAGTAAGGCACCGAACACCAAGTCAGTGGCGTGGCTTGCTCCATCCGAAGCGTGAACATTATCTATCGTATAGTGCGAGCCAAAATGCTGGTTATGAAAGTCTATGATTGCCTGGAGATACTCCGGGTCTCCATCTGAAGCAGTGTAATGAGTTTTACCAGCCGACATGGCTTGTGAAGTAGCCTCAATGATCGGCTTAGGTGTGGTCATGTCCGGGTCTCCAATTGACAGGTCGATCACCCCATGCATGTTTGCAGCAGTTTTGCCGATCTCAGCCATAATATTTTTTTCTGGATTTTGAAATAATTTTGCAACAGGTTTAACCAATTAAAATCCCCCTTTGGAATATTGTGCTAGCAAAACATTCTGAAGGTTTATTTTTATCTCCTTCAAAACAGTTCGTCATTTTCAATAATTTTGCTTATTTTAAGATTTTTTACGCCAGATCATTCAACCGCTGAATCTGTGACATATTTTTTACCCATTTTCTTCTCTGCAAAAGACAAGAGCTGAGCCATCGCAGCGGTTAAGATCCAATAAATTGCCGCGGCTACTAACAATGGGGGTACATAATCGTACAGTGTTCCTCCTACTCCCAAAGCTTGTGCGGTAACTTCCTGGACCCCAATGTAAAACAGGACTGACGATTCTTTGATCAATGTAATAAATTCATTGCCCATCGCTGGTAGAATATTACGGACAGCTTGCGGCAAAATTATTGAAAAGAGAGTCGTGCGTTCGCTCATTCCTAATGACAAACCTGCTTCCATTTGACCGGTCGGCACAGAAATGATGCCTGACCGGAAAATCTCAGATGTATAGGCAGCTGAGTTTAAGCCCAAAGCAATCGAACCGGGAATGATACGATCCAGCCCTGACCCTAAAATTTGTGCTTGTGAAATTTCCAAGCCTTTCGACAGTGAGTAGTAGATCAACATGACTTGGATCATCGAAGGGGTGCCCCGTACGATCGAAACGTAGATCCGCGCAATATACTGACAAATTTTATTTTTGGAACGGCGTAAGAGCACGATTACCAAGCCTAAAATGATGCCAAGCAAAATACCAATAATAGAAATGATTATCGTTAAACCGGTCCCCTGTAAAAAAAGATTATAATAATGACTCAAAAAATTAAACATCGTATTCCTCCCAACCTCGCGGGCTTTTAAAAATTGAATAAAATACTATAAAATATCCGGCCAGCGAATACCTTATAGTATTTTAGGTCGCGCAAAGCGGTTATATTAATAGTTATTTTAAGATAACCGCTTAAGTGCAACATTTATTTATTTGCAGCTTGCAGATTCTCTGCCTTGACCATCATCTTATCCAATTCTCCGCTCTTATTTAACTGAGCCAACACTTGATTGACTTGCTTAGTCAGCTTTTTATCTGGCTTTCTTAAAGCTACGTTGATGCTCGACAAATTATCTGGAGTCTTTAATTTGGCAGGGGCGATCTCATAATCATTAGGATAGTTCTTAACGTAGTTGTCTGCGATCGTATTTTCTACTACGACAGCATCAAGCTTGCCCTTTCTCAATTCTGTGGTCAAGCCGGTTACTTGGGCTTCAGACACCACGTTGGCTCCGGTCATTTGTTTTTTGGCAATAGTTTCCTGGGTCGTTGTCTGCTGAACACCAACTGACTTGCCTTTAAAATCAGTTGCTGCGTTTTTGTACTGTGAAGCGGTCCCCTTTTTAACTAAGACCTGGTTCGTCACGGTAAAGTAGCTGTTAGAGAACCCCACTGCTTTTCTCCTAGCCTTGGTAGAAACCATCCCGGCCATAACGAGATCAACTTTATTATTCTTTAGTTCTGAAATAAGAGAGGGAAATTCAGTATTGACTACTTTCAATTTAACTCCTAACTTATCCGCGATCTTTTGTGCAATCATAAGATCATAACCAACTATTTGTTTTTTGCCATTTTTCACGACCGGAAATTCAAATGGCGCGTAATCCGCGGATGTACCCACGACTAATGTTTTCTTGTCCTGAACTTTTTGTACGCTCTGATCACCTGACTTTTTGCTGCAAGCCGTTAGTACCATAGTAAATAGTGCCACGATCATTAAAAGTATGTATATTTGCTTTTTGCTCTTCATTTTTTTAGCATCCTCTTTCTCGTTACTCATTTTTCATTCTATGTATTCAAGCATACTGTATTTTATTTCAAGTTTCAAGCTTTATTTGATTATTTATACATATTCAGTGAATAATATTCACCATTTACTCAAACAAACGAAGACCAGCAATCTTTACACACAATAGTACACTAAAAGTATTTTACTGTCTTGAAAGGCGTCCTCTCATTTTGAAAATGTCACTTTCTTTCGAAATCTCGTTCAGCTAAATTTAAGAACATTGCCTCCGTCATCCCAGGATGATTTTCCCTACGGATTTTGTAAACAAACTTAAAATCATTAGGCTCACCGTTATTTATGGTTAACCACAATTTTCGCATTTAGCTATGGAAAACCCGCATCAAAAAAGCTTGCGTTCATTTCTATTTATTGCTATTATAATTAGTGTTGGTATTTTAAAGATACTTATGGGTGGTTAGCTCAGCTGGCAGAGCAACGGACTCTTAATCCGTGGGTCCAGGGTTCGATCCCCTGACCACCCATTAAATAGACGCTTAGCAGTAATCTCATTTTCAATAGTGGGATTACTGCTTTTTTAATGTCTCTCACAAATAAACGGCAACTTTGAAATTCACAACGTCTATCTCAAAATAAAAAATGCTCAGACACTTGACCGAGCATAAAAATGATCCTAGCCGCTCCGCAGCTAAGATCAATTACTTATTATTTATTTATCCTGAGAGGCTCCTTCAATTAACGTGAAAGTGTTCCATGGCTTGACTAAAACTAGCAGTCCCAGGTCGTCAGGTATTAGCCGGCCGACTAGATTTCGCCGGCCGTCATTTGGCATCTCTTTTAACACGATCTGCAACTCGCCTTTATATCGTTCATACCCATCATTAACGACTACAACGTCTCCGCGGACCAAGCCTTTTGCGTTGTTATGCGAAGCTATACTTTCCTTGCTGTGAACAACTCGCGGCAAAGTATCCCGCAACAAATACTCTGAGGCATCGCCACGGTATAAATGAGCTGGAGTCAAAACGATCTCCTTTTCTAAATCAGAAATATTATCAGCCAGTTCAACTTGCAAAGTTGGATAATCAGTATTAAAGGCCGCAGCAGCAGCGGCCAGCTCGCTTTCGGAAGCGTACGCGTTCCCAATGACCACGTCATCGATCATACCCGTTAGTCGCAGATGCATCACCTGACTATATATTTGTCGTGAGCGGTCACTTTCCATGGTTGGAAGTCCTTCATTGACTGGCCACGGCCCAAATGAGGCTGAATGCGACGATACAAAAGCTGCGGTGTGCAAGGAATACTTACGGTATTTGCGCGAATAATCCATAAAAATTTCATCACTGAGCCCAGTATACTCTTGTGGATAAAAATTGTGGCAACCTATCAAATTATCCAATTCCGGAGCATAAGGCATGATACTATCAATATAATTCGTGCCCCGGCTCATATTTAATTCAATTTTTATGCCAAACGGATTATGGGTCATTTGTGCTTCTTCCATGCCAGTGAATCCTTCATCTAAACGCACTCCCCAAACACCCAGATCATCCAGAACATGTAAATCGGTATAAGTCAATTCAAGCTCTTTAAAGAGTGCTGGATTGACATCTACTACTGTATCAAAACCGAGTTCAGAAGCATAGGCTACAATCTGCTTAAATTTGGCCAAAATATCTTCTCCGCCAGAACCTTTTAACTGTAAAAGAGAAGTAAAGATCCTAGAGTAGCCATACCTATGTGCCAGTTGCAAATACCTTTTATCATGTTCAAAATCACTTTGGTCTGGATAAATTGAAATGCCTAATTGTCTCATTTTCCACCCTCTACTTCCGATATAATTGATGTGCAAAGTTTCTATTTGGTTATAAACTTTACCATTAACTCAACATCATTCATAACTAAAATTACGCAGCTTGCCTGCTAATTATAATATTTCTGTGCCATTTGTTTGGCCATTTTTTTGAACCTGTGCTTTCTGAGCCATCCAAGCATGAATTCTGTGACATTACTATTTGCCTTAACTTTAGCATTTTTTCCCTTACTTTGTTCAGTGTATTTTAACACCATGCTATGGTCATCTTTCCTTTCCAGTCGGTACTCGCACACAAATTCCTGGTTAGCTGTATTCATTGTATAACCATAACACTGACTTGGTACAGCTTGGGTGATATGCATATGGGCAGCTCTTGTAGCACCCCACTTTTTGTCATAATTATAGCCTGGCAACTCTCTCCAAGAAATTTTTTTGCCTTCTTGTCGCCGAATATCCTCTAAGACAGACGCAATCAATTCATGATAAAAGAATTCCACGGGAGCATCTAATGTCATATTAATTTTCAAGCTATGGTTTCCTTTCTTCTTTTCGTACTTTGTGTATTAAATAAACGCAACCTCCCAGCAAAAGTATGCCAGTTCCAATGACCCATAAACGAGTTGGCAATTAAAAAAAGAACTGAAAAAGATCAACATCAGGCCTATTCCAACGACAAACGTCAGAAATTTTTTCGTCTTTCTCATACTTGACCCGGTTTTAGTTTATTGGCTGCCTTAACAAACGGAATATATATCAAGAATCCGATTACCATGTTAAATAATTGTAAGATGACAGCTCGCCAGTCTAACGTCGCAATTAAAACGTTAATGACCGGGGGCATAGACCAGATGATCTGGTTCTTGATCGGCGAAACTAGGCCAAACGAAACGGCCCAGTATGCGATCGTAACCATGACGGTCGGGGCTAGAATGAACGGGATAAAATAGATCGGATCCAACACTATCGGCATCCCAAACATCACCGGTTCATTGATATTAAAGAAGCCTGGAGCAATGGACAATTTAGCCACTGAACGCTGATCATCACGTTTAGAAAAGATCAAGATAGCAATCAGCAGCATCAATGTAGCACCAGAACCGCCGATCCATGCATAAAGATCAAAGCTGTTGCGTGTCCAGAAATACGGCAAAGCCTTACCCTGCTGAAAAGCGTTGATATTGGCCAACTGTGCTGTCAACCAGATACTATCCATAACTGGTCCCAAGACATTTGTACCATGGATCCCAAAGAACCAAAAAACTTGAACCAGGACCATCATCAAAAGTACAGCACCAAAACCCTGGCTGAGGTTTAACAATGGATCTTGCAATGTTTTGGAAATAAATTCGATGACAGTCGTATTGAATTTACTAAACAAGTAGCCAATGATACCAGCCACGTATAATGCAGCAAATGCTGGAATGATCCCAGTAAATGCATTAGCGACGGCGGGCGGGACTGTTTCAGGCATCTTAATAGTAATATTTTTCTTCATCAGAAAAATATAAATCGTGGAAGCTATCGCGCCCATGATCATAACAGTGAAGAAACCAGTCGAACCAAAGAAAGAACCAAAGTTGAAATAACCCCACAGGGAGATATCTTTGCCAGTTACTGCTGCTCCTGCATCCGTCAACGACTTAACGGCACCCTTGCTTAAAGCTGAACCCAAATGTAAGGTGGCACTTTGAGGCAAACTCATAATAAATGCACCTAGAGTTACGATTCCTCCTGTGATCGGCTCAACTTTATATTGGACTGCCAACTGATATCCGAAAGTGAATGAGAAGATCAAACCTAAAATTGCTAAAGTACCAGTCCACACCATTGCGTTAATATCGATCAACCATTGCATTGAGGTGACGACTCCCATCCAATGCAGCTGGGTAGGTATATCACGAACGATCGCATTCAGTACATTGGCTGCCGCTCCTGCCATCATTGCCGGCATAATAGCGATAAAGGCATCACGTAATGCGATCAGCCACCGAACTGAACCAATTCTAGCAGCGATTGGAACAATATGTTTATTTAACCAACTAATAAATGAATTCATTTTTATAACACTCCCATCTTTTATTTACAGTCATATATGAAAAGCTTATTTATAAACAGTAGATCAAACGATCACTTCAAATGAGAACAAGCGACTTTCTTCGTTTTTATGACCAAATTGGAAAAATCTTGCGCCAATTATCGATCTGAAACACTGGTGGCTCTTGTGGGCGTATTTTAGTCACAAAGCAGATAATGGCACGCTTTAGCAACATATTACTTCTTTAAATCGATATTTTGGGTGTGGTAGTATAACGCCAAACTATCATACCCAAATAGAGTTCTAGAAAAGTTAAAAACCTTACCATTTGACAAATAGTTGATACCATCAAGACACAAAACTTTATCTGCTTGTTTTCTCCCCAATAGTGAAGCCTGTTGCTCATCTAACGGATGCACGTGGACATAATTTTCGGATGTGCTCCCTGTCATCTGGTAGGCCTCACGCAGAAAACCAAAAATAGAACTATGTACACTTTCTTCAGAAAGATATGGCACAACGTTGCGCGGAAAATATGATTCTTCCAAATCATAAAGTTTATTTCTTAAATAGCATAAACGTATGACCCGATAAACAACCTCACCCACTCTCACATTACCGCGTTGAGACAATTTCTGGTCAGCTTTGATCGTATCAAACTGAATCACTTTAGATTTGAGCGGTCCACCGGATACCATGGAATTTTCATCAAATCCAATTGACAAATTAAGGACAGTTTTTGTCTCCAGCGGTTTTTTTATAATATAATAGCCACTGCCTCGTACACGCCGCAGCAAGCCATGTGCAAAAACGACATCTAATGCTTTTCTAACTGTATTGCGGCTAACATGATATTCCTCAACCAAATGTTTTTCTGTCGGTAGTTTGTCTGAATATTTATTAGCCAAGATGCCATGAATAATATCTTCAGCCACTTCATGATACATTGCTGTTCCCCCCTTTTCATATATATAACCCGGCCAAGTCCGGCATCTGTAGCTGCTAAATTATAACCACAAATTCTCTTCAATGTGTCGGCTCTCATTATATTTGTGCCTACTAATTATAATATCATTGTTGTTTTTGCTTTTCAATAAAGCGTTTTCAATTTTTGAAAAAAGTTCTGCTAAGTTTTACGCAGCAAAAAAGCCTGAGACCATTAAGATCTGGAGGCTTTTTTCGCTTGAATATTTAATTTTACAAAGGTAGTACTGCAAATATAAGTGCACCAATGATCCCGCCGACAAACGGGCCAAACACTGGTACCCAGCTATAAGCCCAGTCACTGCCGCCCTTATTAGCGATTGGGAATAAAGCATGAACCAAACGCGGACTCAAGTCCCGGGCAGGATTGATAGCGTAACCCGTAGGGCCACCAAGTGAAAGGCCGATACTTACGATCAAACTACCTGCTACCAGTGGGTTTAAACCATCGGCCATAGAACCGTGGCCAAAAGCAGCTAGACCCAAAACCAATACGGCTGTTCCGACTAACTCGGTAAAAAAGTTAGCCCCTAAGCTCCGGATAGCCGGTTCAGTCGCAAACGTGCCCAAAATTGCATCTTGATCCTTAGTTTCTTTCCAATGCGGCAGATAAGCCAGCCAGACTAAAGCAGCTCCGAGAAAACCGCCTGCCATCTGTGCAACAATATATGGAACAACTGCGGCCCATTTAGTTAAGCCGATCACTGCAAATCCCAAAGTCAAAGCGGGGTTAAGATGTGCAGGCCCCATCATTCCGCCCACGTAAGCACCCATGGTTACAGCTAATCCCCAGCCAACGGCAATAACTATCCAATCAGAACCCTGCGCTTTTGACTTATTCAAATTAACTGCAGCGCACACGCCGTCACCAAGTAATATCAATACCAACGTTCCAATAAATTCCCCCACAGCTTGTGTCGCAATAGGTCCCATAATTTTGTCCTCCTAAATTTTAGCCGACTGCGTCAATAAATTAACACACTAAAAACTTTTTTAGCTTTTTACAAAAAGTCAATAGTCGGCCCTGCGCTTTTTGCAGTTCAAAAATATTACCGAGCATGTGCCGGTTTCACGCTTTTTGTGTCACTTCTTTGTTTTTTAGATCATCTAACCTTGTTTCCGCCACGATTTGGTGCAAATTATCGGCTTGTTGTTGTTTTTTTTCTTCTGACCAGCCTAAAACACGCGCCATTTCATCGACAAAGGCCTCCTGCTTGTCAGCCAATTTATCCTCATGGAACAAAACAAAATTGGTCCTCCGCAGAAGATAATCAACAGGGCTCATTGTCATTTCTTCATTGATCGAATAATGCAAACTGATAGTGTCTGCCAGGCTAAGTCCTGGAGCGGGTTTAAGTTTGGATGCATACGAAACAACACGACCGGTATTTGACCCAAAACGATTTGCCAAATCATCTGCTTCATCTTGCGGAATACCTTTTCCTTCGGCGAGTTTGGTATAAAATTCCATCGTTTTATCGACGTTTGTCGGATCAAAATGTCCGCCCGAAACCTGTAGCTTCTTAGAATTGATCTGCTTTAATTGCACATTAAATTCATCTTTCAATACAGTGGTGATCAACGCAATCGCTCCGGCAGCCATCTTGCGATAATCTGTCAGCTTACCGCCTGATAATGTTATCAGGCCGTCTTTGCCAACATCCAATGAGGAGCCCCGCGATACTTGCGAAGCGGAAACTTCTTTTTCATTGCTAGCGGTCTTTAATGCGCTGATGGCTTTTTCAACGTCACCACGTTTCACTTCATCCTTATTATATTTATCAACCGTCTTTATCAAGTTGTTGAAACTTTCGTCAGAGACCTTACCGGTATTCGCACCGCCGCCATTATAATCTGAACCAGCATTTGAACCGAGTAAAGGCCGGATCCCCGCCCAACTGGCTTCGACATCGTCGAGCGTAACATTGGCCTGTGGGAACCGCTTGTTGATAGCCTTTAATAGGTAATCAACATCAGCTTGTTTTACAGTAGGATGTGTATAATCGCCGGTATAATCCGTATCGGTCGTTCCAAAGTATGTTTTGCCTTCCCGTGGTACAACGAAGATCATCCGACCGTCACCGGCTCCCGAATCCGAGTATGTCGGCTGGGGAACACTTAACACGGACTCATCCACAACTAAGTGGATGCCCTTGGTAGGGCGGATAACCTGACCATTATCGCCGTTTTTATCGTCCAAGCCAAGAAATTTCGAGGACCAAGGCCCGGTCGTGTTGATCAGTACCTTAGCATGAACTGCAAACTCTTCGCCTGTCAAGACATCTTTGGCGGTCACTCCATCGATTTTGCCATCTTCGTTGTGGGAAACACCAACAACCTTAACTCGACTGACCATCATGCCGCCTAATTCAGCAGCCTCTTTAATGTTTTCGATCACTAAACGAGAATCATTGTTAACATAATCTAGATAAACACCGGCTCCCAGCAGCTTATCACTTTGTAAGCCAGGTTCCCGCTGCAAAACTTCGTCACGGTCGATAGTATAGTTGGCATACTGGCTTCCTTCGATCCCCGCTAAACGGTCATATAGATCCATGGCGATCTTAACGCTGAACATGTCAAATGTTTGATCAGGAGTATCATAGATCGGCAAAAGCATCGGAGAAGGCTTTGGAATATGGGGAGCGATGCCTTGAACCACGGCCCTTTCTTTAACAGTATCGGAGACGACTCCGACATCAAAAGTCTTCAGGTACCGGATCCCGCCATGCACTAATTTAGTCGAACGAGAACTTGTTCCCTCGGCAAAATCCTGCATTTCTAACAAACCAACCTTAGCACCGGCTTTGGCGGACTGGATAGCAACGCCCGCCCCGGTAATTCCTCCGCCTATGATCAGCAGGTCTAAATTGGTATTTTTCAGCTCTTTAATTGTGTCTTCTCTTGTTTTATAAGAAAATTTCACGTGTGTATCCTCCTAGCCTTTCTCTTATGAAATAAGCCACATGGGTTGATGCGCAACTTTTCCCGGGCATCATATCCCATATTTGATCAAGTCAATAAAATCAGCATTTGTTCGCACTTCTTAAAAACTCTTATTTTCTCTTAAACGCGTGTCGTCTCATCCTTTTCTACTGCTTTAGTGTCTGGCTTAAAGGCTCTCGTTGCTTTCACAGCTTCTTGCCATCCTTTATATAAACGCTCGCGCCGTTCTTCTGACATTTCCGGTTCAAATCTTTGCCCGATCTCAAACATGTCTTTTAATTCGTCGGTATCTTTCCAATACCCACAACCTAAACCAGCCAAGAAAGCAGCTCCCATAGAGGTCGTTTCTAAGTTCCCGGCCCGTTCAACTGGGGTACCCAAAAGATCAGCTTGGAATTGAAGCAAGTAGTTGTTTCGGGCTGCACCCCCGTCAACACGCAGTGCAGGGATCTTAATACCTGTATCATTGTTCATGGTATCAACCACATCACGGGTCTGGTATGCGAGCGATTGCAAAGCTCCTTTGACAAAATCCTTATTAGTCGTTCCACGAGTCAAGCCAAAGACCGCTCCGCGAGCTTCTGGGTCCCAGTAAGGTGCACCTAAACCGGTGAAAGCAGGAACAACATAAACTTCGTCGTCGCTGTCAGATTCATTAGCCATCTGTTCAGATAGCGGAGCGGATTCTAGCATCTTCATACCATCTCGCAGCCACTGTAAAGCTGAACCAGAAACAAAAACGGATCCTTCAAGGACGTAGTTGACCTTACCGTTGATCGAATACCCGATCGTAGTCAATAAACTATTTTTGGAAATGATTGGTTCTTCTCCAGTATTCATCAAGATAAATGAACCTGTACCATAAGTATTCTTGACCATGCCTTCCTTCAAAGCCAACTGGCCAAACAAGGCAGACTGCTGGTCACCAGCCATACCTGAAACAGGAATACGACTGCCATAGTAGTGGTATTCCATGGTATAACCGTATATTTCAGAGTTCCCTTTGGGTTCTGGCAATAAAGATTCTGGAATATTCAAGATCTTTAAAATATCTTTATCCCATGTCAAATCGTGGATGTTAAACAACATTGTCCGCGATGCATTGGAATAATCTGTAACGTGGGCCTTGCCGCCCGTGAGTTTCCATACCAGCCAAGTGTCGATCGTGCCAAAGAGCAATTCGCCTTTTTCTGCCCGCTCCTGCGCGCCTTGCACGTGGTCTAAGATCCAACGGATCTTCGTAGCTGAAAAGTACGGATCGATCAGGAGGCCGGTCTTTTCGTGGACCAGGTCTGAATAACCATCAGCAATCAATTTGGCAGCTAAGTCGCTCGTCTGGCGAGACTGCCACACAATGGCGTTGTATATCGGTAAACCCGTTTTCTTATCCCAAATAACGGTTGTTTCACGCTGATTAGTTATCCCGATCCCTTGGATCTGATCGGGCTGGATGCCTGAATTGATGAATGCATCAGCGATAGTAGCTTGGACAGCATTCCAAATTTCATTAGCATCATGTTCTACCCAGCCCGAATGCGGAAAGTACTGTGTGAATTCGCGTTGACCATCGGCGACTTCCTTACCTTCATGGTTATAGATGATTGCTCGGGTACTTGTTGTTCCTTCGTCGATAGCCATAATATATTTATCTGTCATTTAATATCCTCCTATTGGCGGTTTCTATCCTAATTTATTTTAATTTAATTAAGAAACCGTTTACTTAATACAACTATGTTATTATAAGTCCCACCGCTGGCTTTGACAACCACGTTGTTTGCAATATTTTTTTAGGCATGCCTTACTTATCTAAAATATATTTATAATATCAATGATTGATAGCGCTAAAATTTTTTTAAACTTTTATTGATATATTGTGAATTCAATTAATGTTATTTGTCATGCCAGAGAAACCAGCCAACTGTAGAAACGCTTACAAAAACAATTATATATGCCGTTTCCGCCTAAAACAAAAAATAACTACTGTGTTATAACCTTTTCCTGCTAGGCATGCTGCTTGAAGGGTTCATTTCAGGCAAAATAAAAGAGTGCAGGGAGAACCTGACACTCTTTTTAGAAACTAGATCATTTAATCTTTAGAGGTTTGAGTTGTGTTTCAACATCCTTTAAGGGAACCCCTGCCTGTAAGAGCGACGCTGCTGTGTATGTGCTTTCGATCAACGCAGTGTCATAGACGTGAATTTTCTTATCAGAGGTTTCTTGGGCCATCTCAAGATTCATCTTAGCACTGCCTAAGTCGTAAAAAGCTAGGATCTCGTCGGCAGAGTTTTCATCGAAGGCCTGACTGATTTTTTCCATGCTGGTCCCGATATCTCCATCGTCAGTCCCGCCCGCATAAGTTATAGGAACATCGGCCGCAACCTGCTTGAGCAATTTCGGTAATCCCGCTGCAATATCAGGAACGTGCGAAACGATCGTAATGCCTAATGTCATAAGATACCCTCCGTTTCAATTAACGCTGTGAACAAATATCCGCTGGAAACTGCACCAGGATCTAAGTGTCCTTTGGAACGTTCCCCTAAATAGGAAGCACGTCCTTTTTTAGCGACCAGGTCTTTAGTACTTTCGACCGCCGAATCAATATCATCTTGTGACAATGAGCCCGCGCCAACCTTCTTTGACAAAGGATCCCACACATCGACCATCGTTTTGTCGCCAACTTTAGCTCCGCCCCTTTTTTTAATGCCAGCAGCGGCAACGGCAAACAATTCTCCTAGGTCACTTGTTTCCTTGCTCTTCTTGGCCATTTCCAGGAAGGCCGTACCATAGAGCGGACCGGATGCCCCACCGACTTTGCTGATCAGTGCCATCGCGATCTGCTTGAATTCATCCGTTAATTCTGCGGGTTTCTTGCTATCAAGAGATTCTGTCACGGCCTTTGCCCCACGAGCCATATTGTTGCCATGGTCCCCGTCGCCGATTGGTGTATCCAGCTCGCTTAAATGCTCTTTCTTTTTTCCAATAGTCTGTGCAAATGAATCGATCCATTTCGTTAAGTTTTCAACCGTTAATGCCATCCTATTTCCTCCTCTATGAATTCAAGTCTTAAACTTGCTGTGGTATCTGATCAAATCTTCAAAATCCTGACTTAACTGGCTATCATCTAATTAACAATTTATGCTCTGGCTGTATTCAGGTTCAGGCAGGCAGCAGGATTTTAATAAACAAAATGAAAACGTGACTCGGCTGGTGTCAGTTTTACCAGCCAATAGTGGCAACAGGATAATTCAAGTAGTCCAGCCACTTATCTTCTTTGAGTTCAATGATGGTCAGGGACAAACCTGCCATATCGATCGAGGTCATATAATTACCCACTTTCATGAAAGCTGGACGGATCTTTTTGTTTTCTAAAATGTTTAACAGGTCATGGGAGAAAATATACTGTTCCATCAATGGTGTTGCCCCCATGCCATTGACCATCACCCCGTATTTTTTTTCTCCGTCTAAATGCAAAGCTTTATCGATCTGACCAACCAATTCTTGGGCCATTTCCTTAGATGGCTTTATTTTTTCGCGCTTATACCCGGGTTCGCTGTGAATACCAACGCCATATTCGATTTCATCATCTTTGAGTTCAAAACCCGGTTTACCAACCTCAGGAACTGTTGCCGCATGCAAGGCGATACCGATCGTCTTGATATTTGGTAAGACAGCTTGTGCCAATTTGTCCAACTCATCCAAGCTAGCACCTTGATCGGCAGCTGCCCCTAATATTTTATGCATTAAAATAGTACCTGCCACACCGCGTTTCCCTTGGGTATACAAGCTGTCTTCCACCGCGATGTCATCATCGACCACGATCGTTTTAGTCTTAATATCATCCACTTCAGCGAGATCTTTTGCCATATCAAAATTCATCACATCGCCGGAATAGTTTTTGACAACTAAGAAGACTCCTTTTCCGTGGTCAGCGGCTTTGATTGCTTCGTAAATTTGATCAGGTGTGGGTGAAGTAAAGACTTGGCCACAAACAGCGCCTGACAGCATCCCCTTCCCGACAAAACCGGCGTGGGCAGGCTCATGGCCCGAACCTCCTCCAGAAACGATCCCAACTTTATCGGCCATCGAATCCTCATCAGCCCTGATCACAGCTTCCGTATCTGGGAGCTGTCTGAGGTACTGCGGGTAAGAACGTACCAGCCCGTCAACCATTTCTGGCACAACATTGCCGGGATCATTGATGATTTTTTTCATGATTTATTCACAACCTTTCCCGTTTATTGTACAATACTCAATTTAATAAATCGATTACAACACCCACCCATATTCACAAAAATTAATAGAAATTTTAAGCTAATTACTATGTGCCTTGCATATTTAAGCCGGATAAAAGCAGCCAAGCAGAAATGAAATTGTGTTTATGATTGCTTTATCTTGTTTTTAATGCTACTAAAGATATGTAGGCTACTCATGGGAAATTAATCATATAAAGGAGTTATCTCTAATGATAATGGAAGAACCGCAACTGGTTATCAAAGGTACCGCTCAATTATCCAGCCTGGAACTACTCAAGATATTGGAGGAAAGAGTTAAAGTTTTTGTCGTCGAGCAAAAATGCCCTTACCAAGAAGTCGATGAAAAAGATGCCGATGCACTCCATGTTTACTTTAAACAAAACCATGAACTCGCTGCGTATGCGCGCATAGTGCCGCATGACAATAATAAAGACATTAGTTTTGGCAGGATTTTAGTTGTTAAAAAATACCGCAGTACAGGATTGGGGCGCAAGTTAGTGACTGAAACTCTCAAACAGATCCGCCAGCGCTATCCTCACACAGACGTCAAGATCCAAGCAGAAACATACTTACTTAATTTTTACTCTTCTTTTGGCTTTCGAGTTGTTTCAGGGTCTTACTTGGTCGATGGGGTCTCCCATACTGATATGATTTTGTCCCTGAAATAACTTTAGTTTTCAAACCAGGACTCTTCCTAAATAACTTTTCCGAAAGATGAATATTCTGGTAAAATTATTGTATGTATTTTTCATAAAGGGAGTGTTCACATGAAAGAGCAAAATACCGAAACTGTCCGGTTGCTCGATCTCATCATGATTGCTGTTGGCAGTGGGATCTTTGGTTTCTCACTTGTTTTTTTCAATATTGCCAACAACTTAGCTGATGGCGGGCTCAGCGGTGTCTCCTTGATTTTTAAAGCCGTTTTTCAAATTGACCCTGCTTATACGACCGTTATTCTAAATATTCCTTTGATTTGGATGGGTTACCGTTATTTAGGGCGACAATCTCTGATCTATACCATTTTTGGAACGCTCATGCTTTCAGCTTCATTGTGGGTCTGGCAACGTGTACCGCTGGATATCAACATTAACCATGACTTATTTTTAGCAGCACTTGGAGCTGGGATCTGCGGTGGTGCTGGTCAAGGGATCGTTTACCGGTTTGGCGGGACGACAGGCGGAACAGATATAATTGCTAAAATGTTCGAGCGTTTCCGGGGTGTGCCAATGGGCAAGACATTACTCTGGTTAGACGTTGTCATTTTGACTGTTTCACTGGTTTACGTCGATCTGCGCCAAATGGCATACACCCTTCTTTATTCCTATATTGCCACACGTTTGGTAAACTCCGCCATCGATGGAGCTTACGAAGCGCGGGGAAATTTAGTGATCAGCAAACACTACCGTGAAATTGCAGATTCGATCATGAACAAAATGAATCGAGGCGTGACTGTATTAGAAGGTAAGGGTGCCTATTCCAAGGACTCCCGGCCAACTCTCTACATTGCAGTGGCTCCTAGTGAATTACACGAACTAAAAGAGATCGTATCATCGATCGACCCGTTGGCATTTATGACTACTTTTAGTGTCAACGAAGCTGCTGGAGAGGGTTTTACTTACCGACGTCCTAAAAATAGATTGTTAAAAAAACACTCCGGTTAGTTATCTTAAAGAATCTGGGACGCTCCTTCCTCAAAGTTTGACTTATCTTCGCATAAATCTGATGAAATTATATACTTAACAACAGTAAACGTAGGGGCTGGGACAAAACTAGTGTTTAGATAGAAAATTGGCTGCAGAAATCGATATTTGATTTCTGCAGCCAATTTT
>CAKPZY010000033.1 GCA_934215475.1 uncultured Ligilactobacillus sp.
CCCGGTGTGAATGTCTCATGACGGTAACATAACTGAAGAAAGCCATTTGATTGGCAGTGACCGTGCACTCCAGTATCTCACATTACTTTCCCTTTCTTTTAGCAGATATCCAAGTATCCCGCATTACTTTCCCTTTCTTTTATCACATTCTCCAGTGTCCAACATTACTTCGCCTATCAAAGGAATGACCAAATGTTCCACTTTTCCCCCATAGAAGCTCCATTTAACAAATGTAAGTGCACGCTGAACATCCATGATTTGCGGTTTGTTATTATCATTTTTGACAAAGTACACAAAAAAAGACCCTGCTGCTAGAACAGGGTCGATAAATAGCACTAATGCTACACGTTCTTTATTTGTGCCGTGCGTTAAACTTATCTTTTGCGAATATCTCGACCAATTTTGGGGAAATTCAATTTTCTCTTCAAATAGTAACGGATACCAAATGCAACAGCCCCCAAAATGATGTACATGACTGGATCCAGCGTAGCGTTATACTTAACTGGAATAAGGCCGATCACACCAAATGCTGCCATCCAGATCACAACCAATTCCAGAGTCAAAAAGAGCCCGCGCAATAATTTGTGGCCAGAAGTAGTGGCTCTTCTTGGATCCATCATGGTATAGAAAAATGCCAAACTTATCCCGGCGATAAATGAGGTCCCTAACAAGGTGATCCAGCCGCCGTTAACAGCTTTGCCTGAATGATCAAAGAAACCAACCACAGCGTATAACACACAGAACACCACAAACATTACCAATCCATTGTCTAAAGCCATTAGCCAAAAAAGAGACTTGGTACTTCTAACATCGGATTTTTTATTTTGACCTTGGATGATCTTTTCGGTATATTCCGAAACTGTTCCATATAATTTTGTAGCAGTCACGCCGCTTTTTTGTTTGTCCAACAATTCCCGATAAATGTTGTCCAAAACTTCTGCTTTCTTCTCTGGATCGTAGTTATATTCATCTAGACTCTTATTCAAGTGGAACAAAAAGTCTTCATTTCGTTTTGTTAAGCCGGCATAATCCCCATCACGCGCGGTTACTTCCACATGCTCGGCGTTTTTTTGATGCTGTGCCTGCTTACGCGCTGCTTTTGCATTTTTTTCTCTAACCTTGTCTTCTTTCAAAGGAAAGTCCTCCCATTACCTCATAGTCGAGTAATTACTAAGCAAATCTTTGACTAGCTGAAGCAAATTCCAACCCCAAAAATTTATCACCCAGAATTGTCCTATTACTCTTGCCTTTTTTAAACATTGAACCTAAACTCAATTATATCTCCATCTTGAACTTGGTAATCCTTGCCTTCCAGACGTAACTTTCCAGCTTCTCTGACAGCCTGCAAACTCCCGTATTTGTCTAAATCAGTAAATGATACAGTCTCTGCGCGAATAAATCCTCGTTCAAAATCAGAATGAATGATCCCAGCTACTTGTGGGGCTTTCATTCCCTTTTTGAAAGTCCAGGCCCGCGTTTCTTTACCGCCGGCTGTGAAGAAGGTTGCCAGTCCCAGCAACTTATACGAAGCCTTGATCAAGCGATCCAGGCCGGATTCCTCAACGCCTTCAGCTTCCAAAAAGTCTTGCCGGTCGCTCTCATCTAGTTCCGCAATTTCTTCTTCTGTTTGGGCACAAACGGCTAAAGCTTCCGATCCTTCGCTGGCCGCAAACTTTTTGACCTCTTGGTAATACTTGCTTTTGTCAGGATCAGCCATATCTTCTTCTGCGATATTAGCGACATATAAAACCGGCTTGGCTGTGAGTAAGAACAGTCCTTTAACTATTTTTTGCTCATCTTCATTAAAGTCAATGGTGCGCACGGATTTGCCTGCTTCTAAGACTGGTTTGATCTTTTCCAATACGTTGAATTCTGCAACT
Organism: uncultured Ligilactobacillus sp.; assembly: GCA_934215475.1. GTDB lineage: Bacteria > Bacillota > Bacilli > Lactobacillales > Lactobacillaceae > Ligilactobacillus. The sequence goes on from CAKPZY010000033.1 coordinate 1,881, forward strand.
GCACTTTTATCCTTGGTCGTTCTGGCAACTTTTTCTACTTTAGCATAGCGTTTGTTAACAGCTTCCAAGTCTGCCAAAACAAGCTCTAAATTGATCGTATCGATGTCATCTAACGGTGCGATCTTGTTGGAAACATGTGTGACATTCTCATCTTCAAAAGCGCGGACAACGTGGACGATCGCGTCAACTTGGCGAATATTTTCCAAAAATTTATTGCCTAACCCTTCGCCTTTACTAGCACCCTTAACGATGCCGGCAATATCAGTGAATTCAAAGGTCGTATGAATAATTTTCTTGGCCGGTTCGATCTCGTCGATCCTTTTCAACCTGCTATCAGGCACCTCAACCATTCCGACGTTCGGATCGATCGTTGCAAACGGATAGTTAGCCATTTCTGCGCCAGCCTTGGTAATTGCATTAAATAATGTTGACTTGCCCACGTTTGGTAAGCCAACGATCCCTGCTGTTAATGCCATGAACTATTTCACTCTTTCTTCTTCAAAATTTGCTTAACAGTTTCTGATAAAATCATTTCTCTAAGACTTTTTTCATCCGGTGTTCAAATTCCCGGCGCGATAACATCACTAAGCGTCCGCAACCCGTACACTTGATCTTGATGTCTGCTCCCATGCGAATTATTTCCCACCGGTTTGTTCCGCACGGATGCGGTTTTTTCATTTCAACAAAATCATGTAGATCATACATTGTCTCACCTGCTTAATCTAAGTGAATATTCAAAACGTCCAAAATCCTGTTCAGATCCTCATTGGATAGATAACTGATCTCAATTCGACCTTTGCCGGACTTCTCATTGTTCTTAATGGCGACCTTCGTACCAAATTTTTCACCCAGGCGCTCTGCACTTTCCTTAAGAAAAGGAGAAACTGGCCTGTGTTTTGGCTTAACTTTTTTCTTCAGTTCGCCGTTCATGGAGGCCACTGTGGTTTCTAATTGACGCACGGTGAGTTTTTGCTCGACCGCCTTTTTGGCTAAGTTCAAAACCCTTTTTTTATTCTTTAACGACAAAAGAGTACGGGCTTGACCCATAGACAACTTTTGCTCTCTGATCATGCTCTTAACTTCCGCTGGCAAACTTAGCAAACGTAAGTAGTTCGCAATATATGGCCGCGACTTGCCTAAACGTTCCGAAACCTGAGTTTGAGTCAAACTCAATTTATTCATCAAAGTATTATAGGCCTCTGCTTCTTCGACGGGATTCAGGTCTTCTCTTTGCAAATTCTCCAAGACCGCGATCTCCATCATCCGTTCTTCGTCAACTTCACGTACAATAGCTGGAATAGTCTTTTTACCCGCGATCTTAGAAGCTCGAAAACGTCGTTCACCAGCAATGATCTCATATCCTTTAACGCTTGATTTTCTGATGATTATTGGTTGGAAAACTCCGCTTTTCTTGATTGAATCTGCTAACTCCGTTAAACCTTTTTCGTCAAAATTTTTTCGGGGCTGATAAGGATTAGGGCGGATCTCAGTCAAGGCGATCTCGTTGACCGTTTCATTTTCTGAAGCTTCTTCGGAAAAGTCCTCGAACAAAGCCTCGATCCCGCGACCTAATCCCTTTGAATTTTTCTTTTTATTCGCCATGAGCAGCCAAAACCTCCTTTGTCAAAGCCATGTACTTCCATGCACCCTTAGAATTTGGGTCATAATCAATGATCGACATTCCGTGGCTAGGCGCCTCTGATAAGCGGACACTGCGCGGGATGATCGTATGGTAGACCTTGTCTTTAAAATACTTTTTAACTTCCTGGACCACCTGATTACCGAGATTAGTCCGCGCATCATACATCGTCAAGAGGACACCTTCGACGTTCAAATTGGGATTAAAATGCTTTTGCACCAAATGAACTGTATTCATCAACTGACTCAAGCCTTCCAAGGCGTAGTATTCGCTTTGGACTGGGATCAAAATACTATCACAAGTTGTGAAAGCATTAATCGTCAGCAAACCCAGAGAAGGTGGGCAATCGATGAGCGTGAAGTCGTAATCGTCCACGATTGGCAAAATAGAATCTGCCAGACGCTTTTCCCGCGCCATTTGAGAAGTTAATTCGATCTCCGCACCCGATAACTGGATCGTTGCGGGAATAAGATCGAGGTTAGGCGTATCAGTGTGAATGATAACATCTTCCACTGGTGTTTCGTTGACGAGGACATCATAAATATCCTCTTTGATCGCAGATTTCCTGACACCCAAACCACTGGTTGCGTTCCCTTGCGCATCCAAGTCGATCAAAAGCACTTTTTGACCTTTTTTAGCCAAGCCTGCGCCTAAATTGATCGCCGTTGTGGTCTTGCCAACACCGCCTTTTTGGTTCGCTAACGCAATAACTACTCCCATCGCAACGATTACCTCCTAATTACTTTTCTTATTTTTATCGTTTCTATCATCTGCAGGGATATCGATAATAACCCGGTGAAAACCACTGATCTCTTCTTCGCTCGTTCTAACCGCGATCCCTGCGTCTTGGACCATCTTGACCGACTTTTTGATCGTATTTAAAGCCACCCTGGTATTTTTCGATCTCCCTGTGGTTTGCACGCGGCGTCTTTTTGCCTTGGTATGCGGATGCAGCTTCTCTTGTACTAGCTCTTCTGTTGCCTTAACGGATAAGCCATTTTTTTCAACCTGTTCCACCACTGCTTCTTGACTTTTTTCATCAAGATTGAGCAATGCCCGGCCATGCCTTTCAGACAGTTTTCGTTCCAAAACGGCCTGTTTGACAGGTTCGGAAAGCTTCAACAAACGCATCTTATTAGCTACAAATGATTGGCTCTTCCCGATTGCTTCTCCCAGTTGTCCCTGGGTCAAACCGTTTAAACTCATCAGTTGTTTATATGCCTGCGCTTCTTCAATAGCCGTCAGACTCTCGCGCTGCAAGTTCTCGATCACTGCCATCGAGGCTGCTTCATTATCAGACATTTCACGCACGATTGCAGGGATCTCAGACCATTTTAGTGACTCCACAGCCTTGAAACGCCTTTCTCCTGCGATGATCTCATATTTTTTTGGTTCATATTCTCGTAAAATGATTGGTTGTAACAGTCCATGCTGATCGATCGTTTCAGCCAATTCACTGATACTTTCCTGTGAGAAGATTTGCCGTGGTTGGAAATGATTGGCAATCACTGCAGTCAACGGGATCGAAACGACCTCATCTCCCTGCTGTTTTTCTCTTGCTTGTTTATTTTTCCCAAAAAGTGAAAATGCCATAACTGGCCTCCTCGATCATATCGTTAATTAAATTTTTGTTTTAGCAACGGATCCTTGGCTGGTGTGCCTGCTTTGCGTGGATACTTTTTCGGGGTATGCTTTTCTTTGTCGATTATTATGATATGACGCGACTCCCCGTCTTCAGGTAACTCTGTCTGTATATCCGCGCCTAACTTTCCGCCAAGTGTTTGAATAGCGTAAGTGGCGTTCTTTAATTCCTGCTCGGCCTTTTGTGCCTTCAAAGCTATAAATTGTCCGCCAACTTTCGTCAACGGCAAGCAAAATTCTGACAAAACCGGCAAATTTGCGACCGCACGAGCCGTAACAAGGTCAAAGCTTTCACGCGCGGAACTTTTACGCATTCCAAAATCTTCAGCCCTCGAATGTACGAGCCTAACATCTTTTAAGCCCAAGGCAGCGACCAAAGTTTCTAAAAATTTGATCCGTTTATTTAAAGAATCAACGATGGTGACCCGCATAGCAGGAAAGACAATTTTAAGCGGCAAGGATGGAAAACCTGCGCCCGCCCCCACGTCACATAACTCCAATGACTCTTCGCGCAATTTTCGTAAATAAAAAGCCGGGATCAGGGAATCATAAAAATGTTTCAAATAAACGTCATTTTCTTCCGTAATCGCAGTTAAATTAACTTTTTGATTCCACTCGACAAGCAGCCGATAGTATTTTCCAAACTGCTGCTTCTGTTCAGTTGTCAAAGTAATATTCTTTTTTTCCAGTCCAGCATAAAATTTTTCAGGTATCATCTGAGCACTTTTCGCCCTTTCTTGTGAAACAAAAACGAACTGTCACAATGTTTCACGCACTTATTACAGTTTAATTTATTTATCCGCGAAATACAACCTTTCCAGGCAAGATTAGGGTAACATAATATAGGTAGTATCACTACTTTCCCAAGGGGGTCATTTATTTGCCAGAGAATAAAAATCATTATGAATTAGAAGAGCCTGTAGGTCAGCAATTCGCCCAAATTTGGACAAACCTCGGCTACTTTTACGATCCACAAAAAAAACTGTCGTTGACTCTATGCGTTCCGCCTAACCAAGGCCAAAAACAAGCACCTCATTATCCAGTTATTTTGTATGCTGAAGATTCACTAAGTAACAAAAATCGTTTAAGTGCCCTACTCCAATTCACGGCCAAAGGGTATGCCATCGCCTTGTTAGACCCTGAAGGCTCTGAAAGTGACCCAATCGATAAAATTATGCATTTCAACTCCGCCGCGCGTTTTTTAATGCTGCACGCGTGGAAATACTCGTTGGATCCTAATCGCATAATTGCCATGGGGGAGGGTACTGGAGGCTACACTGCTGCTGGGGCTGTTTTGAGTATTGGCCAGCAAAAATACTCATCCGAAGATGCCCATACTTTACCAGTGAACTTCCGCTCTTGTATCTGTATCTCTGGCAAGTTTGCGGAAGACAATTCACCCCGTTTGCCAGAACTGAAAAGTAAACGAAAGATCCCGCCATTTTTGTTAATGCATGGTGAAAATGATCAAACAATCGATTTTGTTGAAAGTGAACAATTCTGTTCTTTTTTAGAAGCCATTGGCCAAGAAGTTTCCTTGTATAAATTCAAAAGTTGCCCCCATGCAGCGGATGCCTTTTTCACCCCGTATGTCATTGATATCCTTAGCAACTTCATATTTTCCAGTATTCAAAAAAGTAAGTAAAACCAGTGAAACGTGGTTTGACGTACGTATTTTGTGTGTTATACTAGCTCAAATTCAGTTGAAAGATCGAAACAGTAAGGAGATATGACATTAATGGATCGCGAAAAACAGTTAGAAAAAATCGCCGAATATTCCCATGCGCGAATGACCACGGATCGGACTGGCCATGGTTTCGACCATATCAGGCGGGTAGTAGGCATGGCACGGAAGCTAAGTGCAAAAGAAAACGCCGATCTGCTGGTAACTTTGGCAGCTGCTTACTTACATGACGTCATCGATGACAAATTAGTCGCTGATCCGCACGCCGCGCTAAATCACTTGCAAGAGTATCTGTCCGAGATCGAAATACCAGCTAAACAACGACAAGAGATATTATTTATTATCCAAAACATGTCTTTTGCCCATACTCTTGATGGTAAAACCTCTGAGTTGCCGCTGGAGGGAAAAATCGTCCAGGATGCCGATTGGTTAGATGCAATTGGTGCGATTGGAATTACTCGAGCCATCTATTTTGGAGGTCATCATGCTGAAAAAATTTATGATCCGCGCATCAAGCCCCGCACATCTATGACCAAAGAAGAATATCGCAATTTAAACAATGAAACGATCATTAATCATTTTTACGAAAAGCTGCTTAAGATCAAGGACAGATTAAATACGCCTAGTGCTCGGCGGATCGCAGAAAATCGTCAGCAAGCCATGCTGAATTTTTTATCTGAGTTCAAAGCCGAATGGAATGCAAGTAAATGAATCTCCAGCAAAAAACTGCCAGTCGTGCTAGCCAAATTCCGCTAGTGATACTGACAGTTATTTTTTATTCAAATAGCTATTCGAATAACATTTATTTATCCTACTAATTTCTTTTGGCTAAGCTGATTCTTTCCTAACGACAATTATTTCTATTTTTCGATCCAACCGCCATCGATCGGAATAACAGCTCCGTGAATGTAATCGGCTTTGGCCGAGGCCAGAAATAATGTCAGATCCGCGACTTCTTCTGGTTTGGCCCAACGTGATGCCGGCGTTTCTTGGGCTACTTTTTTGGCCATAGCCGCATCACCTGCAAAATCTGCCTTGTTCATTGGCGTCTTAATGGCGCCAGGGGCAATACAATTGGCACGAATACCATGACTCGCATAGTCATAGTCTAACTGTTTTGTGTAGCCGACGATCGCATGCTTAGCTGCAGTGTAGACAGCTCCGCCTCCCCCAGCTACTATACCTGCAATCGAAGCCATATTAACGATCACACCATGATTATGTTCCAGCATACTAGGTAAAAGATGGTTAGTTAGGCGAAACATGCTTTTTAAATTCGTGTCCATTACGTCATCCCACTGGGCTTCACTTGTCTCTAAGCTTGGTTTGTATCCATCCAAGATCCCTGCCGTGTTTAACAGAATATCGACTCGCTTCATACTTACCAGTGCTTGGTGAGCAAATTCTTTTAAAGCCTTGCCACTTCTAACGTCACAGTGTGCAAAGAAAAACCTTTCAGGATACTTGGCCGATAATTTTTGAACCAAACCTGTTTCCTGAATGTCACAGCCCCACACCTGTGCACCATTTTCCAAAAATAAACTGGCTTGAGTTGCACCGATCCCGGATGCAACACCGGTAATCACTACATTTTGATTGCTAAGTTTCAAAGAACCTGCCATTAATCGACCAACTCCCAATCATCCGCTAAAACATCGCAAGAATTTGGCATGAATTGCGACAAGGCCGGCTCTTCTTTGGTTCTGATCAAAAAATATGGGTTAATGGTCTCTCCGTTTCTAACATCGCCGCTCACAACGAAAATATACTCTTCGCCGCTTGTCCAACTCGCACGAACTGCTTTTCTACCAGCTTTCAAAGCAGGCAAAATCTTTTCAAAAGTCATTTTTAGCCTCCTTCCAGCATATCTTCTCCAGTCACTATAAAACATTAAACTTAGGCTGACAAATCGAACCGTTTTGAAATAAGATAACATACAACTGCACCAAGCGTCATCGCCAAAAACTCACCAATACCAACCGTCAGATAAGTCCACCAAAACGGAAATTGACTGACAATATGCAATTCCAAAGCTACGCTCCATGTCATCAGCGTACAAATTACGACTGAGATCGTTAATTTAAGCGGCAATGAATTAGTGTAGCGGCTTAAAAGCCAACTCAATGTCGTCATCACTAGTGTACCGAGCGTCCCGAAAATAACATCTACAACGCCCATTGATGACCAGAGATTGGCAATAAGACACCCTAGAGTTAGCGCCCAAATGTAACGCTTGTTGAAAACTACCAAGTTATTCAGCATTTCCGACAAGCGTAACTGAATCGGCCCGAACGCCCAGGGGATAAAGGCCACTGTCAAAACCACGTACACCGCGGCTACCAAAGCCGCTTTTGTTAAGTCAGAAAGAGTATTTTTTGTTTTTTCCACGATGAAAAACCTCCTAGTTTTTTTAGGTGGGATGTTTACGAACCACCATTTACAAGTATAAATTAAAAATTCTAGTTAGCAATAAAAGTTGCAAAAAATATTTTACGAATGACTAAATAGTAATTATTTTGCGTTTCACCTGCAGACATTTATGCTAGCCGTTTTTTGTAAATAGTAATGGTTCCACTTATCACCGTTTAACAGCTTGACAGGGGCATTTATAACCGGTAGCATATAGCAAGTAAATCAATAAATTGGTTCAATTAACTAATTTTTCAGAAAACTTGTAACCAATAACAATACTTAAAAAAGCGAGTACTGATCATATGACAAATATTCTAAGAGTTACACACCTAGATTTAAATATTCCTGAACGCCAATTATTTTCTAATTTAAATTTTTCGATTCCTCGAAATAAATTGACCTGTATCACCGGGGAAAACGGCGTCGGTAAATCTACTCTCATCAAACATTTATTGGAAGATTTGGAGCATCACCACACACAGCACGCACATTTCGCGATCAACCGCTCCAAAATCCAGTATGTGCCGCAATTACGCAATGTCGATGACGATTACTCCCTATGCATTCGCGACTTTGTTGCCTTCGGACTCAAAAAACGTCTGCTGCCATGGAAGACGAAAAAAATGAAGGAGAAACTGCAAAATGTTTTAGTATCAACGAGGCTCACTAAAATTGCTGATGAACCGCTTGGACACGCCTCAGGGGGGGAAAGGCAAAGAGCGTACTTAGCTCAAGCTTTGTGTGCTGATCCACAGTTGCTGATCCTCGACGAAGCAACTGCGAGCCTAGATGGAGACTCAAAAAATTTCTTTTTGAAGTTGCTGAAAAAATTCGTGCGTGAAAATGGTTTAACGGTCGTTTTTATTACTCATGACCCGGAGCTGATCGAAAAATACTGTGATTACGAACTAAATTTGCATGATCACACTTCCACCATGACTAAAAAGGAGGCTGCTCACTAATGCTCCAATACAACTTTATGCGCTATGCTTTCATTGCCGGCATTTTTATTGCCTTGATATGTGCTTATATGGGAGTCTTCGTCGTAGCACGCCAAACTTCTTTTTTTACTCACACCCTGTCCGAAATTGGCTTTTCAGGCGCCTCGTTTGGCGTGTTTGTCGGAATCGCTCCTTTATTTGGGATGCTCCTTTTCACATGTGCCAGCGGTTTATTGATTGGACTGTCAGGTGAAAAAGTTGGGCGGCGCGAGGCCTCGATCAGTGTTTTCTCTGGCCTGTTTCTCGGGTTGGGGATACTCTTCTTGTCACTCTCGCAAAATCAATCCAACTATGCAACAAGTATCTTGTTTGGAAGTATCGTCGGGATCGACCGTACAAATGTGATGACATTAGTTTTGCTGAGCATCTTGTTGCTGATCATTGTTGCTTTTCTATTTCGTCCCTTAGCTTACAATTCCTTTGATGCTCAGGGCGCCGAGTACAACCAGCGCTTTAACCAGCTGATCTCCATTATTTTTTTACTACTCTTGGCTTTGACCATCAGCATTACGGCTCAGATCATCGGTGCTCTGCTGATCTTTGTCCTGCTTACTATTCCCGCTCAGGCAGCCAAATATTTCGTTCATTCCTTGAATAAAATGATCGCCTTAAGTTTTGTTTTCGTTCTGCTTGGGGTGTGGCTTGGGCTTTACCTAAGTTTTCTAACAGATTGGCCAGTCAGTTTCTTCATTACAGTTATTGAAGCATCATTATACGGAAGTGCCACATTGAAACAAAAAATTAGCACAGCTCATAAATAATCCTGTGCTTTTCAATTCTTTTCATTTTTTGCCCAAATTACTTAGCTATAAAAAGGTTGCTATTAAAGGTTTTCGCAAGATTCTTAAGGTGTTTTCAGTAAATGTGACTTCTATTTTCACAAGCACTGTGGTATATTTTAACAGTTAGGGGTAGGAACGATAACGTTAAGGGCCGGTGGAACGGAATGTGAACACCGGCAGAAGGACTTCCGTCATGAGTCCGCGCTATTTTTCCGCATTCACCAAAAATGAAAATTCAAGGTGCTTGTCTCCCCCTTAAACAGGCTTGGCACTTTAAAAGTGTGAAGTCGAATAATTTACAGGGAGATGTTTATTATGACGATGCTTTCTTGGAGAAGTCCTAAGCTAACAACTAGGACTATGACTTTAGCAGCCTTTTTGATAGCTTTGAATGTCGTTTTGGCAAAGTTGTCAGTCGGCTCGGATTCATTGGTCAAATTTAGTTTTGGTTTTATTGCAACCATTTTGATCGGCTATTTTCTAGGGCCCTGGTTGGGTGGAGTGACTAAGATCTTGTTTGACCTGATTGCCAATACCATTCTCGCGACCGGCGCTCAATTTTTCATCGGCTATACACTGACTGCCTTTATTGCCGGCATGATCGCAGGAATGTTCTTGCACGATCATAAGTTGAGTTGGCAACGTTTAGCAGCTTATGAAGCTGTTCAAATATTGATCACCAACATTTTTTTCAATACCCTTTGGATCCACGTTTTGTACCACGCTCCTTGGGTCGCACTTCTTGCAGTGCGAGGTCCTAAGAATTTGATTATGTTCCCAATAGAAGTGATCTTGGGATTTATGGTACTAAAAAGCGTCGAGCACCTAAATTTATCCGTAACAAATGAAAAATAATTTGAATACAAAAAAGCCGTGACTGTTTCAACCGAAGCCCACGGTTTTTTCTATTCAAACATAACATTACAATTTTTTGCAAAAATATTTTTTGAATGTTTGCCACTAGCAGCCTTTAAACTTATACCAGCTGCTTGCGGCAACTTTTTTGTCTTTCAAAAGTCAGCTCGCTATACTGAGATTAATGTCAAAAGAAAGAAGTGAATAATTTGAACCGAATTTCAGTGATTCAAGGGGACATTACTCAGCAAAAAGTAGACGCCATCGTTAATGCTGCTAACACAGGTTTGCGTGGAGGCGGCGGTGTTGACGGTGCCATCCACCGAGCTGCGGGACCGCAACTGGATATTGCCTGCCGCAAATTAAACGGCTGTAAAACCGGTCAAGCCAAAACAACTCCTGGTTTTAATTTACCCGCTAAATATATTATTCATACCCCTGGCCCGGTCTGGCGTAATGGTAACCACGGCGAAGCTAGTTTACTGGCTAGTTGTTACCGCCAGTGCCTTATTCAAGCACAAGATCACTACTGCCAAAGTATTGCTTTTCCATCTATAAGCACTGGCATCTATGGTTTTCCTCTAAACAAAGCTGTTCAGATCGCCATTAAAACTGTCAAAGACTTTGAACCAAAGTGTCATGTGATCTTTGTATGCTTTGACGCTGTGACCTATCGGACTTATCAAAAAGCTTTGGGCGATGATTAATTTATTTTTCCAAAATTGTCTGTACACGATTTTGCAGATCCGGAATAACCTGTTCTTCAAACCACGGATTATTTTTAAGCCACCGTCTATTCCTCGGTGATGGATGAACTAAGGGAAAATAATCAGGAAGATAATTCTGATAAGCATGGATCGCATCTGCTAATCGTGTGCTCTTCTTTAGATTTAAGTAATAGCGACAGGCATAACTTCCAACTAGGATCGTTAATTCAATTTTGGGCATGGTCAGCCGTAACGGCCCATGCCATTTATCAGCAAACCCAATTCGCGGCGGGAGGTCGCCGCCTTTACCCGTGCCAGGAAAATAAAAATCCATCGGGATAATTCCAATCAAACCTGAATGATAAAATTGGTCCCGTGAAACCCCCATCCAATCTCTTAACAGGTCCCCGCTGCGGTCATTCCAAGTCAAACGTGTTTTTTCTGCTACTCTGCCAGGTGCTTGTCCAACAACGAGGATCCTGGCATCTGGACTAGCCAAAAATAAAGGAGCGATCCCTCTCCTGGTGTATTCACTGTTTTGCGGGTCTGCTTTGATCATTTGAATAATTTTGGCAATTTGGTTCAAGGAAAGTTTCCTCCTCTATACTAACGGGTTTTAATTTGCTGCTGTCAAATTCATAGTAAAACAAAAAGCAGTCGCCGACAATAAATAGCCAAGTGCTACTTAAATGTCAACGGATGCTTTTTTGCCCCTGCCAAGGGTTTCATTATAGCATATTTCATTGGCCAATCATTAATATGTCCAAGCAAAATAAGCTTTTTGTTGGATGACATGAGCATTTTAATTTTTTGTATATTGGAATGTTGTAACCTTTTTGCTTTTCTGCTTATTTAGGGCACAACCTGCTAATTTCCAAAAACATTTACATAAAACATCTAAATGACTTTTACGACAGGTAAAGGCAGCTAAACAACTATAATAATCAACTTTGCAAACCTTAAAGCCTTAAGTAATGTGTAACTTTTCTGTAATGTAAAGAGTGCATATAAGTTCTAGACCCCCGACTAACGAAAAAATTTACTATTTTATATATAATTTTTCACAATTTCAGGCGGGTCGAAAATTTAAAGAAATCTATTCATGACTATACTATCAATCAGTATAAGCCTTTTATTACATGTTGACAGAAATTGTAATCTCATTTGAACTGGAATGCAATAATCACGCGCTACAATATAGTTATTCAGTTGTAGAAAACAAAAATAAAAAAATTCGATCAGGAGTGAAGTAAATTTGAAACATTCAACAAAATCATTGTTGGTAGGTACTATCGGTGCTGCTGGGTTGTTCCTTGCCGGTACTAATAGTGTTTCAGCTAACACAACGCACAAAATTGTCAACCATGACACAGTTTGGGATATTTCTCAAAAATACGGAGTTTCTGTTCAATCGATTGAGCAACTCAATCATATTAGCGCAACTTCTAATTTGATCTATCCAGGTCAAGAAGTACAGATACCTAGCAAAGAAGCCAAAGCAGCTCCCGCTAAGACGAACGCAGCAAAACCAACAGCCAACACTTCTACATATTCTGTAAAAGCTGGCGACTCGCTGTGGGGTATTGCAAAGGCACATAAGACTTCCGTTCAAAAACTTCTTTCATTAAACGGCTTGGATTCATCACTGATCCAACCAGGCCAGTCCTTGAAAGTTGTTGGTAATGCTGTTGCCGAGCCTGTCAAAACACCAGCTCAGCCAGTTGCTCAACCTAAAGCTCCTCAGCCTAAAGCAGCAACTCCGCAGGTTTCTGCTAACCATACAAGTTATAAAGTTCAGGCGGGAGATTCTTTATATACCATAGCAGAAAAGTTCGGCGTTTCAGTTAACTCAATTCGTTCCGCTAATGCCTTGAATAGCCCAGCTTTGATTGCAGGCCAAACATTAACGATCAATGATCCGGCTAAGGCTCCTGTCGCACCGGCAAAAGCGAATAATCAAAATGCCAAACCAGTGCAAAAAACAGCCCCAGCAGCCAAACCAGCTGCTAGTCAAAGTCAGGCTCCAACACAAAATTCGACACCTGCTCGTTCAACTACACCTACACCAGCACCTTCGAACAACAATGCCCAGCCAAAACCTGCTGCTCCAAGTAATAATACAGGAAGTGCTTCTTATGGCTCAGTAACCTCTTATGCACAATCATTCAAAGGCACACCTTATGTGTGGGGCGGTTCAAATCCTGGTACCGGTTTTGATTGTTCAGGGTTTGTACAATATGTCTTTGCACATTTTGGCAAGCAGCTTCCACGAGTTACTTCAGCACAGGAAAATGCTGGTACCCAGATTCCAGTCAACCAAGCACAAGCTGGCGACTTATACTTCTGGGGTAGCCGTGGCAGTTCATACCATGTAGCTATCGCATTGGGCGGCGGCAGCTTTATCCATGCCCCACAACCAGGCGAAGGCGTTAAGGTTGGTCAAACACAATATTTCCAACCATCATTCGCAGTTCGTGTAAGATAATCAGTAAAATAAAACAAGAAAAGTCATCCGGAAACGGGTGGCTTTTTTTCATTATTTATAATTTTATAAAACCATAAACCACTTTTACTCCCATCAATCTCGACAATAAAAGGTAAATTTATACCACTGTCATGTAACATAAATTTAGCTATAAGCTTTGTAGTTTTTATTTGATTAAAGATGAGTTACAATGACTGTGTATCGAGTAAGAGATACATTCATTTCGAATTGCATGTAAATTTATTTCTTGCACTTCGAGGTAAATGCTGTAAAATAAGTTCAACCAGTTATGAATAAGTAAATAGACAAAAAAGATTGGGAGTGACAATACTTGGAACAAAAGACACAAACACTGATGCTTGGAACTGTTGGTGTAGCTGGTTTATTCTTAGCCGGCGGGACATCAGTCTCAGCAAACACAGCGCATAAGGTGAGTGCCCGCGATACTGTTTGGGGGCTTTCCCAAAAATATGGGATCTCGATCAAGTCGATCGAAGAACTGAACCATATTGACTCGCATTCTCATTTAATTTATTCAGGTTCAACCATCCAAATCCCTGATAAGAGTGCAAAATCAACAGATCATGCTCCTGCACCTGTTAAAACAAGACCGCAGTTGAGTAAACAATCACCCGCTTCTACTTCTACATATCAAGTAAAAGCTGGAGATTCACTGTGGTCGATCGCTCAGAAATATCAGACTTCAGCGGACCAAATTCGCTCATTAAATGATTTAGGGACAACGGTGATCACTCCTGGTCAAGCACTTAAAGTAAATGGTACTTTAACGAAAGCACCAGCTTCAACCGCAACACAAAAGCCAACGGCTAGTGCACCGGCCTCCACGTCGAAGACCCCGGCTTCTGGGAGTACACCTAGCGTACAACCTGCTGTACCAAAGGAAACAGATACGCAAAAGCCAGCAGAGGCATCTGCACCTGTTAAGACAGCGCCAGAGAAAACGCCTGATATTCAGCCATCTGATGCCAAGTCGACGCCTCAATCTGATACAAACCAGGAACACAGCAAAGTCGAGCCTAAGATTTCAGCTAACCACACTACTTATAAGGTTAATGCAGGCGATTCGCTTTATACTATCGCCGATCAATATGGAGTGTCCGTAGAATCTTTACGTGAGGCAAATGCATTGCAAGATTCCACTTTACAAGTTGGGCAAGCTTTAACAGTCAATGATCCTACTAAAAAAGTCACTGCTCCAGCGGATAATGCAGGACAAGCTAATAACAAGCCTAGTCCACAAACTCCCGCAGCTCCTAAGCAAGCTGATGGGCAGCAAAATAGTAATGGCCAGGCTAAGACACCTACCACACCTGCTGGTAACACAGGCAAAGAAACAACTCCGACTGATACGACGACTCAGCCATCTCAGCCAAAGCAACCTGTTTCACCTACTGTTCCCAAGCAGCCAGCGACTCCTCCTACCGCACATGGAAATGGTTATTCACCTGCCGGGAATACCTATGCATGGGGACAATGCACATACTATGCAAAAACACGTGCTAGTTGGGCTGGTAATTACTGGGGCAACGGCGGAGTTTGGGATTCAACCGCTCGTAGTCAAGGCTTTACAGTCAATAATCAGCCAACAGCGGGTTCTCTGGTAGTCTTTCATCCCGGTCAATCGGTTGGTGGACAATGGACTGCAGACGGATACGCTGGTCACGTTGCCTATGTAGAAAGTGTCAGTGGGAATGTTATTACGATCTCACAAGGCGGCATGGGGTTTTCAAGTCCAGATGGTCCTAATATCCAGACCATCTCTAATGCCGGTGCATATACGTATATCCATCCATAATAGAATAAAAGCATCCGCATTTTGCGGGTGCTTTTTTATTAAGCTCATTCATGCATCTTTATCCAGCTTCAACGATCGCAAAGCCGTTGTGGCCAATTCTGTTTTGTTCTTTGACCAGATTTTGACTCAAAATCAAGCTTGATTTTGGCGGAAAAATAAATTTAATACTACCATAACCGAGGTTGAAGATTGCAAAAATACGTTTACCATTAGAAAAGCGCGTAAAACTCAAGAAATCTTTTTTATTGCTCATTTGCCCCCACTCTAGCGTTCCCTCATTCAGAACCAGTTCATATTTTGCTCTCAATTCTCCCAAAAGTTTAATGAAACGGAACATCTCCTGATTTTGTTTGCTTGCTTTCCAAGGCATACATTCTCTGTTAGCTGGGACCTGACCACCTTTTAAGCCAAATTCAGTTCCATAATACAAACTTGGAGATGCCGGCTGTAAATAAACAAATGCCAGCAACAAACGGGTCAATTCTTCGTCGTCTTGACACAAAGCCAGTAAGCGTGAGGAATTGGGACCGTCAAATTGTATGATCGCAGATGTTTGCAGTTCACCGGGATATTTCATAATGTTATCATTTAATTCAGTGATCATTTCAGAAGCGCTGATTCTTCTGCCTGCAAAATAATCAAGAATAATTTGTGCAGCATCTGTATTGATCAATACATCTAAACCCGACTCAGCGACCAATGCTGGGGTGAAACTGTTGGTAGTGCTCATTAAACAAAACGTTGGCTTTAATTGGTGCAGCTTCTGGTGCAGTTCTTCCAAGAAAGTCTTTTCCATGTCTTCTGGATCCATGATCTTTAGTCCATCAATATCAAAATTGGTTACCCAATATTTAGCAACCGCAACCAGATACTTACGCACACTTTCATTCAGGAAATTAAGTTTTGGCTGGTGAGGATCAGATCCATGAACACGGTAGGAAATATCCGGTGAAGAAGCTGGGTCATTTGAGCCGGCGTATTCTAAGGAATCAGAATCGATCAGAAACCAGTCAAAAAATTTAGAACTGTTACCCTTTTGCTTAACATCTTGCCACTGAAGGGAAAAGTCCATTACATGATCTAAAACAATTTCTAAAACAACATGCATCCCCTGTTGATGTGCTTCCTCAACTAGCTTTTTAAATGTCTCTTTCGAACCAAATGACGGATCGATGCTGTATAAATCGGTAGCATCATATTTGTGATTTGAAAACGCGGGAAAAATGGGACTCAAAATCAAACCATTGACTCCAAGTTTGGCAAAATGATCCAAGTGGTCGCTGATACCTTGGAGATCTCCGCCAAAGAAATTGGTGTTCGTCGGATCTTCGCTGTCCCATTCCACGACATCGTGCGGATCACTTTGAGGATTGCCATTGGCAAAACGATCAATTAAAATATGGTACCAGACGGCATTTTGGGCCCACGCTGGTTTTTTGAAAGCCTCATTCGGATAAGAATAAGGTAAGATAAAGGGTGCATAGTGCAGCAAACTTTCTGCTGTATAAATTTCTATCTTATGTGAATCATATATGTACTCTTCTCCGCTGCTGGCAATTAAATGAAAAGCATACTTTAATCTTCTCGTTTTGGGCAATTGGACTGTTACTCCCCAATAATCTGTGGCAGAACTTTTTAAAATTATTTTCATTGGAACAACTTCCGGAAGCCAACTGCCATCCTTTGTTGTTGTAGTGTCGAAGTCGCTATATAAAAGCTCAACTCTAGAAACATCAGCATGCTTACTTTTTAAACGAATAGTAAGAGCATTGATCCCAGTTTCAAAAGTCATGGCCCCTTGTGTAGTATGCAAAACAGCATTTTTATCCATGTTCGCCCACCTTTAACAAATTTTATCCTTAATTAATAGATTAGCCATTTCACCTTGATTTGGCAAATTAATTTTTTGCCTTTTTATCTCACTAAAAAACCCAAACCGCCAGTTTACATCAGTTTTGCTGAAAGACCTGTGGTTTGGGCAAATTTGTGTTAATGAAAAGATATTATGCTTCAAAATAAGCATCGTCCGGTGTGTCTGACGAATCCGGATCATATTGGCTCCCTGCCAAAGCACGATAATATGCCATATAGGTAGTGTTTTTGTAAGGGATCAACCAGATCTCACCAATACCCAATGTCAGCAACGCCAAAATGTCCCAACCTAAAAAGCTTAGTTGTAAAACAAACAGTTCAAACTTATGACCTGACATTAACTGCCGGCTTTTGGTAACATAATCCAAATAATTTAAGTCATCATCCCCGCCATGATCCGCAATATCTTTATAAATATAATAGGTTTGGGAATAAGAATACCGTTTAATGATACCTGGGATAACAAATAAAAGCGACCAAAAGAAAATGAATAATGTCTGGATGATCCACAAAACAACAACTGACAGAAAATCTCTTCTGGTAAAAGCCGCAAAAATACCACGGACAACACTAAAATTTGAATCCCTCGTCCTTAACCAATCAAGGATGGTGTAATTAACACCCACCATCAAAAGCGTCTGTAACAAAGCGGCAAATATATTACCGAAGTAATTTCCTCCCGATTCAATTCCTGCATTAAAATCATGGGGAAAATTACCCAAATAGCCGTTAGCTGCAGCTTGTGAAATTACAGCAACCATTCCTCCAACAAATAACAATCCCAATACAAGGGGTACGATCTGTAAGATATTGAGACCGATCGCCTTACCCCAGTGCCCTCTCAAAAGACCTTTGGCTTCTTTTTTTAACTCTCTTCTATTTTTCATAAGTTTCCTCCGCTTCTAGGTTTTTACGTTTATAATTGTAACTTACAATTTTATTTTCCACCAGAAAAGAGAATATGCTCAGTAAATTTTAATTATGTATTTTCTAAAATTTTTTATCTCATTATACAAAAAAATCATCCTCCAAAAGAGAATGATTCAAACTTGCGCGGCAACTACCTACCCTCACAGGGGGCGATCCCCCAACTACTCTTGGCGTAACGAAGCTTAACTGCTGTGTTC
>CAKPZY010000034.1 GCA_934215475.1 uncultured Ligilactobacillus sp.
CCCTGGAGGCCTTCATGAATCATATTACAAATGAACAACTGCAAGAATTTCTAACTTAATTTGACATTTAGCAATTAATAATATGGGGGAACGTTTTAACAAATATTTCCAGGAGATCCCGCAAAATATTATCCAAAGAACAGCGCAGTTTTTGTTGACTGGCTTTTTATTTGGTTCTGGTATAGCGATGTTAGTAAGTTCTGTTATTCCAAACTTTGCCGCATCAAACAAATATTTTATTAGCATATATCCCTATACATTTTTCTTTTTAAACCAAATCAACAGTATTCTAATGGCTTTTGTTCTCATCGCTGCTGGGGTTGGAACAGCTGCCAGAGTTAAAAAGGCCTTCAGTTTAACCATTATCGTGCTTGTAATTGCCATTTTGAATACTTTGAGATGGCTGCTGATTTATGGTGAATTTTCATGGTCTTTCATTTTATTCCTGTTTTGTGTTTTATTACTGACGTGGGTTTCTTGGGGAGCATATTACCGCGAGCGTATGGCTCCATCCTGGGGTTTGGTATCGTGGACGATTGCAATTTATATCGTCACTTTTGTGACTTATGGGATAGTCGGTGTCTTGAATCGTCCCAACACCCATCATAATTTTACGGTCCCTCATTTCCTTTTCTTTCCTTCTCAAAAAGTATGGTTGGGAGGTTTTTTCGGTTTAATATTAGCCGCAGTCATATTGTTCGTATTTTTACGTTATTTTTCAAAAGATACTCATTCCAAAATACAACAAGCCTTAGATTTTAACCGCATTGGTAATGTTATTGCACAATTTGGTGGGAACGAAATCTCTCATCTAGGTTTTATACGTGATAAACAAATGTATGTTTATCAAGCTGATGGTAAAGACCAGCTGATCTTTCTTTTCAGGAAAAAAGCTGACAAATTGATCGTTTTAGGTGAGCCCTTTGGAAATCAGGCTTATTTACAAGCAGGGTTGGCCCAATTTATGGATGATGCAGATCGGGAGGATTTTACGCTTATTTTTTATGAAGCAAGTAGAGCACTGACAATGCAATTACATGAATGGGGTTTTGATTTCTTTAAGAATGGTGAAGAAGGGTTTGTAGATTTAACTACATTCACCATGAACGGCAAAAAGATGCGGGGAGAAAGAGCCCTGGTCAATAAATTCAAGCGTGAAGGATATAAGTTTAAGCTCTTGCAACCACCATTTTCACCAGAAATTATGAGAGAACTTCATCAAGTTTCAGACGAATGGCTGGGTAAAGAAACTGAAAAGGGTTTTTCTCTTGGATATTTTGTACCAGATTACCTCAACCGGGCTCCAGTTGCTGTAGTTTATGATCATAAGGGAGAGATCATTTCGTTTGCGTCTGTCATGCCACAAGGCAATACTAAAATTATTTCGATCGATTTAATGCGTTCCAGGAAAGATGCACCTTCAGGTATAATGGACTTTCTTCTGGTCAACTTTTTTGAGAGTGCCAGGACCGAGGGCTATACATCCTTTAATTTTGGTATGGCACCTTTGGCAGGGGTAGGTATTTCACATTTTAGTTTTCTTGAAGAACGTATTTCTCATATGATTTACGAATATGGTTACAAACTATATGGCTTTCAAGGATTGCGGGAATACAAAGCAAAATATGTCTCTAAATGGGTGCCTAAGTATATTGCTTATCGAAAGAAACGCTCACTGATTTATACAGTTTTACAGGTTCTCCAAGTTGTCAATTCGCCGATCCACCGTGGCCACGAAAGAACATAAAATTTTGCCGCTAACAATGATGTATATATTTATGAGCTGTCCAGATTCGCTGGTCAAATACAAACGTTGTATTTATTCATCCAAATGAACGAATTTTTTTCTAGGTAACATGGTTAATTCAAACCACTTGTTACCTATTTTTTTGTATCAAAATCCCGTGTATATCAAACCTTAATTCTTAATTATTAGATAAATTGACCATAAATAGTAAAGTTCGTTAATTTATTGATAAGGTGAAACGGATTTGTGATTGGTCAAACTAAATAGAGACTATAATGACTTATCGATCAGCTGGAAATGGGTGATAAAATGTGAAAATATTTTTAAAAAAAATGTGGCAGTCTGATATAACTCATTTTATTTTTAAGACCGCCTTATACTTAATAATATTTTTGGGTGTTATGTATTTGTATAGCTACAGCGGAGTGGGACAACCTAAATTCATTTATAACGAATTCTAAAAAATATTGTTGGAAGTGGTATTAGTGGATAAGAGAGAAAATATATTAGCACGAATAGATCGTTGGGCCAAAAAAAACCTGAACAACCTGTTTATGATTATTTAGGAAAGCAATATACCTATCTGCAGCTGCGAGATTATTCAGATAATTTGGCTAATTACTTAGTGCAACAGGGGCTTCCTGACAAGGCACCGATCATTGTTTTTGGAGGGCAGGATTTTGCAATGTTGGCCAGTTTTCTTGGTGTTGCTAAAGCCGGTCATCCTTATATTCCTGTAGATGCAGGCTCTCCCGCAAAAAGGTTATGTGACATTGAAAAAAAATCTAAAGCCTGTTTCTGTATCGCTTTAGAAAAATTGCCAGAGACTGTTTCGATGCCAGGCATATTGGATAGACAAATGGTTAACACGATCTTTCAGCGGACACATCAATTCTCCAAAATTGATCATTTTGTTACTGCTAATGATTGCTTTTATATTATTTTTACATCAGGTACTACTGGATCACCGAAGGGCGTTCAAATCACCCATGATAATTTATTGGACTTTGTTAACTGGATGAACAGTGGTTTTGGTTTAACAGCGCATGAAAATTGCCTTGTCCAACCGCTATTTTCATTTGATTTATCAGTTATGGCTATTTATCCCAGCTTGTTTGCGGGTCGTAAAATGGTGGCTCTCCCAAAGGAAACCGCCACTGACTTTAAAGAACTTTTCGCGGTTTTACCCAAGCTCGAAATTAATGAATGGATCTCAACTCCCTCTTTTATGGAAGTTTGCATGCTGAGTCAGAAATTTTCGCAAGAAACTTTACCTGGACTGAAGCAAATAATTTTTTGCGGTGAGGAATTGCTGCCGCACATAGCCAAGCAAGTGAAAAATCGTTTTCCCAATGCCCACATATACAATACCTATGGTCCAACAGAAACTACCGTTGCCAAAACAAGCATTGAAATTTCGGACAAAATTTTACAAGAACATTCACGATTGCCTATAGGGTACGCAGCGCCAGGCACAGATGTCTTATTATTAGATCAAAATGATCAGTTGGATCCCGCCGGGGAAATGGGTGAGATCGTCATCTTAGGTCCTGGTGTATCCAAAGGCTATGTGAATGAACCGCAAAAAACAGCAAATGTTTTTAAGTTCATGAATGATCGTTTTGCATATAAAACCGGAGATTTGGGTCGCATTGAAACTAATGGACTTATTTTTTATCATGGGCGCAAAGATTTTCAAGTTAAATTGCACGGCTATCGAATTGAACTGGAAGATGTTGATCATCATTTACAACAGTTGCCAGAAATAAGGCAAGCAGTCACAATTCCTGAATACACAGTAGATGGTCAGATCCAACGTTTGGCGGCGTATGTAGTTTTGCAAGATGGTAATATTCCGCAAAACCAATTCCATGAGGGACTGGAACTAAAAAAAGCACTGGCTGACACCACGATGGATTATATGATCCCTGCTCGGTTTATTTTTACAACATCTTTGCCGTTGACCTCAAATGGGAAAGTTGACCGAAAAACACTGATGATGAGAGGGGTCACTAGTTAATGCCAAATTTACAACCATATGAAAACCCAAGTTATTTTATAGCGTTGGGGTTGGGGCTGATACTTATCATAGTGGGTTTATATTTTGGAAAAAGATTTAGATGGTATGAGAACATATTTTCATTAATTTTTTTGTTTTTGGCCTTTGATGGAACGCATAGTTCGCAAGCCGTGGCCTTGTGTGCATATATAGTTTTTGAAACAGTATTGATCAGAATATATTTAAGTTTGCGGATCAAATATAATTATGCGTGGATGATTTATGCTGCAGTCATATTGTCTATTTTGCCGCTAGTGATAGTTAAAGTTACTCCTGCAATTAATAATGGACATAATTCTTTGCTGGGATTTTTGGGTATTAGTTATATTACTTTTAAAGTCGTAGGAATGTTAATGGAAATCAGAGATGGAATGATCAAAGAATTCTCGTTCAATAAAATATTGCATTTTTTACTGTTCTTCCCTACGATTTCTTCTGGACCGATCGACCGTTATCGGCGATTCGTCAAAGATTACCAAACCGTTCCGGCTCAAAAAGAGTACGTTAAAATGCTGGATAAGGGTATTTGGAAGATAATGCTTGGTTTTTTGTATAAATTTCTGCTTGCTTATTTTTTTGGTTCATTTTTGTTACCGATGGTGTCAAAAGAGGCTTTATTTCAGAGAGGGCTGTCTTGGTATCTCTTAGCATATATGTATGTTTATGCGATGTATTTGTTCTTTGATTTTGCTGGGTATAGTCTTTTTGCAATCGGTACTAGTTATTTAATGGGAATAAAAACACCGGACAACTTTAATCGACCGTTTATTTCTGCCAATATCAAGGAATTCTGGCAACGTTGGCATATGACTTTATCTTTTTGGTTCCGCGATTACATTTATATGCGCCTTGTATTTACATTAATGAAGAAAAAGGTTTTTAAAAGCCAGGTGGTAACGGCTAATGCGGGGTATCTAACCTTATTTATAATAATGGGCTTTTGGCATGGCTTGACCTGGTATTATATTGTTTATGGTCTTTTCCATGCCAGTGCAATGATCATTTGTGATTGGTGGCAAAGATTCAAGAAAAAACATCGTTCTGATATTCCAAGCAACCGTGTGACTAAATGTTGTGCAATTGCTATCACTTTTAACCTGGTATGTTTTAGTTTTTTGATATTTTCTGGTTTCTTAAATCAATTATTTTTCAGTTAACTTATTGTGAAGTGGAATTTATCCCCTTAAAAAGATAGAGGTTATGGAAATGAATGAAAAAATTATGACTATACTGAAAGATTTAACAGGTTCGGATGAAGTAGAAAAAAATAAAGATGTCGATTTGTTTACTAACGGGCTGCTAGATTCAATGGGGACTGTGCAATTGTTATTAGAACTCCAGTCGGAATTTGATGTTGATGTACCGATTTCAGAATTGGACAGAAATGAATGGAATACACCGAACAAAATTATAGCGAAAGTTTCTGATCTGCAAGCATGAATAATAAGAAGAAATTATTGCAAATTTTTGGGCCGATCGTTGCGGCATTTGTAATTTTATTTGGATTTTTCTCGTTCCCCTTTAAAATCAATTTTGCAGACAAAGGTAAATTGTATGTTGCGTCATTGTCTCAGTCCGCTAACGTCTTTAAAGGGACACAGCTTAAGCAGCAGGCCTTTAAAAGCGATTATGTTCCTTTTTTTGGATCTTCAGAATGGTCACGAATAGATTCCTTTAACCCAGTCGTCTTAGCTCATCATTACCAGCGCGGCTATCAGCCATTTTTGCTGGGAGCTCGTGGGTCACAATCACTTTCTCAATTTTGGGGGATGCAAGGCATTAACTCTGACATCAAAGATAAAAAAGCTGTGTTCGTGATCTCACCGCAGTGGTTTGTGCCTCAAGGCATAGATCCGGATGGCTTTGATTTGTATTACTCTAATATACAATCAGTCACTTGGTTGGAGCACGCTCATAACGATCAAATGGACAGATTTGCTGCGCAACGCTTATTGGATATGCCTGCATCGCATACTAATAAGGTGATCGAACAGTGTTTATTAGAAGTTGCAGCAGGGCAGAAGATAAATAAAATACAAAGGGTTTATTTAAGACTTAAGTCTAATGAATTGCGCCACGAAGAAGAATTATTTTCCTTGATCCGTTTGCGTAATCGCAGGACGTTAGTCAATAAAGCAGGAGCAAAGCTGCCGGCAAAGTATGACTTTCATGAATTAACTGACTTAGCAGATGCACAGGGGAAAATGCGTACGACTAATAACAAATTTGGAATAGGTAATCATTTTTGGACGCAGCGGCTGGTACACAGTTACCAACGATTACAGAATAAACAAAAAAAGCTGAATTATGAATCTTCCCCGGAATATCGCGATTTTCAATTGGTGTTGGCACAACTTGCTAAAGATCATGTTCGCGTTTTATTTGTTATTCCGCCTGTCAATCAGAAATGGGCAGAGTATACGGGATTATCGTCAGCTATGCTTGAGCGTTTTGACCAAAAAATAAATTATCAGCTGCGCAGCCAAGGATTTACTGACATTGCAGATTTTTCGCACGATGGGCAGCAAAAGTACTTTATGAATGACACGATCCATTTTGGATGGAAAGGATGGTTACTTTTAGACTCATACGTGAGACCATTCATGTCACTGCCAAACAAAGCAATGAATTACCATATTAATTCTCAGTTTTATTCGTTGAAATGGCAAAGGCTCCATGGTCAACAATTGGATAATTATTTACTGCAATGAAGCAGATAATAAAGTAATATTTTTCTCCATCGTTTGAGGTGAAAAAATGAATCAAAAAAAGATCAACATTTTTTTGGCATTAATTTTTACAATAACATTCTTAGTTCTGATTTACTTTGCAGCAAATAAGTGGATAAATAGGGAAGCTTCACAGACCAATGAACAAACGATAAGCATGCAAAAAAATAGAACTCGTAAATTGAAGAAGAAACAAAAAGCAAATAGCGGCAGAGTTCTGAGCAGCCCAGGCGTCATAAATCATGCTTCTTCTATTGATAAGTACTTGCAAAAACGGCACTTTACGGGCAATGTATTGATAGCTGACAATGGGCACATAATTTTAGAAAAAGGCTATGGCCAAGCGAATGTCAAAAATAATGTCCCCAATGATCCGCATACTTTATATTTAATTGCTTCGCTAGAAAAAGCATTAGTAGCGACTGCTATCCTGCAATTGGCCCAAGCTGGTAAATTGGATATCAACGCACCGATTGGCAGATATTATGCCAATTTTCCTAACGGAAACAAAATTAAGCTTAAAAATTTGCTTGCGCATACGTCAGGATTGAGCGGACTGAAACAAAGCATTCAGAAAGATTGGTTTACCCAAACTACGCCGGCTTTATTACTCCAAATTATGCTTAATGGGATAAACCGGCAACCGGGTACCTGGAACTATTCCGATGCTAATTATATTGTTTTAGCCAATTTGGTTCAAAAAGTTAGTCATCAGTCTTTGCAGAAATATTTAGAAGTGCACGTCTTGTTACCTTCAGGTATTCGTGATGCTGGTTTTGGCGGAGAAAATTTTTATCGCCTACCGCAATCTGCGATTGGATATGCAGCTGATGGAAAACAGGTCGTACCACTGCCAAATTTCAATTTACTTTTTGGTGCTGGAAGTGTTTATATGACAGCTAAAGATATGTACTTGTTTGATCAGGCCCTGCTTAATGGGAAACTGATCTCGCCATATTCTGAACACTTAATGTTTACCCCTCAAAGCACCTCTCATTATGGTTTGAGGTTTTATGTTCTGGCAAACAGAATATTTAATAATGGTTTTTTGGGAGGGTTCAGTACTACTAATTCATTTTCACGCGCTAATTCTGAATATGTGATCCTTTTTTCTAATAAAGCATCCAATAAAAAAGATAATGTAATAACTATTCGGGACAGTATTCTTAGCTCTCTTTCTAATACACATTAAAATACAGATATTGAATAGTACTTTTATCCAATTATTACATCCTTTTATCACAGAGGTCGTCAGAAGTATGAATGGATCGCCAACACAAAGAATCCCTAATAAATAACAGACTACAAGATTCGAAATGGACCAGTAGCCGACAGTATTCCCAGATTAAACCGAGCCGGTGTTTAGCTTTCTGGATATAATTATTTCATATTTTTATTGACACTTGTCGTTTTAAGCGTTAAATTGGTAACAATTAGAATATGATTAAAGCTGTAAGGGGAATTTTATCTTTTGGCGTGAGCAGAGAGTCGTTGGTTGGTGCGAAGCGATTCATTAAAATTGATAATGATCATCTCTATGCTGTGTTGTGAAAGTCATTTGATTATTAAACAACATTGGGTACACCCATTATTGTGTGAACGTATCGCAATTTTGCCGTACGCGAGAGGTTTTTTATATAAAAACAAACAAAGGTGGTACAGCGCCCAGACGCCCTTAATTTCTATCAAATTATGATAGAGGTTAAGGGCTTTTTTAGTATATTCTATGAAAGCAGCATTTCTTTTTTTAAAGTCTATATTCATGAAAGGTTGGTGAGGTCTTATGAAACCTGGTATTAAGCAAACAAAAAATGACGGTCCGATTGAGATCAATATTCTTAGATGTTATAGAAGGTCAAAACCCTTTATGATGATTTGCAAATTTTTCAGTTGAATATGGAGAGGAAGATAATAATGAGGTATGCAGTTTTAGGAACCGGAGCAATGGGTTTGAGATATGGGATATTGTTGCAAAATGCTGGTTTTAAGGTCGATTTCATCGACACCTGGGACCAACAAGTTGAAACTATCCGAGAGCAAGAAGGGGTTTATGTTTCAAGAGACGGTCAGAATCGCCAGCTTGTTCCGATCGATGTTTATTATCCGGAAGAATACCGAGGTGACGCGGATGTTTTGATCGTGTTTACCAAGCAATACATGTTAGCCAATCTCTTGCAACGATGCGCTCCCTTCTTTAATGGTAGGCAATACGTACTTACTTGTATGAATGGCATGGGCCATATCGAAAAAATTAATAGGTATTTTCCAGCAAAGCGTGTTATTGGCGGAACAGCCATGATGGGCACGGTGTTGAATAAAGCGGGAGATGTTGATTTTATCGGTCCGAAAGGAACTGGTTCAACCAATCTTGCCAATGAAACATAAAAGCCTGATGAAAAAACGGCAGAAATCATCCAAGATTTTGCAAAGGCCGGTATGAATCCACAATTAACTACCAACTTTGCGGGAACTTTAATGGCCAAAGTAGTGTTTAACTCTGTTGTTAATACCCTATGTACGATGTTTAGGATCCGGATGGGTGAATTTATCCAAGCACCGGCTGTCCATGATCTATCACTTCAATTAGTGAATGAGGCTTATGATGTGTGTGAACGGGCCGGAATCGCCTTGCTAAATAGTCGGGAGGAAGAATGGCAGCAGATCTTGTGGGTCAGTCAAACGGCCAACCCGCTGCATTTTCCATCAATGTATCAAGATTTAAGTAAAGGGCGAGAAACTGAAGTTGATTATATCAATGGTTATATCTATCAGTTAGGCAAGAAGCATAATTATGAAGCAACAACCCATAATTTTTTGTGCAACTTGGTTCATTTGGCAGAGTTTTCAAATACATTCGACGTTGAGGGCTACGTTGACCAGGTACTAGAAAACGACAAAAAGAAGGCAGCATCTATGGTTATGGATCCCGAATAAGCAGGACAGCGGTGGAAATAATTTTATTTTTGATCTATGTAAAAAGAGCAGTTCGCAAAGAACTGCTCTTTTTTAATGGACCTTTTTAATGGAAGCGTGAATTTTTGGTTTTTAAGCAGAAGCGTTTCACCTTTATCCATTCTGGCATAACAACAATAAATTATTGTTTAAAAATAGGCAGTTATGAATAAGTAAACGGCTAGTCCCAATGCAAGTAGGAAAATCAAGACCCGGAGTAGATGGATGTTGACGCGCCGGACAATTATTGGTCCAACGTAACCGCCAATGAACAGACCAATGGCTAGCGGGATAACGAAGAGCCAGGCAATATGAGATTTGAAGATGAAAATAATAGTTGCGGTCAGATTTCCGACTAACGTGATCACGTTTTTCATTGCATTGACAACTATAAAATTATCATCAGTAATAAATGAAAGTATGGCAAGAAAAAGGACTCCCCCAGCGGCTCCAAAATAGCCCACATAAACACTAACAAAAACGATAAGCACCATATTTAGATATATGATCCAGCGAGGTTTATTGGCGGCTTTTTGCGTGTTCTGGATATTTTTAATTGGATCACCTTTTTGCCTATTTGAAACAAGCAAAAGTATGCCAGCTACTAAGATGAAGAATGGAACTACCTTTTCAAAAGACGAGGCGGGGGCAATCAATAGCAAGACACTACCTATGATGCTGCCGATCAGTGACAATAAGATAAATTGCAATAATTTTTTCCGGTGGCCGCGAAGATCTTTTAATGAAGATAAAGTCGCCCCGATCCCAGAAAAAATCAGAGAGGTGGTATTTGTAACATTTGCAATCACAGGGGAGACGCCAGCTAACAATAGTGCTGGATAAGAGGCTAATGATGCCAAGCCTGCTATAGACTGCAAGATACCAGCTATGAAGCCAGCCGCAACTAAAAAGATAAATTTATCCATATATTATTTTCACTCCATTAAAAGAAAAAAACTGACAGTCAGGAATTTGCTTTGCGTGATAGCACTATTGGTTTTTATACAGGAGCGAAGTCATGCTATTCCAACGGTTGGAACCTGTAAATAAAAGGCTTTTAAGTTTGCCTTCATGTGACTATACTAATTTTGCTAGAATTATAGCATTTTTTATAAAAAGCTGTCATGTTACCTGGTTATAGATCCATGTGACATTATCTAAATGTATGTTTGAGTTGAATATTTGACAGATGGGTGTCTGAACAATATTGTTTAAGCATAGATTTAACCGATATTTAAAGTATTTATAACGGCAACTCTAGGAGGTATATTTGATGAATGCGGCTGAAAAGATAGTCCAAATCTTGGAAAAAAGGCACGTGAAATATGTTTTTGGTATACCTGGCGAAGAAAATATAGAATTGGTCGATGCCTTAAATCGATCTGCTCAGATCAAGTTTATTCTAGTCAGACATGAACAGGGTGCCTCGTTTATGGCGGATGTTTATGGCCGTTTGACCGGGCAGCCAGGGATCACCGCTGCGACATTGGGCCCGGGTGCCATCAATCTTTTGTTAGGTGTGGCTGACGCGCAAACAAATTCTACTCCGTTGATCGCAATCACAGCCCAGGGTGGACTAAACCGAATACACAAGGAATCCCACCAGGTGATCGATCTGCGTGCGATGTTTAAACCGATCACCAAGTGGGCCGAGAACATATACTCGCCCAACGAAATAGCTGAAATCGTCAATAAAGCTTTTAATAAGGCCTTGGATGGCAATTCCCGTCCAGGAGCAGCGTATATCGGATTGCCGCAAGACATTGAAGCACAAGAAGTTTCTGAAGAAATTGATAATTTTCATGCTACAAAAGCTAAAAGTGAACCTAATAAAGCTGATATTAGTAAGGCTGCTCAGCTTGTCCAACAGGCAAAACACCCAATAATGTTAGTGGGGATGGGTGTGATCCGTGATCATGCCTCAAATACAGTCCGCGAACTGATCGACCAAACGCAGATCCCTGCAGCCACGACTTTTATGGGTAAAGGAGCTTTAGATGACCGGAGTGAGCTTTCCTTAGGTGTCGTCGGATTTATGGAGCATGACTACGAGAATTTTGCTTTTGACCAGGCTGACGTAATTTTAGCTATCGGCTATGAATTGTCTGAGTTTGACCCGCAAAAAATAAATCCCAAGGCGGATAAAAAAATTATCCATCTCAATACTTTTCCGGTAGATACCGACCGTCACTATGCAACAGCGGTTAACATCGTAGCGGATATCAGCGATAGCGTGGAGTTATTAAAGCATAAACTCCAAGGATATCACTCGGCGCCTATTACGGCCGACATCAAGGATAAAATAGATAACGAATTGGTTGCCGGAAAAAAAGAAGGCAAGGTTCCACTGACGCCCCAGCAGGTGGTAACTGCGACCAGAAAGGCTGCGGATGATGATAGCATCGTTTTAGTAGATACAGGTGCTTTGAAAATGTGGATGGCTAGGCTTTACCAGGCGTATACGCCCAATAGTATTTTGATCGATAATGGTTTATCGACTATGTCATGGACGCTGCCAGGAGCGATCGGAGCGAAGTTAGCCAAACCGGATAAGAACATTCTGGCTGTGATGGGCGATGGCGGTTTTATGATGAACTCACAAGAATTGGAAACCGCCGCCCGCTATCGCGTGCCGTTCACTGTGCTGTTGTGGGTCGATAAATCTTATGGCCTTATCAAATGGAAGATGGATATGCAACTCGGGCATCATTCACAGGTAGATTTTGATAACCCTGATTTTCTTAAGTATGCCCAAGCTTTTGGTGCACAAGCACATTTAGTCACTAGCAGAAAGGATCTGACAAACAGTATTAAAAAGGCTTTAGCTAGTCAGGATATTAATATTATTGTTTGTCCCGTTGATTATAGTGAAAATATGAAATTGATCCGGAAATTAGGCGAGATCACAGTCTCGACTTAAGTTGGTTAAGTGGCCATTAATACGGAGGTGAATAAGTATGACCAAAGAAAATTTCAAGCAGGCAGACAAAATGGGGATCCCTTATATTGAAGGCGATGGTATTGGACCTGAAGTTTCTGCGGCTACCAGGCAAGTTATTGATGCCGCTGTCAAGGCAGCTTATGCCAATGAAAAAAGTATTAAGTGGCTGCCTTTATTAGCGGGCGAGAAGGCTTACAAGCAAACTGGTGAATGGCTTCCCCAAAAAACGTTAGCCACTTTAAAAAAGTATCCAGCCGGCATTAAAGGCCCGCTACAAACCCCGATAGGAGAGGGCCATACTTCGCTAAACGTTACTTTACGCCAAAAATTAGATCTTTACGCTTGTGTTCGACCAATCGAATTTTTTAAAGGAGTTAAAACTCCAACAAAACATCCTGAACGGATGCGTGCCACTGTTTTCCGTGAAAATACTGAAGATCTTTATGCGGGCATCGAATTTGAAAGTGGGAGCGAAGGGGCTGCTAAACTTTTGCAGCTGCTAAAAGAAAATAAACTGGCTTCAAAAGTTCCTTTTCCGAAGAGCACTAATTTTGCACTAAAGCCCATTTCAAAGGACGGAACTTCTCGTTTGGTCAAAAGCGCCATTGATTATGCACTTGCCAATGGTGAAAAAAGGGTCACCTTAGTGCATAAAGGAAATATTTTGAAAAAAACCGAAGGCTCATTTAGAAACTGGGGCTATGACGTTGCTCAAAAGCAATACGCTGATCGAGTATTTACAATGGATCAATTTGCACAAATAGAGGAAAAACAAGGAACAACCGAAGCTCAGGACGCTTTAAAACAAGCAAAAGCTGCCGGAAAAATCATCTTGGATGACGTGATCACCGACAATTTCTTCCAGCAAGCCTTGTTGAACCCCCAAAAGTTTGGGATCGTTGCCACAACTAACCTGAATGGTGATTACATTTCAGACGCACTAGCCGCCCAAGTCGGCGGCATTGGGATCTCACCAGGAGCAAATATTAATTATGAAACAAATCGCGCTCTTTTTGAAGCGACTCATGGTACTGCCCCGCAATTAGCCGGCAAAAATCAAGCCAATCCAACCTCATTGATCTTATCTGGGGTGATGATGTTAAATTATATCGGCTGGTCACAACCAGCGGAATTGGTCAAGCAAGCTGTAGCCAAGGCAATCACGGGTCAAAATGTCACGGCTGATTTGATGACAGGGGATAAGAAACCTTTATCCACTAGAGAGTACGCTGATTTTATCTGTTCTGCCTTAGAACAATTAAAATAGGTTACATTGGTGAATAAAAAACCTAGGGCAATATCTCTTTAACAGGGTATTGACCTAGGCTTTTTCTTGTTATTTCTTCAAATACCAAGCTGCGCCATTTTGATACAAAACCCTATCAATCGATGTTTGGTTGTTGTCTAAAGCCTGTTTGATCAAACTAATATCGGTACTTGAAAACCTATGTTTTGTCCTAGTTCCAGGAAAATCAGTTCCAAAAATAAGGGAGTGTGGATTTTCGTGGTACAAATTTGAGATCACTTGAGGAATCTCATCTCTCTTGTAGGCCACCCTTCCAAATCCGCTGACACGCAAGGCTATTCCAGCAGCAGCATACTTAGCTAAGGCATCGCTGCTTATTTTACCCATTCCTAGGTGATCGATGGATACTTTAGGTAGAGAAAAGAGCAACTTCTCAAGCTGGTCGTCGATGTTGGCTAGATCGACATAAAATTCGGCTCTCCAACCGAAAAGTGAATAAACTTTTTGTGCTAGCTGTCTAATAGCGGCTAACGATGTGGTTAGATCTCGATACATAGGAAATCTAATTGCCCTTACTCCATAGCCATTTAAAGATTCTATTTCACTATCACTAACATCGGTCGGCAACTGAGTTACCCCGACGAAAGATGGACCTAATTGTGAAAGGGCATTGATTAGAAACCCTTGGTCATGCCCCTGAAAAGATCCGGAAACAACTGCGCCACCCATGCTTGTGAGTCCATTTTCTTTCAGATCTTTTTGGTAATCAGTTACTGTATAGAAATCTGGAACGAAGCCGTTACTAGAGACCAATGGATAGTTGGGGTCAATAATATGAAAATGTGCATCAAAAATTTTATCCATGCTCAACAACCTTCTTTTGAGTGGGAAAGAACGTGTAATTAAGTTTCATTTATTTTCAGTGTAATTGTTTTTTCCGTAGTTATCAGGTGGACACAGAATGAAACAACTTGTCTTGAAAAATTAACATGCCACATTTATTCACTGACACGGCTGGCTTCTTTACGCAACGTGGCATTATGGAGGAGCCGATATGCGGTCGCAGCGATAGGTACACCGATCAGCATACCAACAATACCACCGAGGCCAGATCCAACCGTGATAGCTGCCAGGACCACAATGCCTGGCAAACCGATGGACCCGCCGACGACTCTTGGGTAGATCACGTTACCTTCAAGCTGTTGCAAGCAAACTAAAAAGACCACAAACAGCACGGCTTGGAGCGGGTTAATGACGGCAATCAACACGAAGCCGACCGCGCCTCCAATGAACGCACCAACCATCGGAACCAACGCTGTCATACCGATAAGTGCACCGATAGATACAGCACTGGGAAAGCGGAATAATAACATCCCTAATGTACACAGAGTACCCAAGATGAAAGCTTCGAGAACTTGACCAACAATAAAGCTCGAGAATACAATGTTTGTTTCATGCAAGAAATAATGACTCTTTTTCATCGCTTTGGCAGGCAAAAATGCATTACCAACACGGTTAAGACGGCTGCCAATCTTTTCTTTTCCGTTGACTAAATAGATAGAGAAGATGAAGGCTAAAATAAAATCAAATAATACGGAAGCAAGGCTGCCAAATAGTGAGACAGAGCTGGATAACAAGCCTGATATCCCGCTAGAAGCATAGCTCATTACTTTATCCTTGATACTATCCCAATCGATCTGTGCATCGGTTATTTGCTGGGTCAAAGCAGTCGCTTGATTTGAATGTTCAAGCCAGCGATTCAGCTGTTCCAAAGTCTTTGGCACACTGGTAAAGAAATTGTTAATGGCCGCGACGAATTGTGGGATTATCAGCCACAAGACTCCAGCGATGATCACTAAGATCAAAGCCAAGGAAGTGAGAATTGCCAGTGGCCGCCGAAGTTTTTTAGCAAAATTAGCTTTGGTGTTTGGCCAAAAATATTTTTCCAGCCGCACGCATAACAAGTTGATACAATAAGCAAATGCCCCGCCAATTACTAACGGTAAGATAACTTTGTAAAGGGCCGCGATTCCAGCAAAAAGTTGGGATGGATACACCAGGCAAACCAAGAAGACCGCAACGATCAGGGCAGTCCGAATTACTTGAGTACGGGTCAATATCATGGAAAACACTCCTTTGGATAACAGTATAGCGGAAAATTATTTATGATACTACATTTAAACCAAAAAGGAGCAGTGAATGCTGTGAGGTACCTGACCGATTTTCAAAGTCCTGCGTGGGAAAGTTTAACAACTGTCAATAAAAATTACTGACATTTATGTAAAGTGAGATCTTAACCTGCAAGGAACTTTGGCAGATGAGATTTAAGTAACGTTAAAATATTTGTGGATCGATCTTCCTCCGGATATGGGTGCGTCGCTTCATAAAATGCTACCCAGAATTAATGATTTTAATGCTTATTGTTTCGCAAGTAGATCTTTGATAATTCGAATAATTTTTTTCGCTCTGTTCAGTTAAAATAGTTGCGGTCTACAACAAATTGTTGCGCGATAGTGGCAGGCTCTTCCATGCCATTTTCGACTTGATAATCTAATTTTTGGATCGTTTTGAGATTTATCTGACCACTCAGTATGCGCAGGACCCGTCTTAACTTTGGGTATTTCTTTAAGGCTGAATCATTGGCGGCGATACTGCAATCATAGGGTGGAAAAAACTTGCGGTTATCTTGCAAAATTCGCAGATGGTAAGCATTAATTCTTCCTGCAGTAGAATCTCCTAAGACTGCATCCATGCTTCCATTATGAACAGCTGTGTAAAACAAACCGGATTCCATAGTGTGGAGGTGTCCGAAACCAAAACCGTAAATTTCCTTAAAGTCTTGGTAACCGTCTCCTTGACGATGTTCCCAGGTACTGTCGATCGCAACATTCATTTTATCAGCTAAGGGTTGCAGACCACTAACATTTTTTAAGCCGTGTTTGTTGGCAAATTGCGGTGTAACTAACCAAACGTATCTGTTTGCAAAACCATATGAAGGAAAATAGGTCATCTGATAATGTTTTTTAAAATACTTAAAAACGTAATGATTGATTTGTTTTGAACTTTGTGAACGGTCATATTTTTTCTTCATGATCGTCTCCAGGTCTGTTCCAGTATACCGCACGGCACTGACGTCAGCGTCTCGTCTCTGCAACGCAGCAAATGTCATATTTCCTGATTCCAAATTACTGATTATCGAAGCATGATAGTTTGTGTCATGTTCGATCATGTCTTTGAGGACCTCTGCCAAAATTTGACCGTCAGTGGTCGACTGAGCTGCGATCCTGATCGTACCTTTTGAGGAATCATTTAATCCCGGGAAGCCGCAACCGCTCGTTATCAGGCAAGTAAGTAAAATAGCTAACGCCAATAAGAATGCTTTATGCTTCAAAATATCATCTCCACAATGTGAAAAAGGTTACAAGTCAAGTGTACCATGATAGCACTGTTGCCTAGTAAAGTATGCATGCTGAGAGCTGAAACAGTGGAGAAGAATTATTATACCAGTAGCGTTGAAATGGAGTGTACCAGCTCTCTAATTCAAGTTTCTTTAGCGCAGGTTTAATTAAATACTCTTGGATAACTTTGCTTTTAAAAGATAAAAGAATATTTTGCCATAAAAAAGGACTCCCGGGAGTTAGACTTTTGGCCTAATTTTCGGAAGCCTGTATTTGTGCCATATTCTGTCATTTATTGATATATATTTCTATTTATTTTTACGCAGATGAATAACGATCTTTCCTGTAGTATGGCCGCTTTCTATCTCCTGATGGGCAGCTTGGATCCCTTGGGTAGTAAAAGGATAATTAGCAACCACTAACCTGACTTTATCAGTTGACACTAGTTTACCTAGGGCTGACAAGTCTGCAGGTGCAGGGTGAGAAGCAAAAAATTCGGGCTTTTGTGGAGCATCCTTTTGTGCCGCTGTTAGCTGGGTTCCCCCATTAATTGTGATCAGTTTACCAGTTGCTTTTAAAACTGATAGACCACCGTCAATGTCTCCTGCAGTATCGAAAGCCTTATCAAAATCGTGCAAAACATCTCCGACAAAAGCATTGTGATAGTCGATCACTTTATCTGCTCCTAGTTTTTCCAATAAGGATCGATGTTCTTGACTTGCTGTCACTGCTACATAGGCCCCTGCATTTTTGGCTAGTTGCAGGGCAATATGGCCGACACCGCCAGCACCGCCTTGAATTAATACCCGATCGCCTTTTTTAACATTGAGCTTATCATAAATAGCTTCCCAGGCGGTCACACCAGCGATCGGTAAGGCCGCTGCTTCCTCGAATGAAAGCCCAGCCGGTATATGAGATAGATTGGCAGCTTTAATAACGGCTAATTCAGCGTAAGTTCCTTGTTTGTCAGGGCGAGCTGTATCCAGTTCGCCAAAGACGTCATCTCCAACTTTAAATCCTTCCACATTTTTGCCAATGCCTACTATAGTTCCCGAAAGATCCCAGCCTAGGATCACAGGTAATTGCCACTTAAGACCGAAAACATCTCCAATATGACCTGTTCGTCCGACTAAGTCCATCGGGTTTACGCTAAATCCCCTGACTGAAACAAGAACTTCATCTTCTTTTGGTTTGGGATCAGGAAACTCGTTCTTTTTTAAAGTGGTTGCATCACCGTAGTTTGAGTTAACTATTGCCTTCATGATTTTGCCTCCTATTTATCACTGGCATCATTCATTTCTAATGCTCCGATTTTTTCTTGTTAAGTTTCAAGTATTAAACTCAGACAACATTTTTCATCTGTTTATATTATATTTATCAAATTTGGATAAGTAAATTTTTAAGCTTTACCATACGTAATAATGGACTTAGGATGAAGTTGTAGACACGATTTGATAGAATTTCTTTAAGAAAGGATCGTGTTGGCCCATGAGCAGGAA
>CAKPZY010000035.1 GCA_934215475.1 uncultured Ligilactobacillus sp.
CCACCAAATTTTCAAAAAACAGGAAAATATGGTGGTATTTTATCGGATTATGGAACGTTTTGTCCCAACTCCTTTTTCGTATTTTATTTACGTTACTTCAATCTCTTACTTAATTCTTTAATATAAGCTTTGAGCTCATCTTTGACCTCGGGATGCCGCAAGCCAAATTCGATCGATGTCTTCAAATAACCAAACTTATAGCCAACATCGTAACGCTCGCCTTTGTATTCATGAGCAAAGACACGTTGGATCTTGTTTAAGCGGTCGATAGCGTCCGTTAACTGGATCTCATTTCCTGCCCCTGGTTTTTGTGTACCCAGCATTGCGAAAATCTCAGGTGTCAATAAGTAACGACCAATGATGGCCAAATCAGATGGTGCTTTATCCACTGAAGGTTTTTCGACAAAGCTTTTTACATCA
Source organism: uncultured Ligilactobacillus sp. (assembly GCA_934215475.1). Lineage (GTDB taxonomy): Bacteria > Bacillota > Bacilli > Lactobacillales > Lactobacillaceae > Ligilactobacillus. The sequence continues at coordinate 421 of CAKPZY010000035.1, forward strand.
TATAATCCAGGTTGTGTTTGTGCGGCTGGATCGATCACACCATATTTATTAACTTCTTGGTGTGGGACCTTCATCACAGCTAAAGTCGAAGCATGAGTGTCTTCGTAGCGGTCCATCAACTGCTTAGTTAATGGAACTTTATCTTGCATGATGTCGTCGCCTAACATAACCACAAAAGGCTCGTCGCCAACAAAGTCTTTTGCCATCAACACAGCATCACCTAGGCCACGCGGATGTGATTGTCGAATAAAGTACAAGTTGATATCAGTCGTCTGTTCAACCAGCTTTAACAACTGCGTCTTCCCTTTTTCTTTCAGGTTTTGTTCCAACTCGGGAACTGAATCAAAATGGTCTTCGATCGGCCGTTTGCCCTTTCCGGTCACGACTAAAATATCTTCGATGCCGGACTTTCTTGCCTCTTCAACAATGTATTGAATTGTTGGTTTATCAATAATCGGCAACATTTCTTTGGCCAAGGCTTTTGTTGCTGGCAGAAAACGTGTACCTAATCCTGCGGCCGGTATGACAGCTTTTCTTACTTTCATTTGATCGCTCCTCTTCAATAGACAATAAGTAATAATGTTAAAACGTGATGCGCATAATTTCTACTTGTTTCGCTTATATTATAGCAAGCAAACTGCCCTTAATAAACGAACCAAAAGTTTGTAAAAAGCCTAATATATAATTATTAACTTAAAATTATTATACAAGTATAATTTTTTATAGCAAATATTTTGCATCAAAATCATGATCTTGAGAAGTCAAAATTTTCGGTCCATCATTAGTAATGGCAAGCGTATGCTCATATTGACAGGATAAACTTACATCTTGGGTCCGGGCAGTCCAACCATTTGGATCATCCATCACAGCTTGCCAACCGCCCATGTTGATCATAGGCTCGATCGTAATCGTCATGCCGGGACGCAGACGCAGACCATGGCCGGCTTCACCATAATGCGGTACATTGGGGCTCTCGTGCATTGAAGGCCCAATTCCGTGACCAATAAATTCCCGAACATCACCATAGCCATTCTCATCTTCAGTAAAGTGCTGGATCGCCGCTCCGATATCTCCGATCCGATTGCCAACCTGAGCTTGGTCGATACCAAGATAAAGCGATTTTTTTGTGACATCCATCAATTTATCGATTTCAGGAGTGGACTTACCGATCACATAACTCCAACAAGAATCACTCATTGCTCCATGATAATTGACCACTGTATCGACTTTGACCAAATCACCGTCCTTTAAGATCAGGTCCTTGCGCGGAAATCCATGGCAGATCTCGTCATTGACGCTGACACAAGTAGCGTATTTATAGCCTTCAAAACCGATCTGTTCCGGCTTCGCATTGTGTTCCTTATAATAATTCAACGCAAAGTCCTCAATATCAAAACTTGACATTCCCGGTTTAAGCAGGCCTCTAAGCCCGAGATGCATTCCTGCCAAAATTGCACCTGATTCCGCCATTTCGTGGATCTCACGCGGCGATTTCAAAGTAATCATGTAATTCTTCCTCCAATATGTTTATTTTAAAAAGATTCCAATTCTATCGAAACTTCCAAAATATAGTCATATGAACAACTATAAAAAGTTTCAATACACAGTTATTATAGCCTATTCTGCCTGAAATGTTTATCGGGCCCACCAAATAAATCAGCAGCTCTGTTCTGTCAGTCTCCTTCTTACCAAATATTGCCAATAAATTTTAATGTTTAAATATTGCAGCAGAACAGTTATTTTCATTTATAATCTGCTATAATAGCTGTTGACATAAATTTAGAAAGAGGGACCTGAAATGCCAACGGCAAAAGTTGTTTTCGCCACGATTACCGGCAATAATGAAGATATAGCAGACATTGTTTCTGACAAACTTGAAGATCTCGGGTTTGACATTGAGGAAATTGAAATTTCCCAAGCTGAAATCGAAGACTTTGAGCAGGCAGATATTTGTGTGATTTGCCCGTATACTTATGATGAAGGTGCGTTGCCTGAAGAAGGCCTTGACTTTTTCGATGATTTAAAAGAAGCTGATCTCAGTGGTAAAGTATATGGTGTCGCCGGCTCAGGTGATACCTTCTATGAAGAATTCTACTGCACAGCTGTGGATGACTTCAGCGAGGTCATGAAAAGAGCACATGCAATTCAAGGCACACCTGACGTCAAGATCAATTTAGCACCAGATTCAGATGAAGACATAGAAACCTTGAATAAATTTGCTACTGATTTAGTTAAAACTTATAAGGAACAAAAAAAATGATGCATTTCAAAAAATTATGGAACAAGTACAATCATGTTCTTGCCTACCTTTTTTTTGGAGTACTGACGACCTTGATCAATATTGCCGTCTTTTATATTTTTGGAACACTTCTTGGCCTGAACTATCAAGCTGCTAATGTCATTGCCTGGCTGCTTTCAGTCCTTTTTGCATTTATTACCAACAAAGTGTGGGTTTTTGGTTCGAAATACACGACTGCTCAAGCATTCTTTAGTGAAATGGCACTTTTCTTCTTTTATCGCGGGCTCTCGTTGGTCTTGGATGTCTTGATCATGTATCTGGGCGTGTCCGTCCTTAAAGTAGACCAAAATTTGACTAAATTGATCGACCAAGTGGTCGTCGTAGTTATCAATTACTTCTTTAGCAAATTCTTGATTTTTAAAAACGGTATTGATGATTAGAACATTAACAAAACAACCAATTTCCTTATTAAGAAGACCCGCGAAATGTTGGCCAAGGTCAGAAAGCTTTTGCTAATTATTTCTTATAAGGTTTGAAAGAATCATCCTTAAAAAGAAGAATCTATTAAAAAATTCCCAATTCAAACATGTTATGGCCCGTTTTAAGGTACAATGTTAAGGAATGAATTGGGGGTTTTTTTGTGTATTTTTCTACCAAGCACAAGCAAATCAAAAACTTATATCGTGATTATACACTGGTTTTTATCGTCGCTGCACTGTGCATGTTCGGTACATATTTACTCACAGGGCATTCTTTGATTTGGCGTTTAGACGGTGCTAATCAACACTTGCCGCTCCTTCAAAACTTTCGGATCACTATGGAAAATTTACTGACAGGCAAGATCCACTCACTGCCTCAGTGGTCATTTCAAATGGGACTGGGTACTGATAATTTTTCAGTTTATTCGTATTATCTGCTGGGAGATGTATTTGCCTATCTCACACTGCTCTTTCCTGTGGCAAAAGTTGTAACAGTCTATCAATTTTTGATCATTCTAAGATTATATTGTGCCGGATTGTCATTTGTTTTTTTTGCTTCTCATTTTAAATTTAGCAAGAACGTTATTAATGCAGGGTCATTGGTATATCTGTTCAATGCATTTTTACTGTATTCTGCTGAAGCGCAGCCTTTTTTTACCACTCCGTTTATCATCTTTCCACTGCTGATCTTAGGCATTGAAAAAATTTTGCAAGGAGGCACGGCCTGGCCATTAACTGGTGCTTTTATTTGGATGCTATGCAGTAATTATTATTTTGCTTTTATCATGGGTCTAGGCACGTTGATCTACTTGATCTTGCGGGTCGCTTGGTATTACAGAAAAGAGCTTAATTATTTCAAGACGTTAGGTAAATTATTTTTTGCCGCAATGACTGGACTGTTCGCATCAAGCTTTATGCTGGTCCCAGAGATCATAGCTGTCTTCCATTCTACCCGGGCAGCCAGCAGCTTCGCTAATGGCCTAAAACTTTATCCCCTTTACTATTACTTGGCTCTCCCATCGCAATTTATTAATGGCGGCAACCGTGATTTTTATTTTTGGTCCGCCTTGGGGTTTGCAAGTATCGCGTTTTTCGCAATTGTCTTTATCTTTAGCCGTTTCAAACATTATCCATTGCTGGCAAGCACATTTATTCTGAGCTTCATCATGTTACTAGTGCCATTTTTCGGAGCAGTTTTTAACGGTGGAATGGCTCCTTCAAATCGCTGGACGCTGCTAATATGTCTGCCTATCGGTATAGCCACTTGCTTTTTGCTTCAACATTGTCAACAGCTTTCAGCGCGGCTGATCAAAGACTTTGCGCTTACACTAGGAATTTACTCCGCCGTGATCGCCATCACTTACTATTTCCAAAGTGATGAAAGAATATTAATGCCGTTTATCTTTTTGTTTGTGAGTCTGGGAGCTTTGTTATTGGTCCATTATCAGCAGCCGGCAAAAGCACACCGCTTAATGCTACTGGTAGTACTAGCTAATGTTTCACTGAACGCCATCTACTTCGAAGCACCATACAACGGAGGTTATTCTAATGAAATGCTGCCAATTGGTGCCTATCAAAATGTCAAAAAGTATACTTATGCAAAACTAGACCATGGGCTAAGTTCAGCAGCCCAAAAGGGTTATCGAGTTTCTTCAACAAGTAATAACTTTGATCTTGGTGCGGGCTATCATCTTTATAATAGTCTATCCAACAACGTGACGGGTCTGACTTCATATTATTCGCTGCAAAATGAATATGTGGGACAATTTGCACAACAAATTCAAAATATCCAGTATGATGCTAACGTCCCACTCAGACAAGTTGACGACAGGACGATCCTTAACAATTTCTTGGGAGTCCGCTACATTTTCAACTGGCTCAATCACGACAATGACTCAAAGATCCCCGCAGGCTATTATTTGAACAAAACAACCCGACTGATCGCCGACCCCAATCATGTTTATGACCAAGATCAGCAAGCACGCAGATATCGCTCGACACATGCTTTCCCCCTCATATACTGGCAAGATAGATTCTTTACAGCTAAACAGCAAAGAAACTACACGGCCAGCCAAAAGGAACGTGCCTTAGCCAGCGGTGTCAAAGTCAGCACACGAGCCGTGTCAGGTTTAGAGCGCGGAACTATCAAAAATGAAACCTTCGAGATCCCTTACCACTTGATTTCCAGTCGTGGCAATGACATCAATACGCACCAGTTAGAAAAAATGGATAGTGATGAAACTTACAAAGTGGTCTTGGATAGACCAACAAATCAGGAGAAACAGCCATACTATCCTAACTCAGAACTTCACTTGGAGTTTACTGATATTAAGTATCATCCTTATTCTCTAAAAGAACAGATCACCCTGGAACAGGCTCACCAAAGTGCCCGCGGCCAGTCAGAACTGCTGGCTCAAAATGACCGTTATAATTTTTACAAATATTTGCGTTACCATGTACTCCAAGGTTCCCCAGATACAAGTTACAAAATGAATGTTGATTCTGCGTTTGGCACCGAAACTATTGAGCAGCCCAAGCAAAATGCCTTATCTTTCTATAAAAATATTAAGAGTGGCACGATGAATATTGGCTTTTATCAAAAAGAGCTGCCTAAATCATTGACATTAACGCCGTCTAAATTAGGCACGTACAGTTTTAATTTGAAAGTAGTGGCAGTTCCTTTAGGAAAGTCGAGCACTTATTACCGTCAAGTATCTCAAATCAATCGAGACAGGCTAAAAAACGTTAAATTTGGTCAGGACAAGATCACAGGAACTTTGACCACCAATAAAACTGGTGTCTTAACTTCAACTATTCCATATTCAGAAGGGTGGAATGTGACGGACAACGGAAAACTTCGTAAAGTTCTGCGTACGAATACCGCTTTTATTGGTGTGAAATTACCGAAAGGGAAGCACCATATAGTTTTCACCTATAAGGTTCCTGGTGCTGCAACCGGTCTAAGGATGAGCCTGCTTGGACTTGTATTGCTGGCTTTAAGAACAGCTCGATCTGTCTTTTTCCATACCGGACGCAGGAAACATTAAAATCACTCAACAGAATGCAAAGAAAAAGACCCGGAATATTTTGGTAATTTCGTGTCTTTTTCAGTATGATTTAATATTTGCATGCCAATAAGTACTTGCTAGGTTTCTGACAATAAACCAACGCTTGCATCGATTTATTGAAAATCTGCCGGCCTCTTACCCTTGCCAAAATGATACTTGATAGAATCTAAGATCCTGTCAGCTGCATGACCATCACCATAAGGATTAGATGCCTCAGACATTTGCCGGTAGATTTCTTTGTTGTCTAGTAACTCCAGCATTTCTGCTTTAACATCATCATGGTTTGCCCCAACAAGTTTCAATGTTCCAGCACTGACACCTTCAGGGCGTTCAGTCGTATCCCGCAAAACCAGCACCGGTTTCCCCAAAGATGGCGCCTCTTCTTGCACACCGCCAGAATCTGTCATGATGAAATAGCTCCGGGCAGATAAATTATGAAAATCTATGACGTCCAACGGTTCTATCAAATGAACTCGTGGGACAGCGTCGAAGACTTCGTGGGCCACTTGCCGGACAGCTGGGCTCAGATGGACGGGATAAACAAGCTCAACATCTGGCCGTTTCTCTAATACTTCTTTCATAGCGTGAAAAGCTTGCCGCATCGGTTCGCCTTGATTTTCCCGTCGGTGCATAGTGACTAAGATCAAGCGCTGTTTGGGATCAATTTCATCGAGAAGAGCATGGTGATAATCTGATTGGACAGTTTCTTTCAAAGCGTCAATTGCGGTATTGCCCGTGACAAATATTTGCTGTGCGGGATGATTTTCTTGCAGCAAATTTTGTTTGCTTTGGACCGTTGGGGCAAAATACAGATCGGTTAAGACGTCCGTCATTTGCCGATTCATTTCTTCAGGGTACGGAGAGTATTTATTCCATGTCCGCAAGCCAGCTTCAACGTGACCCAAAGTTTTTTGCCGGTAAAAAGTGGCGACACTGGCGGCAAAAGTCGTAGTAGTATCACCGTGTACCAAGACAATATCCGGGTTTGCTTCTTTGATCACCCGATCGAGCTTCTGCAAGACATCGATAGTGATATCGTTAAGTGTTTGTCCTTGGTGCATGATGTTTAGGTCAAAGTCCGGCTTGATTTTGAAAATTTCCAACACCTGGTCGAGCATTTCACGATGCTGGGCTGTAACGGCAGTCACCGGTTCAAACTCACTTAGCCGTTGCTGCATTTCTTTGATCACCGGAGCCATTTTTATTGCTTCTGGCCGCGTACCAAACACAGCCATCACCTTGATCTTGTCCATTTTATCCACTCCATTGTCTACTTTACTAATAGAGGTACTCAAATCCATGTATCAGTCTGATGTGGTATATGGCGGTTGAGTATTCAAACACTACTTTTGCATTCTTGTGTCAAATACTCAAACCAGACGCTAATTTACACTTTTACTTAAAAAAATAGCACGTCTGCACAAAGCAGCCATGCTCATTCATTCTAAAAACTATGCGCTTGATCGGAATTGAACCGATGACCTACCGCTTAGGAGGCGGTCGCTCTATCCTGCTGAGCTACAAGCGCATATCGCAACCGGCCTCTACTAGTATAGCGGTTAAAAAGTCCTAAAGTCAATAGTATCAATAATTTTTAATATCCAACTTCAAGTCCTTTTAATACCCTTTTGAAGTTGTTTGCTTTCAGTCGATCAAATAAAATACTTGCAGTTTTATTTTTCAATCCATGCAGCAAATGTTTGGCGTGAACCTTCTGAGAAAAATCAACTTCCACTTGGTCGGCAGATAATTGTTTTAATTCATAGTCAGTCGAAATAACCTCATCATTTGTTTCGACAAGATAGCGATAACTATGATCTTTTAACAGACTAGTGATACTGACACGACATGACTGACCATACTCGTTCTCAGATTCATACCTAATACCTGGTAAAGCATCTTCCGCTAATAAGTTACCTGTAGCCTCATAAATATCGTAGATTCGCGAATCTATCATCCGCTTAAAAAAATAATGAGCTGAAACATTGAGCTTAACTGAAGTCCTCATGCAGACCACCCCGTTTTTTATCGGATCATCCAAGCCTTAACGCTCTGAGCGGTCAACAACCGTTCAAACCGCTAGTGCTTGAATGTTTTGAGCTACCTTGCTTTACATTTATTATTCTATGCTATTTGACGATTTTTTTAAAGCAGTTTGACCAACGAAATATTTCCTTAAAAAAGCTGTTTTTGCCCCGAGAAGATCGATCTCACTTAAGCCTGATCATTTGCCTGTTATTTTCTAGGTTTGCCCTTATTTTTACGATCTCGTTGCCGATTTTTTTTATGCTTAGTGTTTTTGTGCGTTGCCCGCTTGGCTTCTTGCTTGCTGTCTTTTTTGGTTTTCCTCTTCTTTTTGGGTTTATTTTCCGCCAAATTTTCAGCCTGTGCAGCCTTGAGGTCAGTAACCAAATGGTGTTGGTAAATAAAACCTGGTTGGACATCATACCCCTTGACTAATCTCTTAAAATTACGCAAATCGGACTCATTACCTAGGTTGACCACTGTGCCTTCCGCTCCCATGCGGCCTGCCCGACCGACGCGATGAATATAGGTCGTCAAATCATTAGGAATATCAAAATTTACCACGGCTGGCAGGTCGATAATGTCCAGACCACGTGCCGCAACATCTGTCGTTAACAATAACTTGATCTTGCGCTTCCGCAGATCTGCCAAGGCCTGTTTGCGTTTTTGAGAGCTTTGGCCCGAGCTGAGCTCAGCAACTGCCACGTGTTGATAAGCTAGTTTTTCAGCAGTATCTTTAACTTGTGTAGTGGAATTAAAGAAGACTAAACCAGCAAAATCTTCTAGGTTAGCCAGCTTGCGCAGCATTTCTACACGCTTGCGCACGGGACTTTCCACAAAATAATGAACCACATGTCCCTGCGTTTGATCGATCGCACGAACATCGATCACTTCAGGCTCGATACCAAACCAGAGGTGGACGTTGGCCAATTTCTCCGATTCTGTCGCAGAAAAGAATACTAGCTGCACGTCAGCTTTGGCATGGCCAACGATTTCACGACAGAGATCTAGCGACTCTTTTTCTCCCAGCATTTCATCGGCCTCATCGATCACACACGCAGTCAATTTATGCACCTTAAGTTTGCGTTCATTGATCACAGCCAGTACCCTGCCTGGAGTCCCAACCACGACCTCAGGATGCTTTTTTAACTTCTCATACTGCCGTTTGACGTTGGCTCCGCCGATCACAGCAATCGACTTCATTCCTAATAAGGATGCAAAACGGGCAACAACATTATTAACTTGCACTGCAAGTTCTTGCGATGGGACCAAGACTAACAGCTGAATGCCGCCTTTTGGAAGCAGAGTTTCAAGCAGCGGCATGGCATAAGCTAAAGTTTTACCCGAACCTGTCGGTGCATAGCCGACCACGTTTTTGCCCTTAGTCAACGGCTCGAAAACAGCCTGCTGGATCGGTGTTAGTTCCGCAAACTTTTCTTTTTTAAATTCCTCGACAAACTTAGGATTCATCATTTTCCTCTTTCACTTTTTCTGCCGCTTCGTCAGCCTTGAATTTAATATGGGCACTTTGTCTCAACTGATACAAGACGCTGTTGACCTGAACTGCATACGCCAACCAATCTTCTTCTAATTGTTTAGCATCATTGGAACTTTTGTCTTTCAATACATCGGCAAAATCATTTGCCTCGGCCACCATTGGGTTGGCTGCTTGTTCCACTGACAAGACTTTTTGATGTCCATTGCCATCGTCTAATTTCACTTCATTTAAATCCGTGGAGTGATCCAACCGGATGGTGTCTTGCAAGCCATAGATCTCGCCTGGCAAATAAGAGTTGACTGTTTTGGCCAAATTCAAGGTTATGTCAAAAGCATCATAGTGTAGGATAGCTACACCTTTGCCGTCGACCCCTGTAGACACCTTGGTTGCATGGTAGTCAGCACTGTTAGGAACACCAAACCAAACGACCGCGTCATATACAAGATAAACACCCAAATCTTGTAAACATCCACCAGAAAAAGCCGGGGAAAAAATATTTGGTTCTTTGCCAGCCAAGACCGCGTCGTAGCGAGACGAGTATTTAGCATAAGTTAAAGTAGCGCCTTGAACAACGTTCAGAGAATTTACTGCTTTCTCTACAGCCTTGAAATTTGGCTCATGCAGGTGTCTGGCAGCTTCAAACAAAAAAACAGTTGGATGTTCTCGCAGCAGCTTTATCAACTGTTTCATTTCAAAAGGATTGGAGGTTGCCGGTTTTTCGACGACCACGTCTTTGCCCGCCAAAATAGCCAGCTTACACTGCTCGAAATGCAAGCTATTGGGTGAAGCAATATAAACAGTATCAAAACTGCCCTTGGTGAAAAAGTCGTCTAAATTATCAAAATACTCAGACACGTTCTCAAATTTAGCCCCAAAATCACGGGCTTTATCCAAACTCCGAGAATAAACGGAAGTTAGCTGCCACTTACCAGTTTCATGGCAAGCATTGATAAATTGTTCAGTGATCCAATTTGTGCCGATGATACCAAATTTTAACATGAAATGACCTCCTTAAAATCACACTAGAGAAGTACGGAGAAGAGAGCATACAGCAAAACAATCCCGAAATGTTCATGCTCTGTCCACGTTTCTCATTTGAATGTGTTTTTTATTCATGATCCTTATACCTATTTTACCAGAAAGCATGATAAGCGTATAACTACAGGAGATTTTTTTATCATCCTTAAAAAGGCAAATGCAAAAATTCTCGCAATAAGTTAAATATTTTACTTAAAATAACGTATTTTCAATATCTTTTTAAAAAAGAAAGCGCTTAATAACTACAATAATATTTCAAAATGTCATGAATATTTCAAATGTATCTATTTCCGTTTAAATCGGCGAACTTTGCTGTTTTTATGCCAAAAATGGTGTTATATTTAATTTATGATAAAAACCATATTATTTGAGAAGAGGGAGCAATAATGAAACTGATCCGGTTCGGCGAACGGAGACCACATTTGCACAGGAAATTCTGGGCTAAATTGATTCGGCCGAGCAAGAAACATCCACAACAAAACGCTGTATTACCGGCGATTTATTCGGGAAATTGGGAATTTATAGATGAAAATAATTCACGAATTCACTATCTGCAGATCAAACATGATCTTTCGATCTTTTTGGATGGTCGCCCTCTTCCAGGTTCAGTTCTACATTTGAATGTTCAAGAACTAGTTTTCTTGGACACATACGGATATCATCTTAGAATTGATGCAGTGGATCATCATCCGATCAGCGTTTATGATGAAGCAGATAACCGGGTGTACCAGTTATCTCCTTCCAATCAAAGTTGATATTAGTAAAAGCTAAACAAAAGTAAAACACTTTTCCTATACTGGAAGAGTGTTTTTTAACTGTAAATATAATTCACTATAATTTTCACTCTTCGATGAGAAGTTTATTCAGTAACAAAAATAATATTTCACCTATAAATTTCATGCATTCTAGTTAGTAAAACGCTATACTGTACACGAGCAAAGATAATTTTCAGAGCAATCGGATCTTAGTTTCTGCTAATTTCAAAGGAGGTTTATTTATGGCAGAGCAATCAAGTGATCCACATTCAGCCAAAAAACTTGGGCTTCCCAAACCAACCACGATCAAACTAATTAACGGGGAAATCATAAGGGAACACTGACCCGAGTCAAGGAAAAACGCATCGTGGTACAGTGTGACGATGGTCGCGAATTAAAGATTTTCAAGCATTCTATCTTGTATTACGAAGATTAGATATAAAAAGGATGGCAGTACTGGTCGTGCGATAAAAGCAACCCAGAACTGCCGTTATTTTTATCATTTGTGTGAGAAACTTTTTACTTTGCTTTATGATCAAGCGCACCAGCCAATTTATCGCCCACAACTTGGACGAATACCACCAACAATAAAACCAGCAAGGTAGCGATCAAAGTGACATCGTTATTGAAGCGGTTATAGCCATAAGAAATAGCCGTGTTACCTAATCCTCCCGCTCCGATCGCCCCAGCCATCGCTGTCAAACCGATCAAACTGATCAGGGTCACTGTCGTCACACGGGCAATCTCAGGACGAGCTTCGCGCAAATAAACGTCAAAGACGATATCAGAGAAAGTGGCACCAACCGATTGTGCTGCTTCAATGATACCATGATCGACACTGGTCAAAGCCACTTGGATCTGACGTGCATAAAACGGAAACACTCCAAGCGACAGTGGCACTAAAGCTGCTGTCGTTCCGATCTGTGTATGGACGATCGCCTGGGTTACCGGAGCGATAAAGGCAAGTAAGATAATAAATGGGATCGCGCGGAAAAAAGAAACGACCTTATCGCAGATATTGAAAAGCACATTATTAGGATATACTCCGTTAGGATCAGTTAAAACTAAACCGACGCCAAATAACAATCCTAGGATACCGCCAAAAATAAAAGACCAGATCGTCATGTAAAAAGTCTGGCCGATCGATGTCAACCAGCCTGATTCTCCTAACCATCCTTGAGCAATAACATTTGGAAAATATTTTGCAAATATTTCTGTCATCTTATCTGTCCTCCGTTTCGACTTTTTCTGCCAGAACACCATTGGTACGCAAATACTCGCTTGATTTTTGACGAGCCTCTGCGGAGCCGTGTAAGATCACGTACAATGTACCGACGGGCTTTTCCTTTAAAACATCTACGTTGCCATAGATGATACTGGTTTCAACGTTAAATTTCTCAAAAAGCCGGGTAGTGAGCGGTTCTTGGATCGACTTGCCAGTATAAACCAAATGATAGATATCTTCGTTGGCTTTCGTCGGATAATGTTTTAAAATATCCAATGCTTCAGTCGAATCATTTTGGGAACCAACCAATTCTTTCGTCAACGGCTGTTTGGCATTGGTAAAAATATCTACCAAGCTCCCCTTTTCAATGATCCTACCCTTTTCCATGACTGCCACTTTGTGTGCGATCCGTTTGACGGCTTCCATCTCATGGGTGATCAAAACGATGGTCAAACCCATTTTTTCATTTAAAGACTTTAAGAGGTCCAAGATCTGTTGCGTATTTTTAGGATCTAAAGCCGAGGTTGCTTCATCTGAGATCAAGATCTCAGGATCATTTGCCAGAGCTCTGGCAACGGCAACACGTTGTTGCTGCCCGCCAGACAATTGAGCTGGAAACTGATCCTTCTGTTCCGACAAGCCAACCAATTTTAATAGGTGGGCAGCTTTTTGTGTCCGTTCCTTTTCCTTCAACGAGCTGTGCTTGAGAGCGAACTCAACATTTTGTTGAGCCGTTTGTTCGTTTAGCAAATTAAAATGCTGAAAAATCATTCCGATCTTCCGGCGCTTATCACGCAATGCCTGCCCGCTCAACTCTTGACTAGCATTTGCTCCTTGGCTGAATAGCACGTCTCCGTTGACAGACACTGTCCCGGACGTCGGCCGTTGCAACAAATTAATGACCCGGACTAAGGTCGATTTACCAGCACCAGAATAACCGACGATGCTATAAATATCACCCTTTTCGATCTTTAATGAAACATCATCGACTGCTTTGATCAGTTCATTTTTTGGTTTAAAATAAACTTTAATATTATTCAATTCAATAATTGTCGCACTCATCTATGTTTACCCCCAAAGTTATTCTTGCTATATAGCTTTTTCTATCGGCAGCACACGCTTGCTTGGTTACAAAAAAAGCCTTTTGACCATGTTGGCCAAAAGGGCGAGATTTTCGCGGTACCACCTTTATTATCAGCTTGCTGGCTTTTCTTGTGCCTTGCTTTCTGATATCTTATCAACGGAGCTAACGATCCCCCGCAACTTTCGCTTGCACAAAAGCTGACTTACCTGAGTTCATCTTCCTAAAACTTTCCCCAATGCCCTTTCAGCTGGCGGCACTCTCTGTCTGAGTCTATGCTTCAGTACTCTTCTCACTGCTTTTTAAAATTTTAAATTTAATGCTTTTCCAATCTAGCATCAGTCTAGTTAAATGTCAAGTTGAAGTATTTTAATAAGATTATTTGAAATGCAGTAATTATAGCTTGAAAAATTTGATCCATGCTTCATTTTTCTGAATATCTTCCCTCTAAAAATCAGTGTACTCCAAAGCTTATGCAACCATAAAATATATTTTAAAAAGGGGTTGCAAAACAAAAAACAAGCTAGTACACTTGCATTAAACAATTATTAAAGAATGATGTGATGAAGAGAAGAGTAATTTTTGACTAGCCTGACCAGAGAAGGTTGTTAGCTGAGAGGACCACGGGCAAAAGAAAATGAAGATGAGCTCCGAGCATTAACGAACGTGCAAGAGCTCGTTACAGGAAGACCTGTTATCGTCTGGCTTATTGAATTTTAGTAAGTTGAAGAGGTGTTTTTTGTGAGAAAAACACAAATCAAGGTGGTAACGCGTAGCTTTCGTCCTTTATCAGGGCGGAAGCTTTTTTGTATATTCTTCCCTTCACCATTTAGTTCCTCGATAATCAAGTTTTTAAATAATGGAGGTCGTAGTTTTGGAAAAAGAAGATAAAATCAAAATTTTACAAGATTTGGTTAGACTTCAAACGGTCAATGGCAATGAAGTTGCTGTGGCTGAATACTTACAGAAACTTTTTGCTGACCACAAAATCAGCGCAGAGGTCGATGAATTTGGCGACAAACGAGCTGACTTGAAAGTTGAGATCGGTACAAAAGACCCGCAAGATAAGGTCCTCGTTTTTTCGGGGCATCAAGACACCGTCAGTATCGGTGACCAGGGGGCATGGGAGCACGATCCGTTTGGAGCAGATATCATAAAGGATAAACTTTACGGACGTGGAGCCTCAGACATGAAGAGCGGCTTAGCTGCACAAGTTATCGCTTTGATCGAACTCACAGAGGATCAAGACGTCAACCTGCAAGGCACACTGCGTTTCATCGCCACCGCGGGTGAAGAGTACGGGACCCCAGGAGCATACCGTTTAAACGACCAGCACGCTATCGATGATGCTGATGCGTTGGTGATCGGTGAACCGACTAACGGGCAAGTAATTTACGCACACTCAGGCAGTTTTAATTACCGGATCAGCAGCTTTGGCAAATCGGCCCACAGCTCTACACCTGAACGCGGGGTCAACGCTATCCAGGGCCTGATCAATTACATTAACCTCGAAAAAGATCTATTTTCCGACGCGAAGACCGATCCATATTTGGGACAAGTCCAACACAGTATCACCGTAATCCATGGCGGCGACCAGGTCAACACGATCCCTGACCAAGCAGAACTCTTGGGTAATATCCGGCCAACACAAGTTTTTGATAACCAGCATGTGATCGACAGGATCACTGATACCATCGACAAACTGAACCAAGAACACGAAGTGCAGCTCAAATTTGAGGTGATCCATAACTTCGAACCGGTTGAAACTCCGGCAGATAATGCTTTTGTCAAATTGGCGCAAAATTCAGCGCAAGAATTTTTTACCGACCGCAAAGTTGAACTGCAAACGATGAACGGGGCCACTGATGCCAGCGTATTTGTCAAAAACAACCCGAACTTAGAAACAGTTATCTTAGGTGCTGACGGCAAAGAGACCAACCACCAAATAAACGAATACACGACGATCAGTTCTTACTTAGCACTGATCCCCACCTATAAAAAAATTGCACAGGAATTCTTGAAATAAGCTGAATGCAGGAGGAAATATATTATGAAGAAAACTTGGAAATATCTGATTGGAATTGTTGTTATCGTTATTATTGCGGTGGCGGCGTACTTTAGTTTCGCCCCCAACGCTGGAAACAAGTCAAAAACAATTACTGTGGGACTGGTAGCCCCAACTAACAAAGACACTAACATTTGGAATGCCGTAAAAAAGCAAGCCAAAGCCAAGTACAATTTGACGATCAAGACAAAGGAATTCACAGATTGGAACCAGCCGAATAAATCCGTAGCCAATGGCGAGATCGATGTCAATTCATTTCAGACCCAGGACTTTTTGAATCAGTGGAATAAGGCTAATGGAAACAAGTTGACTTCCACTGGAGAGACGATCATTACTCCTTTGCGACTGTATTCACGAAAAGTCAGCAAGGTTTCTGATATCAAAAATGGTGCAACGATCGCCATTTCAAATGACGCAGCTAACGAAGCCCGTGGTTTGAAATTATTACAAAGCGCTGGCCTGCTTAAACTGAAATCCGGGGTGGCTCTGGCAACAACCAAAGACATCACATCTAACCCGAAGGATCTTAATATCAAAGAAGTCGATGGCAGCCAAACAGCCCGCGCGCTCCCAAGTGTTGACGCATCCGTCATCAACGGGGGCTTTGCAACTTCTGGTAAAGTTTCGCTGAAATATTCGCTGTTCAAAGAAAAATTAAATAAAAAGTCGAAACCTTATATTAATATCTTAGCTATTTCTAAAAAGAACAAAGGCAAAGCCGAATACAAAGATTTGGCAAAAGCTTACCAAAGTGCGCCCGTTAAAAAGCAGATCCAAAAGGCTTATGGTCCTTTGATCTTACCGGCATGGGATTTGAAACTTAAATAATTTTGTCAGTACTATCATTTAAGCAGCCTGTCTTCTCTGTTAAGTGGGCTGCTTATTTGTTTGAATCAGGAAAAAAGTTTAGCGAATCACCATTTTGCGCAAATGGTGTTAACTGTTTCTGAGGACCTACGCGATTTTGTATGAACTACGTAAATCATAGCTGCTTATCTACGTAATTTCGCGAAAATTACGTAGATCATGATTCTTTATCGACGCAGTTTGGTGAAAGTTACGTAG
>CAKPZY010000036.1 GCA_934215475.1 uncultured Ligilactobacillus sp.
CTGCTCATGGGCCAACAC
Source organism: uncultured Ligilactobacillus sp. (assembly GCA_934215475.1). Lineage (GTDB taxonomy): Bacteria > Bacillota > Bacilli > Lactobacillales > Lactobacillaceae > Ligilactobacillus. Next base: position 19 of record CAKPZY010000036.1, read on the forward strand.
GATCCTTTCTTAAAGAAATTCTATCAAATCGTGTCTACAACTTCATCCTAAGTCCAGATCGGGAGAGTAACATAGCTTTTAAATAACAAATAATTCGCAAAAAATAACGCAAAAAAACACCAAAAAATATAATTTCTTTGGTGTCCGTTAATATTTTAATTACGTTCTTCGGGTCGCAAGGTTGGAAATAACAAAACATCACGGATCGATGCGGCGTCCGTCATCAGCATAACGAGCCGATCAATGCCTATTCCAAGTCCACCAGTAGGCGGCATGCCATATTCCATAGCTTCCAAGAAATCTTCGTCGATCCCTTCTGCTTCTTCGTTGCCCTCTTGACGTTCCTTAGCCTGAGCTTCAAAGCGAGCACGTTGATCGATCGGATCATTAAGTTCAGTAAACGCATTAGCAAATTCGTTGCCTAGAATAAATAACTCAAAACGATAGGTAAACCGAGGATCATCGGGATTCTTCTTTGCCAATGGTGAGATCTCAACCGGATGGCCATAAACAAACGTTGGATCCGCGATCTTATCTTCACAAAATTGTTCAAAGAACTCATTGATAATATGCCCAACCTGCCAATATGACTCATAATGCACGTTATGTTCATCAGCTATTTTCCGTGCTTCATCTAACGACATTTTGCGCCAAAAATCAACACCAGTGACCTCTTTGATCATATCGACCATATGCACACGTCTAAAGGGTTTATTAAAATCAACCTCTTTACCCTGATAAGTAATCTTATCATCATCAGAAACGACCTTGGCAGCTGCCTTAAAAATACCTTCCGTTTCATCCATCACATCGGTGTAATCAAAATATGCAGCATAAGACTCCAGCATCGTAAATTCTGGATTGTGCCTGGTATCGATCCCTTCATTGCGGAAAACACGTCCAATCTCATAGACACGTTCCATTCCGCCAACGATCAGACGCTTTAAATGCAACTCCAACGCGATCCGCAAATATAGTTCAATATTCAATGCATTATGGTGTGTCTTAAAAGGGCGTGCTGAAGCACCACCGGCTTGATTATGCAAAACCGGTGTTTCAACTTCCAGAAAACCATTTCCGTCCATATACCTTCTGACCGCGGCAATTATCTGACTTCGATGAACGAACCGCTCATAGCTTTCCCTATTTGTAATAAGGTCTAAATAGCGCTGTCGGTAGATCTGCTCAACATTTTGCAAACCATGATACTTATCAGGCAAGGGACGTAATGCCTTTGATAAAAATGTCAGCTTGGTCACGCGCAAAGTTAGTTCACCCATGTCCGTCTTAATAATTTCTCCTGTAACGCCCAAAAAGTCACCTAAATCAGAACGTTTGAAAATGTGATAATTACCGTCACCTAAAATATCTTTACGAACATATAGCTGCAATTTTCCTGTGCGATCTTGGAGGTCAGCAAAGCCAACTTTACCCTTACCGCGCTTTGCCACCATGCGCCCTGCGATCGTGGCTGTGATACCTTTGTCATTTAATTCTTCTTTAGAAAATCTTTCATAATCCCTATGAAGATCCGCTGTAAAAGAATCTCTTTCAAATCTATGACCAAACGGAGCAATTCCTTCTTCGCGCAACTCGTCTACCTTTTGGCGCCGAACCTTCATTTGATCGTTTACTGACTGTTGATTAGCCATCGATTATCCTCTCTTTCCCCTTTTACATACAAAAATAGTATAGCACACCATCATTTCAATGATAAATGACTTTTTCATCATTTTTTGTTGGACTTCTTGTTCAGAGAAAATCCAACGAGAACTCATTAAAAAGAAGCGCCCATCTTTTATGCGCAAAAATTTTGTGCTGCAGCTCTTGCAGTAAACAAATTTCGCACATGCACTTAACGCTGACCTTCAGCTTTAATGCGGCGTAAATCTTCGGCCGAAAAGTGATACTTTTTCCCGCAAAAATGACAAACGGCTTGGGCTCCATGATCTTCTTTGATCATATCATCAAGTTCTGCGTGTGAAATTGAAGCCAAGGCATCGGCGAAACGCTCTTTGTTACAATCACATTCATACTTCACTGGGAGCTTTGCCAAAATTTGAACGTTTTCTTGGCCCAAGATCTTATTCAAAATATCTTCCGGCAAATAACCTGCCTTCATCATTTCAGAAATCATTGGCATCTGGTTTAAACACTTTTCTATGTGAGTGATAACTTTATCGGATGCCCCTGGCATGACCTGGATCATAAATCCTCCTGCTGTGCCGATCGAATTATCTGATTTCACAAAAACTGATAAACCAACGGCTGACGGGATCTGTTCGGATTTTGCCAAATAGTAGGTGAAATCCTCTCCTATTTCCCCTGAAACCAAGGGAACTTGACCAGTAAACGGTTCTTTTAACCCCATGTCCTTGGTGACAGCTAAGACCCCTTGGGTCCCAACTGCTTCCTTAACGTCGATCTTTCCTTGTGCATTCAAAGGTAAATGAACATGCGGTTTTTGAACATAACCCTTGACCGTTCCATTAGCATTTCCATCGACGACGATCCCCCCAACAGGGCCATTGCCTTGAATCTTAACAGTCATCTTATCATTCCCAGACAGTGAGGCAGAAGCTAACAAAACAGTACCTACCAAACTCCTCCCTAAAGCTGCTGAAGCTGCACTCCAAGTATCCTGAGCAGTTTGCGCAAATGCCACCGTGTCAGTGACATCAACAGCATATGCACGCAACTGTCCCTGATAAGCTAAACTTTTGACTAAATAATCAGACATAAACTTCCTCCTTGGATAAATTCCACCGCAGTCCTCCAGTGGATGTGGTGACTAACTTCTTTTCATTAATTATTTGTAATATTCATTACTAGTCCACAAAAACAATGTAATCAGCGATTATTATAGTATCCCGATTGGTGATATAAAAATAGATAGTGAACAGCCTTGGGCTGTTCACTATCTTAACACATTGCTTTAGTCATCATTGTCATCATGATTTTGCGTGTGAGGATAAAAAGTCTCAGTCTTATCCGAAGAAGAATCATCCTCATGTTGCCCTTGATCTCCTTCACGCGCTTGATAACCTGCTTTTTTCTCGGCCTCTTTGCGTTCCAAAGCTTTCTTTGATTCTTCGAAAGTTGCAGCCTTTTCACTAGGAAATTCATTGCGATCTTTAGATGGCATCTCGCCTGTCTTGTATAAACTGAGGATCTGTTTTTCATCCAAAGTTTCATATTTCAACAAAGCTTCAGCAATGATCTTATGCTGTTTACGATGTTCTTGTATGATCTCCTTAGCCCTTTTCATTTGTTCATTTGAGATCCTAATTACTTCCTCATCGATCACATTAGCAGTCTGTCCAGAATAATTAGGCTGACCCATATATTGGCCAGGAGTCATTGCGCTTTGACCTTCATATTGAACTGGTCCGAGTTTATCGCTCATACCATATTGAGCGACCATTGCACGCGCTAACTGAGTGGCTTGCTGGAAGTCATTCGATGCACCGGACGACTCTACACCAAAGACGATTTCTTCAGCTGCACGCCCACCCATTAGACCAGCAATTTGATCTTGAGCATCCTTTTTAGACAAAAGCGCTTGATCTTCCTTCGGAAGCATAATAGCATAGCCGCCTGCACGGCCACGCGGAACGATAGTAACTTTATGGACAACACGAGCGTCATTTAAGACTAAACCAATGACGGTATGTCCCGCCTCATGGAAAGCCACCGTTTCACGTTCCCTTTTGTTAACGACCCGATCACGTTTAGCAGGCCCTGCAATTACACGGTCTTCCGCTTCATCAAGATCCGAAGCATCCACTGCTTTTTTGTTACGCCGAGCAGCTAATAAGGCCGCTTCGTTTAACAAGTTTTCCAGGTCAGCCCCGACAAACCCTGGCGTTTGCTTAGCAATCATCTTGAGATCCACATCTTTAGCTAGAGGTTTATTTTTAGCATGTACTTTCAAGATTGCTTCTCTACCCTTGACGTCAGGACGACCAATTAAGATCTTCCTGTCAAAACGTCCTGGACGAAGCAAAGCAGGATCAAGCACGTCAGACCTGTTAGTTGCAGCCATTACAATGACGCCTTCATCACCTTGGAAACCATCCATCTCGACCAGTAACTGGTTAAGAGTCTGTTCACGTTCATCATGACCGCCGCCCATGCCGCTGCCGCGTTGCCGCCCAACAGCATCGATTTCATCGATAAAGATGATCGAAGGAGCGTTTTTCTTGGCATTTTCGAACAAATCACGGACACGACTGGCACCAACGCCGACGAACATTTCCACGAAGTCAGAACCAGAGATCGAGAAAAACGGAACGCCGGCCTCACCGGCAACAGCTTTAGCTAGTAAAGTTTTACCAGTACCAGGAGGTCCCTCAAGCAAAACGCCGGATGGAATTCGGGCTCCCAAAGCCAGAAACTTCCGCGGATCGCGTAAGAATTCTACCACTTCAACAAGCTCTTGCTTTTCTTCTTCTTCGCCAGCCACATCAGAAAAGCGGACCTTGTTATTCTTTTTATCAACTGGTTTAGCCTTGGACTTGCCAAAGTTCATTACTTTGCCATTTCCGCCGCCCTGACCAGCCTGACCGATCATCATGTAGAAGAAGAAGATCATAAAGACCACAGGAAGCAAATAAATCAGCAACTGGATCCAAATACTGCTGGACTCTTCTTCTTTTGCACCATTCTTAATGCTATTTTTTTGTGCGTATTTCTGAATCTGACTAACCGAGGAATCATTGGTCAATACGTTAGTAGAAAATGACTTTACTTCAGAGGGGGCAACGCTGCCAAAACCATTGAAAGCACTGGTGTTATTAGCAACCTTATGAGGCTTTTTGTAACTACCAGTGATCTTATAAGTACTGCCGGATGGCTGCATTGTAAAATTCTTAACATTGTCCTTCTTAAGCTGAGTTACGAATTGGCTGGATTGGATCTGTTCTGTACTTGTATTCGACTTACTGCCGAAAAAGTAATACATCACACCCATTATTCCAAGGAAAATCACAATATAAAACAGACTATTTTTGAGTAGCCCATTTTTCTTGTTATTCATAGTTTTCCTCCTTAAAACTTTTCAACTCGCCGTGGGTACGGCCGCTGAAATCATAATATCACATTTGACCTTTTTTGACTATTATTGACTTTCATTTATTAGAATAAATTTTTGGTTTCAAAACACCCACATAAGGCAAGTTACGATAATGTCCCAAATAATCAAGACCATAGCCGACCACAAATTCGTTTGGTACTTGAAAACCTGTATAGTCAGGAACAATAGCTTTGATACGTCGCTCCTTTTTATCTAATAAGGTACAGATCTTAACTGATTTTGCTCGACGATGATGAAATAGATCAACTAAAGTTTGCAGTGTTCTGCCGGTATCGATAATATCTTCGATGATCAAAACATTTCTTCCTTCGACCGACTTATCAAGATCTTTAATAATTTTAACAGAACCAGAGGAGACCTGCTCATTGCCATAACTGGAAACAGACATGAAGTCCAATTCACAGTATGTTTCCATCTGACGTACAATATCAGACATAAAAAGAATAGCACCTTTTAAAATGCACACTACGAGCGGGTCTTTCCCCGCGTAATCAGCAGTGATCTGTTGCCCTAATTTTTTTGAAACTTGGTGAATATCCTCAGGACTGTATAAAATTCTTTCAATATCGTCGTTCATGAAGCATCCTCTTTCCCCCGTTTATTTTCCTATAAATTACTATGTAATGAATTTTATCATTTACATTTTGTCGTGACAAATCGGATTTCTTTTGACCAATAACCCAAACGACATCATTTCCGCCTTTACTAACTACCCATGTTCTTGTCCTTTGTATTATTGGCAGCTTATTATCGATCATAATTTTTTTTACTTTTTGCTTACCAGCAGTTGTCAGCAATTTATCACCTTCACGACGATGCCGCACTACCAAACTTCGCGAATCAGTATTCAGCTCTAACATATCATCGCCCGAGCGGGCTGGTAATTTACTTGCAAATAAACCAATTTTTTCTGTTGAACTTAGCTGCACCCACTGACCACAAAGCAACCTCCATTCTTTGCAAGTTGTGTCTTTGGTTTCTTCCTTCTTTTGAAAATTAAAGGACCCGTACTCTTTCACGAAAATATAATTATTTTTTAAATCTATTTGTCCCTGCGGCCGCTTGGCGTTCTCCAGCAAATTCACCATCTCAGTCAGTTGTCTCTCATTGACTTCCCCAACCACTTGAGAGCATATTTCTCGTAAAGCTGCTTTGCTTTCATTCTTGCCCAGTTTTTTCCAAACCGCAAGCGAATAACCTGTATTAATTGTCAGTTCAGAAATAATTTTGCGGATACCGGCACAAGAAAGGCAAATTAGTTCAGAAATTTGTTCCTGATAAGAAGCAACGTGCGCTAGAAATTGGGGATCTTCTTTTTTTAAGAGAGGAACGACCTGATGCCTGATCCGATTCCTTAAAAAATTATCTTCCGCATTAGTTTGATCTTCAAAATAAACCAACGAGTTTTGGCTGGCATATTCATATAACTGGTTTTTGGAAAATCCCAACAAGGGGCGAACTAAGACCGACTTTCCAACAAAATGTCGTTTTTTTGAGATCCCCTGAAGCTGACGTAAATCTCCACCCCGCAGCAACTTCATCATAAAAGTTTCTGCTTGATCATCGGCATGATGAGCAGTCAATAAATATTTGATCTTTTCCTGCTCCATAACTTCTTTAAAAAAACTGTACCTAAAATTGCGTCCTGCTTCTTCTACCCCAGAAGATGGATGATCTTCTTTTGACCAACGGGCAGTGTGAAAAGTCAATCTGCGAGTCAAGCAGTACTGCTGCACATATTTGGTTTCTTCTTTGCTTTGTGTGCGCAAACAATGGTCAACGGTAGCAACATGTATCAGGGGCTGATATTCTTTAGGCAATTTTTGCAACAAATCTATAAGCACAATAGAATCTACTCCACCCGAAACTGCCACCAAGACCGGCACTGGACCGATCTCGAATTGTTTCCAAATTTTATTGAATTTTGCAGTAAGATCCACTATGTTTCACTCCAAAGTTAACGTATTTCGCTATGGCTGACATTAATAAAGCAGGAGGTACGGCAAAGTTACCATTGCTGTACCCCCCCAACTTTATTCGCTGCTGGAAAAGAGCGCCGCTTAGCTGCGTCTACCTCCGCGGCCGCCGCGTTTTCCTTCAGTGTTGCGTTTCAATGAAGTTAAACGTTCATCACTTTGTTTCATAAAACCAGCTAGGAGCGAGTCAAAATCGCCCTTATTTGATTCTTTCCGGTGAGAAGAATAACCATGCTTATTATTGTTATGATTTGAGCGTTCTTTAAAGTTTTTGCCGCCATTCCTGTCGTTATGAAAGTGTTCCTTAGAATTGTGTTCGCCATGAAAATTTTTTGTCGAATCATGATGACCTTCTGAATCACTCGCTTTTCGCATTGAAAGTGCGATCTTGCCGTCATCAGAAACAGACAGTACCTTGACTGTAACAGTATCGCCGACCGAAAGGACATCATGAATATCTTTGATAAACTTATCCGAAATCTCACTGATGTGGACCAAACCCGTTTTGTGTTCACCTAAATCAATGAAAGCACCGAAATTTGTAATTCCTGAAACTTTACCCGCTACTTTTGAACCAACTTCAATTGACATATAAAATTTTTGTTCCTCCTAAGATAATGTCTACCATGTAGTATACCACGTCACTAAACTGATTTGTATAGAAATTAAATTAAAGCGGAAGAAATTAACACGCCCTCCCGCTTTATTATACTTTATATGTCAGCTCGTTCAAATTGATATTTGTTCCTTAACTTCCATTCGTAACACTTGTCGAACTATCAGTTGGTAAATTGTAGATAATTTCATGATTTTTTGAATAGTAGTACCGCTCTCTGATATATTTTTGCAAATAAGCAGGATCCTTCAGTTGTTTAACTTGCAATTTCAAACCCTGACTTTGTTTTGTCTGGTCTTGCAATTTTTGCTGTGCCACTTGAGCTTGTGCATTGATCCTTCTTGTATGTAACTGATTTTTTACGATTTGCCCTGAACACAGCAAAGTAAGACAAATAGCAAAAAATAACAGGATCTTCATCTTCCGACGGTGTTTTTTTTCAAAGTGACCTGCCAGCTTTTGGCCGTTATTCGAAGTCTGTCGGCGATAATAATCATTATTCAAAATTCTAACTGTCGTCTCTTCTCGCGCCATTAGCAAACACCCCTTACAATTCCAACGTGAAAAAGAAAATATACTCAACCCGTCTTTTCATAACTTCCCCTATTTAACGATGATTATAGCAAAAACCAATATAAATATCTATTACTATGCCTTACAAAATATATTATTTATAAAGCGCTTTCTTGATGAAACTGCTCAGATTCTTGGACCATCAAAAAAATGTGTATTACATGTACCGGTCAACACGGGGGCGACTGGCATTTAATACACACTCTAATACCTTTTATACTTGGCAAAATGTTTTATGCTCTATAATCCTCTTGATAATTTTCTGACAAGATCTCGTACAATTCTTCCGCTTCACCCTTCTTTGTGGTATCTTTCAGGTCACGTACCTTGATGGTTAAAGTTTTATTGCCAAAATTAATCACTAACTTATCGCCAATAGCAACATCACTGGAAGATTTCGCCACATTACCGTTAATGCTGATCCGCTTTTGGTCAGCAATTTTCTTGGCGATAGGCCTTCTTTTGATAATACGTGAAACTTTTAAAAATTTATCTAGTCTCATTTTTCACACCTCTGTAATAACCAAATAAGTAATCCAAAACATGACCGGTTTTTTTGAAGCTCACTTTGTGGATTTTTGATGTTTCTTAATTACATCCTCCTAACAATTTTACGCCCTCCAGGAAAGACTTTCCATTCTTTCTTTGTCAAGAGGCCAACTTTGACAGCACCGTACACGAAGACCACTATACCAACAACAATGCCAAGAGGTACAAGAACACACGCTGTTGCCCTAGTAATTTGCATAAACCAAGAAACTATCATCATCACGATCCAAACGATAAGCGACATCAACAATGTGCAAAAAGCAAGTCTCGCAGCAAATTTCACATCCCAAGGTTTGCGTTCAAAAAGGTCAGAAGGGCAGCTAATCACTACGACTGCCAACCCAACACATAAACTGAGGTCCGTGCTGATTGCTGCGCCTGTGATGTCGAACAGCGCAATCATCCAGCTATTAGTGAGGATCTTGCAAATAATGGTTACTATGGCGGCAAAAAAGGTCCCCCTAAAATGACCGCGACTTTGCAAAATGGCATTGAAAATACTGAGCGCAGAAATCAATGGAACACTCAAAACATAACAACTTATAGTCACAGTCAACCTAGAGTCTCCAAACAGCAATAAATTGATCTCCGGCATTAAACTTATCATTCCTGCTGTTGCAGCTATTGCCAGTGAAATGCCTGCATGCAGCATAGAACGTGAAACTCGCTGATAATTACCTTTTTGACCTTTTTTAAATGCGAAAGTTAAAGACGGTAGTAACGTTGCTGAAAAGCTGAAGGCAACAGTCATACCTAACTGGACCAACGGTTGTCCTCGATCATAAACTCCCTTAATAAACTTGGCATGATCGACAGCCATTCCTAAATGCCGCAGACCTCTGAGTACCGTAAAAGAATCCACCAGTTGCAAAATGACCATTAGTGCAGAAAAAAGACAGATGATCATTCCATCTTTAAAAACTTGTTTGGTTAGCTTTGCAAAACTGACGTGTTTTTGCTTAAAGACACGAGTTAGCTTGAAATTTCTAAAAGCTGGGGCTAACGTGAATACAGCTGTCAGACCGCCAGCAACCGAACCAAACATAGCTAATGAACCTATTTTATAGACTGACCACTGCAAATGACTACCGATCACGGCAGCACCGATAATTAGTACTACTCGCACAAATTGTTCGCTTACCTGAGAAATCGCAGTTGGCCCCATTTTAAAAATTCCTTGATAATACCCGCGAGAACTCGCTAAAAATGGTATCAATAAAAACATCCATGACACACTGCTCACGAGCGGCTGCAACCTATGATCTCCCATTGTTTCTGCAAGCCAACCTGAACCAGTTTGTAAAAACAAAAACATACCACACCCAAGCAAGGTCAAAATGATAAGCAATTTAGTTATTATTTCTTGCTTTCTCGCGGGGTCATCCTCTTCGGCGATTAGCTTAGAAATGAAAACCGGGAGCCCATTCAAAGCCAAAGTCACCCCGATCCCATAAATTGGATAAATCTGCTGGTAGACATAAAAACCGGTATTTCCCACAATATTTTGGAATGGGATCCGATAAACTGCACTTAATATTTTGGCGATCAAAGCCGCAGCTGTCAGGACCAGCGCACCGTTCATGGTAGTTTTCATCCGCTCGCTTTTCACTATGCATCAACTGCTTTCTTTGCAGGAGCAGTCTCATCGGCCGCTAAACTTCGCGTCAAATTCTGAAGCTGCCCAATAACATCTGGCATCGTCGTTTTTGGCTGAATAACCAAAGAAATGTTGGTATGAGTGGTGCCGGGGTTTAATGACGCGCTTAATGTTGTTTGTGCAATTGCTTTTAACAGCTGCTTAGCCTGCAAGTCACTTGTTGCTTTTTGACTTAATTTAATAGTGATCTTCTGATCATTTTGCCGGATCGAATCCAACATTGCTCTATCAGAATACATTTTCAACAAGCCAATATCAAGCAACGCGGCAACTTCCGTTGGATATTCTCCAAAACGGTCGATCAAATCATCTTGAACCTCTGCATACTGTTCCTTGGATTCAAGCTGGCGAACTCGCTTATAAATCTCGATCTTCTGACGTGGATCCTCAATATATGTGCCTGGCAGATAAGCCTCAACGTCCAAATTGATTTCAGTATCTGTTTTAGGCTGGACCATCTTACCGCGTTTTTTAGCCACAGCTTCATTTAACATTTGGGTATATAGATCATAGCCAACTGAATCAATAAAGCCGTGCTGCTGCTTCCCTAAAATATTGCCAGCACCGCGGATCGAAAGGTCGCGCATAGCAATTTTAAAGCCAGAGCCTAATTCCGTAAAATCTTTGATCGCTTCTAATCTTTTTTCACTAACTTCGTTTAATACTTTGTCAGGTTGATACATGAAGTAAGCGTAGGCTACACGACTGGAACGCCCAACACGCCCCCGCAACTGATATAACTGGGCCAAGCCCATTCTGTCGGCATTTTCAACGAACAAAGTATTGACATTTGGAATGTCAACACCCGTTTCAATAATAGTCGTCGTGACAAGCACATCATATTCACCATTGATAAAATCGTATAAGATCCGTTCCATTTGAGTTTCACTCATCTGTCCGTGGATATACGCAATCCTTGCATCAGGTACTAACGCCTGCAATTCATCAGTGATTTTTTCGATATCAAAGACACGATTATGCAAATAAAAGACCTGTCCGCCCCGTGCCAGCTCACGATTGATTGCATCTACCACAACTCCATAATTTTGTTCCATTACATAGGTCTGGATGGGATAACGATTCATAGGAGCAGTCTCGATCACAGACAGATCTCTGACACCAAGCATGGACATATTCAGTGTCCGCGGAATCGGAGTAGCCGTCAGTGTCAACACATCAACATTTGACTTGAGCTTCTTCAACTTTTCTTTGTGTTTAACTCCAAAACGCTGTTCTTCATCGACGATCAATAACCCCAAATCAGCAAATTTAACATCATTTGACAATAAGCGATGGGTCCCAACTACTATATCACAGAGCCCTTCGCGCAGATCTTTGATCGTCTGGTCCGTTTTCTTTTTAGTAACAAATCTGGATAGAATACCTATCTCAACTGGAAAGCCGGAGAAACGTTCGACTAAAGTTTCATAGTGCTGTTGGGCCAAAACAGTCGTCGGAGCAAGAAAGGCTACTTGCTTGCCATCCTGGACAGCCTTGAAAGCAGCACGCATTGCTACTTCTGTCTTCCCGTAGCCAACATCTCCGATCAACAGGCGATCCATAGGCTTTTGCTTTTCCATGTCACTTTTAACTTCTTTTGCGCTGCGCAATTGATCAGGAGTTTCAGTGTACGGAAAAGCATCTTCGAACTCTTGCTGGTAGCTGTCGTCTTTGGAAAACGCAAAGCCTTTCTCAGCTTCGCGTTTGGCATACAGGTCGACCAAATCATCTGCAATGTCTTCGATCTTACCAGCAACGCGTTTTTTCGTCTTGGTCCACTCGCTGCCGCCAAGTTTATTAATGTGGGGAGCTTTGGCTTCTGAAGAAACATATTTTTGGACGCGATCCAACTGCGTAACCGGTATAAACAGCTGATCATCATTTTGGTAATCGATCGTCAAATAATCTTGGTGTTTACCATCGACTTCAATAGTTTTCATTCCCATGAAGCGGCCGATACCATGATTGATGTGAACGACGTAATCTCCCTTTTTTAAATCAGTGTAACTCTTAAGCCGCTCGGTATTCTTCATTGTCTGTCGTTTGGGCTGCTTTTTAGTAGCCTTAGCGAATAATTCGTGTTCTGTTAAGACAACCAAGTTGGCTTGCGGCAGCTCAAACCCACTATGGAGTGTCCCTGCCACCACCTGGACAGTCTTTTCCTGCAGGCTATCACCTTTAGTGATGATACTTGGGATCTCAAAATCATCTAAGGTCTGGGATACTTTGGCTATTCGTTCATTGTCCGGCACTAAAATTACTACTGTTTGCTGCTGCTTATTCCACCGATCTGCTTCAGTTTTTAACAAAGGCATTTGCCCAAAAAACTGTTGAACTGCACGAGCTTTAACATCCATTAACTGAGAAAAACGAATATTCCCCATTCCTTTTTGAAAAAGTGAAAGAAATATTTGAGGATGGTGGTCTTTTTGCTGCCGCGTTCTCAAATCAACAGACAACTCAATATGAGGTAACACTTTTTGCCGCTTGAGCTCGGCTACCAACCACTCACCGTTGTCGGTGTGTAAATCATTTTCTTTATCCAGCAGACGAGAATAATCATCAAAGACTACAAGGCCGTTATCCTGCAAATAATCCAAGAGTCCTACTTTCTCTGAAAATATTTCAGCAGCAAATGGACGTGACTCGTCTCGCAAAATACCATTTTCAAAATCACTGAATACTTCTTGAAAATTAGCTGTCAACCGCTGCTTTTCTTCTTCATCCTGCAATTCATCCAGATGTCGTTGGTAAACCACGCGAATTTTTTTTGCAGCTCTTTTTAATGTCTCTGGGAAAGCTATAAAATCGGTTGCCGGTAATATTTCAGTATGGTCAACATTTTTGATACTGCGCTGATCAGTCGCATCAAAAACGCGCAAGGAATCAATTTCGGTATCAAATAAATCACACCTTACAGGATATTCTGAATTCAAACTGTAAATATCCAGTATCGAGCCCCGAACTGCGAAATCCCCCGGCCGCTCAACCATTTTCTCCCGTGTATATCCCATTGCAGTCAACAACCTAGCTGTTTTTTCAAGTCCAATATCGTCACCTACTGCAAGGCGCAACTGAGCTTGCTGCCAAACTTTTGGAGTCGGCAAAAATCTTTTTAAGCCAGCAGTCGAAGTAACAATAATTGCTTTCTTCCCCTGAGCTAATGCCTCGAGTGCCTCAACTCGTTGACTTTTAAAGTCGGGAGAACTAGTCGCGATCTCTTCAGCCATCATTTCATCGACTGGGAACAAAAAGACTGAGTCTTCATCTAAAAGATTAGTCAGATCATCTGCTAACTGCTGTGAATGAAAAAGATCATCAGTCGCTACGATGATCGGCTGCTTTTTCTCACGAAACAATTCAGCAAGCATGACAGTTTTGGCCGATCCATTCAAACCAGTCAACAAATGGTGACCGGACGCTAATGCGCCTTGCCATTTATTATATTCCGGGATCTTTCCAAATAGATCCGTAATTTTCATAGCTTAAAAAACCTCCCAAAATAAAAAGACCTCTGAAATGCAGCTAAGGTTATACCAGACGGGTTCACAAAGTGCGCCTAAACCACTATCCAGCTGCTTTCAATTAAACTTGTTCATCGTGTTCATAAAAGTATTACCTGCCAACCAGTACTCAACCGCATCGCAAGCAGATGTGAGTGCCTGTTCCATTGCAGGCTTTTGTGTGGAAGTAAAACGTGATAATACCCATTGCACTACAGCCTGGTTTTGCGGGTGATCTATCCCGACCTTGATCCTTTTAAAGTTCTGGGTGTGCACATGCGCGATCACACTTTTGATACCATTATGGCCCCCGGCTGACCCCTTTTGCCGTAATCTGATTTTGCCTAGTTCAAGGTCCATATCATCATGAATAATCATTATATCGTCAATATTAATATCAAAATAAGTCATTAAAGGACCGACAGCACGGCCTGAATCATTCATAAATGTAGTCGGCTTTACTAGCAGGACCTTTTCACCGTTTATGAAGGCTGCCGCAATTAAGGCATCAAATTTTTCCTTATTAAAATTTGCACTAAATCTATCGGCTAATTTTTCAACAACGGAAAAACCAACATTATGTCTTGTCTTTTCATACTTTCTGCCGATATTTCCCAAGCCAACTATCATTTTCATTCTTTGTAAACTTCCCTTGATTTAATTTTTGAGGATTGTGAATAATCAGACTTATTTTGTCTTCTTTTGTGAAGCGTTTTCATCGATCAAACGCAACATAAATTGACCGAGATCTCAATAATGACCCCAGCTCATAAAAACTGTTCCTGAACTCACATTATAGCACATTTCATTAATAATTATTGAAAAAAACACTCAATTTTTTGAAATTGTTATTCAAAATTTCAGAAAACATGTTATACTATGGGTGTTAAAAATGTCACTTAATCACGAAGGAGAGATAAATTGTGTCAATTACACAAAATCACCAAAAAGTTATTTTAGTCGGAGACGGGGCTGTTGGTTCCAGTTATGCATATGCAATGGCCATCCAAGGGATTGCTGAAGAGATCGGTATCGTCGATGTTATTAAAGATCGGACCGAAGGCGATGCCCTTGATCTGATCGATGCTACCGGCTACACATATCCTAAAAAGATATATTCTGCAGAATATTCTGACTGTGCTGATGCTGATTTGGTCGTAATCACAGCAGGTGCTCCACAAAAACCGGGTGAGACCCGTCTTGATCTAGTTTCTAAAAACCTTAAGATCTTGTCTACGATCGTTAAACCAGTAGTAGATTCAGGCTTTTCAGGTATCTTTTTGGTGGCCGCTAACCCAGTGGATATCTTAACTTACGCCACCTGGAAATTCTCCGGTTTCCCTAAAGATCGTGTTTTAGGTTCAGGTACATCCTTAGACACAGCACGTTTGCGTGTGGCAATGTCTGATTTAACCAACATCAAGGATCCTCGTTCCATGCATGCTTATATCATGGGTGAACACGGTGATTCTGAATTTGCTGCATATTCATCAGCAACTATCGGTGGTGTCCCATTCTTGGATTGGGCCAATGAAAATAATGTTTCTGAAGAAACTTTGTCAGCCATGCAAGACGATGTTCGTAACAAAGCGTACACAATCATTCAAAAGAAAGGTGCTACCTTCTACGGTGTCGCTGCAGCCTTGGCCCGGATTTCCCGTGCTATCTTACGTGATGAAGATACGGTACTCCCTGTTTCAGTATACATGGATGGACAGTATGGTTTAAACGACATTTACATTGGAACACCGGCTGTTGTGAACGCTAGCGGCATTTCCCAAATCGTTGAAGTACCTTTGAGCAAGAACGAAAAAGAACAAATGAGTTCTTCTGCTAAAACTTTGAAACAAGTTTTGACGGATGGCCTTGAGAATTTGAAAAAAAGCCAGCAAAAATAATTTTTCAAATTTTTTTCATATAGACAATGGTCTTTTACAAAAGACCATTGTTTTTTTACATAATTTTCTCATGCTAGAGAAACATACAAACATCAGTAAGGACAGACTAATGTAGATAGAGTGAGCATCCGTTATTTTATAGTGTTGCAACCCGGTTATATGTTATCATTGATTTATGTTACATTAACTTTAGATAAATGAGGGGATCACATGCTGTTAAAAACTTTGATCAAGCCAAAAAATGAATTAACTACCGTCCAAGAAGATTTCACTTTGCAGCAAGCTCTGGACACTTTAGAGGATTCTGGCTTTAGATGTGTACCAATCTTAGACAAGACAGGAAAAATTTTCCGAGGTAATATTTACAAGATGCATATTTACCGGCACAAATCACGTGGTGGAGATATGTCATTGCCTGTGACGCATTTGTTAAAAAATGCTACCAAGTTTATCTCAGTCGACTCTGCCTTTTTCAATGTCTTTTTCACGATCCGTGATCTACCGTATATCACTGTTTTAGATGAAAAAAACAATTTCTATGGCATCTTGACCCACAGTCGGCTGCTGGAGATGCTTTCTCAGTCTTGGAACGTGAATGTGGGGAGTTACGTGTTAACTGTTGTTTCAGGAGACGAGCGCGGTGACCTAGTGGAGATGGCACGGATCATCACTAAATATACTGCAATTTCAAGCTGTATCACGCTTGACGTTCAGGCCGGGGAGTTGGTTCATCGAACGATGTTCACTCTTCCGGCAGATGTATCACATGAAAAACTGAAAAAAATCATTGCAAACCTGGAGCGAAAAAACTTTAAGGTTCCGGAAATTGAAGACCTTCAAGCTTAAAACTATCAATCAATCACATAATAGGAGTTGGGACAAAACGTTCCATAATCCGATAAAATACCACCATATTTTCCTGTTTTTTGAAAATTTGGTGGTATT
>CAKPZY010000037.1 GCA_934215475.1 uncultured Ligilactobacillus sp.
TATTGAAATATCCTTAAGAAGCTTGTTGTTGTGGAAAAGGTTGGGTATACACGTAGTCCAATAAACTATAGGCGAACCAGGTACTTTTAAAAAATTTGTTTGATTTGAGCGAAAAATGTAACTAACATCTGGATATTTTACAGCATTTAAATAATTTTTTTCTTTGTCTTTCGAATTTCCAAACTCCGTCAAGCGTTCATAAGTTCCGATATAATCATTAGCTTTTTCATTTTTAAGTATGAAAGCAGCAGATTGAACAACTTCACCGCCAATCTCTTCAAAAGCCCTCGTACCAAGATGTGCTAAATTAACAATAGTTTTAGATTGTAATTTTTTTCTGAGTTTTTCAAAACTAGATAGAAACATCCATGAATGTTGAGTAATCATTGCAATATAACCAGAATGTTTGGTTAATTCGATCATTCTTTCAATAAATACTGCAAATAAATCTGCTTTACTATCGGGGTAATACTTTCTAATGTATTTTTTTAAACTTTCATCCATCTTTCCTGCTCCCATGTAAGGGGGGTTGGAAACTGATACAGTAAAACGTTTTGTTAAAATTTTTGCTGTATTAAGCATTCTGTGCATTTGTGTGGATCCATGATCCAGTTCCGCCTGGTGTATAGTTAAATCATCAGTATTGCTAGCAGAATTTAATGTATTTTCTATTTTAAACAAATCAATATCCTTAAATTTAATAATTGAGCCTAGATCATTTCCGTGTTCAAAAGCAGAAATCAATTTATTTAGTGGTTCAATATTTGCAGCACCTTTAATATTATGCTTTAAATTTGCACAAAATAGAGCAGAACTATCATCACTTTCGGGAATGTCGATGACGTTTAGAGCAATTCCCTTTTTAAAAAATCGTCTATCAATGTTTCTCGCTTTCATCGTTAAGGCAAAATAAGTTAATTGAAATGCACGGGTATCAATATCTAACCCATACAAATTCTTGCACAAAATAAGTCTTGCTGCATCTTTTTGCGTGTATCCTTCAGATTTATAAATTTGTAGTAGTAAATCAAAGGCATAAACTAAGATATGACCAGAACCCATAGCTGGGTCAATAAAAGTAACATCTTGAATATTAATGTCTTTTAGCTTAATATCATCTGGCTTTTTATTTTGTGGTGCTGAAGACATATAATATTGCCAATCAAAATCATCTGCTATTTGTTTTTCAGATTTCTCGCTTCCTCTAGCTTTTAGTACATCGATCCAATATCTTCCTAATGAATTTTCAACCAAATACTTCACGATCCATCCAGGAGTAAATAATTGAGTAACTGCAGGTATATCGCTCGTAGTATATTTATTTTTCTTAAAAGATTCGTCTTTTGGTTCGGTATTATAAAATTGATATAATCACCCAATAATTTCAACTTGGCCTTCTTTTTCCACGTCAAAATATTCTTCTGGAACTTGCTCGATCAAGTTCTTGATCACTCCAAAATTATATTTGGGAGTGAACAATAGTTTCATATAGTCGGATGTTGTTTCAAATAAGCCAGGCAATATGCCATGCAACGCATCAACTTGCTTATTGAAAAGCATGTGATACATCTCATCCATATCAGCAGAATGACCTGTGCCTTTGGCTTTGTCTATTTTTGCAAGTTCTTCTTGAGCATAACCACCCAATTCACTTTCCAAATCTTCATCTTTGGCATACAAGATAATATCAGGTTCATTGCGGCCTTCCTCACTAGAAAGAACTCTGACTTTGCTAGGTAGATAGGCGTTAACTTCCATAAAACGAATGGCGATGATCCTATTAAACCAAGTGTAAGCGACTTCTTCTATGGTATCTTTGAAAGCCGTTTTCCAGTTTGAATTTTTACTCCTATCATTCAATAAATTAACAAGTTCGTTTCGCCACTGAATTCGTTTTCCTGTAATGCCTGTACTATTTGCGTCCTTATAAAATTTAATATCCCTTGTTGAACTCGGTAATTCATCTAATGCGCCATATTCATTGATCCCAATTAAATTAGCTTCATTTGAAACCTGTTCAATTAAATCTCTTCGTGCCTGAATTGCAAACTTTTTAATTAAGTTCTTGTCCATAATTTCCCACGTGTTACAAACTAATTGTTAATGTTTCTGAACTTTTCAATTCTTGTTTGAGTTTGTCCCCTAATTGTTTCAAATATTCATCAATTTCTTCTTCACTTTTAAAATTCATATTGCTTTTTGGTAAAACATTTTTTAAAGATAGATAAGTTAATTTGCTTTTTACCGTTTTAACGGGAAGCGGTTTTATTGGATCAATAGGATCGACAACAATCGGTCGTTCTATAGCATTTGCATCAGTAATTTTTTTCATCCAAAGAATATGGAGAGAATCAATCCCCATTTCTCCCAGAACAATATTACTCAAATTTCCTTCGTCAGATGCATGCGAAACGATTTTATTTTTACTATCAAAATTTTGTCGTATTTTGGAAGTTAATTCTTTTGTTTGTTGTTCGTTCAAACTTGCCTCTTGTAAAAATTCTAAAACAGATTGAAGTTTGTCCTCAGCATATTTCTTGTAATCCTTAACCTTGTCATCAATTAAATCATTGAATTTATTCGCAAAAGTAGCATGCAATTCATGCAGTCTTGGCAAAGTCTCTTTGGGATTATCCTTACTAATGAGCTCTCTTTCTTCATTAATAATCTGTTTTAGTTCCGTGTCTTCATCCAATGAAGACCTGTTTTGCTCAAATTTAGCCAGATCATTTAGTGAGGCTTGCCACATTTCTTTTTTACCCTGATCAAGATAAAAGTCTACTAAACCCCGATCATCCATTTCATCTAACCATTCATAGAAATCGTCAAGCTTTTTACCTATATTGTCATAGAAAGCATCACTTCTGATCAAATACAAAACATCCTGGTAAAGTTTGATCCCCTTATTCAAGTAAACGTCTCCGGGCATGTTTTGACGGTCTGCAAACCTCTGTAACTGTCCAATTTTATCAGCAATTTCTTCACTAAGAATTTCAGTAATTCTTTCTTCTGAATTCTCGTCAGCAATCCTGGCACTGCGTTTTAAAATTTCTTTGGCAAGCTCTTTAGCATTCTTGACTTGCTTGGCAGAAACTTTTTTCTTTGGTTGGAAAGTCAATTTATCCAAATATTGTCGCTTAGTAAAATACCCAGCTGCATTATGGGGATTGTCTTGAGCTTGTCCAATGGTGAATTTTTCCCCATTGACCTCCACACGAATATCTCCTTGTGTAAACAACTTCGCGACTATCCATTCTATATCTTCATCCGTAAAGTGATATGGAATTTTACTAAAGTTTGTAATAACAGTTCTAAGTGATATTTTCTCATTCAATCCAACCCGGCTAATAATATTATTTAGAACATCTTTGACAGCTTGTTCATTATCCTGCTCATCTACTAGTTCATCTGTTGAATTAAATAAGGCTATGATGTCTCCATCACTCTTAGCTGCTGTAATGCTTGGTAATTGCCTGTAAACCTCGTCAACCAACCTTTGTTGTGCATCGACTAAGGCATTTAGGAAATCCTTGTTTTTGTCCAGTTTCTCACCATTTACGTAAATATCACTATTTTCAAGAGCTGTTTGAATCGAAGCCCTTGCACTATCTATTAATTGTTTGCGTTCTTCGCCTTTCCCAATAATAATTTGCTTTTGCCGTGGATTGGAATTATGGGTACGGCGCATGTATTTTTCAATTTGAATGGCTTGCATGAGGTTCGTAATATAATCTTTATCAGCTGGTAAATCTACAACGACTTCAGGATTACTTGTATTAAGAGAAATGCGCCTAAGCTCAGACTCTTCCTGATTGTAATTGACATCAAGTGGAGTAAATACCGAAATTGACAGTTCATTATTTGTAGCACCAACCGGTACACCATCGATGTAATGATTAAAGCTAAAAGCATACCGACCTTTCAGTTTTGGATAAGTAAACTTTCGCGAAATAAGTTTTTCTTGAAAAATGAAGTCAGAACCTATTGATTTAGCTAGTTCAGCGTCTGTAACTTCCTCGTGCTTGATCTCGCTATTAATGTCTCGCTCGACATCAGTTAAAAATTCATAAGTATCTAAACTCTTCAAAATATAATTTTGGCGTTCCAGAACTTTCAACGCTTCCATAAGTCTCTTTTCTAATTCTTGGCGATCCTCATCGATCGATGTCAGCAATAACGTCATTAAATTATAAGGTGTGCTTTTAAAGCTCTCAACATACTTGACCATGAACAATGTCTTTAAAACCTGTACAGCAAAAGGATTATTTTCCTGTTGCGGGTTTACTGTCTTGTCTTCTTCTGCTCGTTCGATCACCAGCTTGTGGTTATGGTCTAAAAATTGTGCCAAACCCTCAAAGAATAAACTAAAAGGTACTAATGATCTGACTCCCTGATTTTCATAATTTTTAGCAGCTTCCTGGAAAGTTGCCAACATCGAACGCTCTCCTTCTGAAAGGTGCTTGCCATCAGATCCATGTATGCGGATAGCGTTTAATACGTCCTGAAGTAAATGAAACTGATAAGGAACAAATGGATAGTTTTCTGCGAAACTTTCTTGTGAATCATACTTTTGTCGTTGGATACCAGCTTCAAAGTCAATTTTGTTATTAATATTATGTTGCTCACTGGAATAAATTTCTTCTAATCGGCGTTCGCTCTGGGCATTCTTGGCTAAAATTCTCTTCTTAATGACCTCATCAACATCGGCCGAACTCATGGAGATCCGGGTCTTAAACCGTCCCTGGATCTTGGAAAAATCTTGTCCGTTAATATTGCCATCTACTACTTCATCGATTGCTTGCTGCGACGTTACCACGACCCAAGCTTTACCATGTGCTTTGGACCCTAATTCTTCAACAATAGTCTGTAAGTTAAGCATCCGGTGAACATCACTGCCAATAAATTGGCCAACTTCATCGACCAAGAAAACAACATGACGGTTATCTCCTTTCTTTTGTATATAATCATTCACCCGCTGTGCAAACTGTTCAATATTAATTTGGTAAGGAGTACTTAAACTATCAATATACCCTTTAGCGTTCCCTTCATTTAAGTAATGGATCTCCACTAGAGCACGTCTGATTGTATCTGTCTTCAACTTGTAGTGGAAGACGCCGGTTTTCCAATCCATCTCATGGCCTTCAGCCCTTGTCAACTCTGCAAATTTTTGTTTAAAATCGTCAAACAAATCGGCTTCATCGAGACCTTTTTCAAGATCAGCGATGTAGGGGCTGATAGTTGAGTAACCTTGCATTTCATTAAACACATTCAAAAAGACACGCAAGATGGCATCTTTATCACTGCCAGCGTTACTGCCAGCTTTTGAATCAATATTAAACAAAATTACATCTGTAGGAACCTGGACTGCGTTTTCGATTTGCCCTAATACAAATGGATCATCAATTTTTTTATCATCTTTAAAATAATCGATGGCTTTTTTGCCCGAAACTGTGTCATTTCCTAACAAATAAGACAAAATTTTTAAAAAGTGTGATTTTCCTGATCCAAAAAAACCGTCGATCCAGACACCCATGTTGTCTGTCTGACCACTAATACCAGCTTGGTATGCACTAAAAAATGCAGCAAAATGCTTTTGCAGTTCTTTAGTTACTACGTATTCTTCTAATTCTTGCTGCTTGATATCATCGGTTGTTTGTCCAACCTTGACAACTCCCTTTATGTCACGATCAATTGATTTTGCAAAAATATCCTTAATTTTCATTATGTATGATCCCCCTACTGAATGCTAAAAGCACGATAATAATTGTTATCCAATACTTCCCCAAAAGCTTTTAAACTCAATCCATCGTAATCACCAGGATAAAACATGACTACCGGAAATTTATCGATAATTTGTGACATCGTATTTAAGATCGTATGTGCACGCAAAATTGGATAAACTTGACCAACACCTGTTAAAAAAATAATGTTTTTCTGGTCATCCAAATGTTGCAGCACATATTTAACGATTACGTTTTGATTTTCAGACATTTCCAAGATATTATTGATTTGTTTAATTACTTCTTCTAGTCCGTCTTCTTTCTCCATCTTGAAGAAAGCTTCCCGATAATTGAACCGGTCAATAATTTTCAACATAATGTCATAAATGTTGAAAACTTTAATATTGAAACCACACGTGGCGATTGTCATTGATGTTTGAAATTCTTCTATGAAACTTCTGACTGTCAATTCCTGACGGGCATCATAAGAAAAAATGTAATAGCCGACTTCATTAGAAAGACCTGCATTATTTTGAAAATCAGAATTTTTCATCTTTGACTTTAACTTGTCAAATTGTTTTGAAAGCTCCACTGCTGAGTTCATCTCCTATCCCCTTAACGAACTTAGTTCCTGCTCTAAACCCCCATCTTGCATGGCTTCGACCAATTGGTCATCTAAAAAAACAGGCGTAACAGAGTCAGAGATGCCGTTTTTTTCATTTCTTACTAATCCTGTGTCGCGAAGAAACGTTTTTAACGCTGCTTTTAAACGGTGAGTAGTTTGATCAGTCCATCCTGCCACCTGTTCGCTTTCTTCCTGCTTTCGCGTTATAAAAGCCTGGATTTCTGAATCCTCAAGTCTCATGTCACCTAAAATCAACTCATCCCGGTATGTTTCATACATAAACTCGCTGATCAATTTACTGCAGAGCATGATACTAATGAAATCAACGATTTTTTTATTATTTATATCTAATTGGTCATAAAGTTCTTTTATATTATTTGGCAAAGCCTCAACTCTATGACCCAAGATGCGTGAGATCTGCCTCGCTCTAGTAGGAGTTTGGGCTTGAAGAATATTCTCACTATCACTTAATTCATTGACTTCGACAACACTTTTGCCAGTTAAAATATGGCCTAAGTAAATATTGAATTCATTGAACCACAAGTTATGAGAGATAATTGCTGATATAAAGGCATGACATCTACTCCTATTCTCAGATTTTACATTAATCTGTTTAATTATATCATTAAACATCAAAAAAGCTATATTTATTTTAACGATATATCAATATATAAAGATAAAACAATAAAGCTCTAATTTTTCAGAGCTCCATTGTTATGCTTCTATTTAATGTGCAGCCAACGCCTCAGCGAATCAGATCGACCGCCTATCACCTTATCGGCCACTCGAGTTTTAAGGGCTAGCCAAGCATAAATATATGCACCACCAGAAACAGCTAAAAGCAAAGTCAAGGCTGACTGTGCACGACTGTACTTATTCAAGAAGAATCCGCAAACAAAGACGATCAGCAAGACGGCCACAAACATAATCAATGCAAATGCGGCCATCTGATTAAAACTCTTCAGTAACCGCTGCATGTTTAAACCGAAACGATAATAAACATACCGCAACATCAGGTAACAAGAAACTGATGTCCCGATCCCGGTGGCTAAAACTGGACCGTAACCGTGCAGCCAAACGGTGAATGGAACCTGTAAGATCAGCTTGACGACTAATCCTGCGATTGCACATTTGATAGCCATCCTATTTTCATAGGAACCTTGCAAGATCGCAGCCATCAGTGAAAAAAGCCCTAAGGCTAAGGCAGTATAGGCAGACACGCTCATAATATAGATGCCCAAATGATTATAAAAATAAAATAGAACATAGAGCGGACGTGCCACAGCAGCCATTCCTAACGAGCTCGGCAGCATCACTAGGAAAAACAGCTCCAAAGTATCAGTGATTTGATCTCTTGTACCCTGCTTGTCGTGTTTCGTGACCATCTCCGTCAATAATGGGATGGCCGTTGAAGCCATCGCGATCGCCAAAGCAACGATGACCATGACTAGCTTGTTAGCATTGCCCGCAAACAAAGCGAACTGGTCATTGATCTCCCGGAGTGAAAAATCTGTGACCCATTGCATGATTGGCTGAAAAGAATACTGGTCATATAAATTATAAAGCGTCATGGAAATACTGATAAAGATAAATGGGATCGACTGGTAGATCACCTGTTTGATCAGTTGCCGGTCTGATACCTCGATGATTTGCGAACTGTTGTCGGCTAGTTCGTCAAAATGCGCACGATGTTTAATATAGTAGAAAACCAACATCAGTATGCCGCCGATCGCTCCAAAGAAAGCGCCCAGCGTCGAATGTACCACGCCTAATACATAGCCATCATTTAGTACCCGCATGATCAGATAAGTAGCAGCCAGCATGTAAACGATGCGGACAACCTGCTCCACCAATTGAGAAATAGCTGAAGGGGCCATTTCCTGATAACCTTGAAAGAAGCCGCGTATTAAACTCATGATCGGTATCAAGACCAAAGCGATCGCGAGGGAACGATAAATTGGAACCACTCGTGGATCTCCCTGTGAGATGAATGGTGCGATAAACCACAGAATGACAGCCGAAATTAAACCTAAGCCAAACATTAATAATATGGTCCTTTTGAATAGACGCCGCCCGATCCCGTATTCATTTAATGAATTGTAATGTGCGACTTCCTTAGCTACCGCAGACGGAATACCCGCGGTAGCAATCATCAGAAATATGCTATACACAGTGTAACCTTTGGTATATAAGGCATTGGCTTGCAGCTTATCGGCGCCAAACCAGCCATACCACGGAATGATGTAGATAGCACCCAATATTCGTGAAAAGATACTCCCGGCAGTCATCCATGCCGAACCGCGAAGCATTTTCTCCTTTGCTGTTGGTTCAGATACGATAGGCTTGCCATTACTCTCTTTTTCCTGAGATTTTTGTTCATTCATCAAAAATAAACCGTCTTTCTGTTTCCAAATTTTTTCTGACCTGGAACTTGCCAGAAAGTTTCATTTTCGTAAATTAGGTCCAATGGCAATTTTATAGAAGTTGCGCTCTTTTAGCAATCTTTTCCGTAAAACATTATAAATTTATAAAGAAAGATGTGCTTTACAATTTTCTAATTGGTTAAACTTTGTTTGTTACAAATTAAAACTGGGAGTATCTAAAAATCCTCCCAGTTTCCTTGGTCATTCTTTTATTCCTCAAATGCAGGTAAATTATAGAAACATATGATAGGCGTTACTCTTATTTGGCCACAATGTTCACCAGTTTATTAGGGATCGCAATGACTTTTTTGACCTGTTTGCCAGCTAATTCTTCTTTAATATGCTCATCAGCCAATGCCAGCTCCTGCATTTTATCTCTGCTCAAGTCACGGCCCATCTCCAAGTGCTGACGGACTTTGCCGTTTACTTGAACAACGATCTGAACAGAACTATCCACCAACTTGCTCTTATCATATTTCGGCCAGCTTGTGTATGTTATCGTGCCCACGTACCCCAGCTTGGACCAGAGTTCTTCTGCAATGTGCGGTGTCAGCGGTGAGAGCAGCTTGACGAAGCCTTCCATATATTCCAGTGGCAACGATTCTTGTTTGTAACAATCATTGACAAAGACCATCATCGAGGAAATAGCTGTGTTAAAGTGCAGCGTTTCATAGCCTTCAGTAACTGCTTGCACGGTCTTGTTGTAACTCTTATCCAACTTATGATCATTGATCGTAGTGATGCGGTCACGTAGCTTATCATTTTCATCTATCAACAAGTTCCAGACACGTTTGATAAATCTATGCGCACCGTTAAGGCCTTCTTCGCTCCAGGCGATCGAAGCTTCTAACGGTCCCATAAACATTTCGTACAAACGCAAGGTATCAGCACCATAGTTTTCAACGATGTCATCTGGGTTGACCACGTTGCCCTTGGACTTGGACATTTTTTCGTGGTTATCGCCTAGGATCATGCCTTGGTTCACTAACTTATGGAATGGTTCTTTAGTAGGAGCAACTCCGATGTCATAAAGGAATTTGTGCCAGAAACGTGCGTACAACAAATGTAATACCGCGTGCTCGGCACCGCCTACGTACAAGTCAACAGGCATCCATTGTTTAAGTTTATTGTAGTCTGCCAAAGCTGCTTGATTATGCGGATCCACGAAACGCAAGAAGTACCACGAACTGCCTGCCCATTGCGGCATGGTATTCGTTTCACGCTTGCCTTTACGGCCGTTTTTATCCACGACGTTGACCCAGTCATCCAAGTTGGCCAGTGGACTTTCGCCTGTTCCAGACGGTTTGATATCCTTAGCTTTCGGCAGCCGCAGTGGTAACTGGTCTTCGGGTACCAAAGTGCTTTCTCCGTCTTCCCAGTGGATCACTGGGATCGGTTCACCCCAGTATCTTTGCCGGGAGAACAACCAGTCGCGCAGCCGGAAGTTGACCTTTTTTTCGCCGACTTTCTTTTCATTTAGCCAGTCGATCATCTTGTCGATCGCAGCCTGTTTACCTAAGCCATTCAAAAAGCCGGAATTGATGTGTTGACCGTCGCCAACATAAGCTTCCTTAGAAATATCGCCGCCTTCAATAACTTGCGTGATCGACAAGCCGAATTTTTTCGCAAACTCATAATCACGCTGATCATGGGCCGGGACAACCATGATGGCCCCAGTCCCATAGGAAGCGAGAACATAATCAGCGATCCAGATCGGCACCTTCTGACCGTTGACTGGGTTAAGCACATAACTGCCGGTAAATACGCCAGTTTTAGTTTTAGCCAAGTCTGTCCGCTCCAGTTCCGACTTATGTGAAACCTCAGCGACGTAACTATCCACCGCTTCTTTTTGCTCAGGCTTAGTCAGTTTTTTGACAAGCTCATGTTCAGGTGCCAAAATCATGCAGGCAGCACCAAAAATCGTGTCTGGCCGCGTGGTAAACACTTCGATCTGTTCATCTTGATCCGCAACTTTAAATCGGATCGATGCCCCAATAGAACGACCGATCCAGTTGCGCTGCTGCTCCTTAATGGCTTCAGGCCAATCAAGTTCATCTAGATCATCGATCAGACGGTCGGCGTAAGCGGTGATTTTTAGCACCCACTGGAGCATTGGTTTACGTACGACTGGAAAACCGCCGCGCTCAGTTTTGCCATCGATGACTTCTTCGTTAGCCACCACCGTGCCCAAGTCCGGGCTCCAGTTGACCGGTACTTTGGCTTGGTAAGCCAAGCCCTTCTTGTAGAGTTGTTCAAAGATCCACTGTGTCCACTTATAGTAGTCCGGGTCGGTCGTATTAACTTCACGGTCCCAGTCATACGACAGACCCAAAGATTTGATTTGACGACGGAAATTATTGATATTTTGCTTGGTAAATTCACGCGGAGAATGGCCAGTGTTTAATGCATATTGTTCTGCAGGTAAACCAAATGCATCCCAACCCATCGGATGGAGCACATTATAACCTTGCATGCGTTTGAGACGCGCCACAATATCCGTGGCAGTGTAGCCCTCAGGATGTCCCACATGGAGCCCCTGTCCTGAAGGATATGGAAACATGTCCAGTGCATAATAATTACCCTTTTTGGGATCTTCTGTCGTCTTAAATGTCTGGTGTTCATCCCAATAATGTTGCCACTTTTTCTCAATTGTTTTATGATCATATGCCATTGTGACCAATACTCCCTTTCCTTTTCTCAAATAAAAAATCCTATTCAGTCCCCAAAAAGGGATCGAATAGGACGAATTGCTCGCGGTACCACCTATATTTCGGTCGATCTGACCGACGCTTAATTTCATAACGGGAAATACCGTCCTTGCTTACTGCCTTCAGCAAGAAACTCAAAGGTGAGTTCAAAGAGCTGCTCGAAACGCTTGCACCAGCCGCGTCCTCTCTTGATCTGAGCTTTTCTTCTACTACTCCTTCTCAGCATTAATATTAGTATTACTATAGCAAATCGAAAATTTTAATGCAATAGATAAAATAATGTATTTTATTTTAATTTTAATGTCTGCCCGACATAAATGGTATCTGAGACCAAGTGATTCAGAGCCTTTAATTGATTGACAGTCAGTTTATTGCGCGTGGCGATCCGCCATAAAGAATCATGTTTCTGAACTTGATAAGAACTTTTAGCTGGTGTGCTGCTATTCGGATGACTGTCCGCGTTGATCGAAGGCCGAGACTTTACGCGCAGTGTTTGTCCGATATAGATCACGCTGCCAGTCAAATGGTTGAGTTGCCGCAGCTTACCGATAGTTGTGTTATAAGCATTAGCGATAGACCAGAGAGAATCATTTTTTTTCACCACATAAGTACCTTTGTTCGCAGAATTATTAGCTGTTGGCGCAGAAGTTTTGGTCGGCGCGGATGAATTCCTCGTTCCGGCGACACGCAACTTTTGACCGACATGGATCAGGTCACTAGTCAATTTGTTTAAGGACTTTAAGCTGGAAACAGTCATTCCCCGCTTTTGTGCGATCGACCATAACGAATCTCCCGAACTGACTGTGTACCAATTATTGGCTGTTTTCCCAACATTTGACTGGTCCTTCTTAGGAACTGTGTTATTGTTTTTAACCGGTTTTGACTTCTGTGGTTCTGCCAGTTTCAGTCTTTGGCCAATAAATATCAGATCAGTTTTCAAATTGTTTAATGACTTGATCCGCTGGACGGTCAAACCATGTGCATGCGCGATCGACCACAAGTTATCCGACTTTTTAACTGTATAGGTTGCAACATCTGCTGGTGAAGTTGCGGCCGGCTGTTGTTTAACAGGCGTACGCGGTGCCGGAGCCTTTGAACTGGAAGTAGCTTGACCAATAACTAATTTTTGTCCGACGTAAATAATATCATTTGTTAATTTATTCCAGGAACGAAGTTGTGCGACCGTTGTTTTGTAGACCTGTGCGATCGACCATAAACTGTCATGTGCTTTGACCTGGTATGTCTTACTGTTATTATCAGCAGGAGCTTGTTTTGCAGGTTGCGGAGCTGGGGTGCTTGGAGTTTTGACTGGTGCCTTGGTCCCAACTGAACCCTGTTTTTGCACAGTTAAAACCTGACCAATATAAATGGTATCCCCGGACAAATGATTCCAATTCTTCAGTTCTTGCACGCTGCTGCCATATCTTTGACCGATTCGATAGAGAGAATCCCCCCGCTTAACAGTGTACGTTTTAACAGCTGTATTTTTACCAGTTGAACCCGTGCTTGTGTTGCTTGTCTGTGTCGGTTGGCTGGTATTGGAGTTGGGCAAAGTCGTCGGTGTACCGCTCACCTTAGAATCATATTGTTTTAACCCGTAATTATTGATCAATCTTTTCACTGTGGCAGCATAATTAGGATCAGTCGCATATGCTCCATATCTGCCTTTGGCAAGTTTATCGGCAGCCTGTTCCACACTATTCGTCGCAGCCAACGTTGAATCTGGAAAATGATTCACGATCAAGGTCGCATAATTGTTCAGACTGTCAGCGTATGAAGAATACTTCTGAAATTTGGCGCGGACCTGATGATACTTACCACCATAAAATTCTTGAGTCGGCAGCTCATGGTAAGCACCTTGGCCGTTCCATTTGACCCCAAATAAATTATGATCCTGAATAGCTAACACGCTGTTGCCCCAACCGCTTTCCAAAATCGCCTGAGCAATCATTAATGAGGCATAAAGACCGCGCTGCTTTGCCACTTGCTTCGCAGCCGGAACAAGCTGTTGGAGAAACGAACCTGAACTGACCGACTTAGTGGAATAAGTACTTAACAAACCCTTTGTCTTGGGAACTATCGAGGTGTTATTTTGCGGTTCCTTAGTGGTTTTTACACCTGATCGGCCTTTAGCTGTGGCCGATCCACCCACAGTATTAGACTTAGCGGAACTCACAGAACTTTGTCCCGACTGAGTCGTTGTGTTATCCAAAGATCGATCACTGGCAGAACTAGCTGAAGCTACGTGCGGATCAACCCCTGATGCCGCACCGCTAGCAGTATTGGTACCGTTGTGCTGACCGCTTTGTACTTGGACAGTTGTGTCAGCCAGTGCTTTGTTTGTACCCAAAGCGACACCAGCTGTGCCCATTAACACGGTGGTACCAAGATATGTAGTTGCTTTTTTGACAGATTTAAAATTTTCGGTGAATTGAAGAGCTTTTTCCTCTTCAATTCTTTCTTTCCTTTTTTTCAAACCATTGACCCCCCTAAAACATTACAAAAATAGAATGAAAAATGAGTAAAATATATTGCGAGCGACCCAACCTTCAGGTGCTAAAGCTCACAATTACCATTTGCTAAGCACAATTATATCATTGCCTAATACAAAAATGCACCTAAAATGTTCTTCAGACAATAAAAAACAGCTCCATCCCTGAAACTGCTTTTTATTTTAGCTGACTATTTAATTTTTTCTGACTGTAATACCCGATTAAGCTCATTAACTTTATCGGTATGCTCCCATGGAAGATCAATGTCTGTCCGACCAAAATGGCCATAAGCAGCCGTTTGCTTATAAATTGGACGGCGTAAGTCGAGCATCCGAATAATACCCTCAGGACGCAAATCAAAGACTTTTCGGATTGCAGCGATCAGAGATTGGTCGTTAACCTTACCTGTGCCAAAGGTATTGATCGAAACCGACACAGGTTGAGCAACACCAATTGCATAAGCCAATTGAACCTCAACCTCGTTAGCCAACTTTGCAGCCACGATATTTTTAGCAATATAACGTGCAGCATAACTAGCAGAACGATCGACCTTCGTTGCATCCTTACCTGAAAATGCACCGCCGCCATGATGAGCATAACCGCCGTATGTATCAACGATGATCTTACGCCCAGTTAAACCAGCATCACCTTGCGGACCACCAATGACAAAACGGCCAGTCGGATTGACGAAGTATTTTGTCTGGTCATCCAGTAATTCTTGCGGGATAACTTTTTCGATCACATGTGTCTTAATGTCTTTGCGGATCTGATTTAAAGTTACGTCCGCTCTATGCTGAGTAGAAACAACGACGGTATCGACCCGGAACGGTTTGCTGTCCTCATCATATTCGACAGTGACTTGTGCTTTAGCATCTGGTCCCAGGTATTTTAATTCGCCAGTTTTACGAACATCAGCAATTTTGCGCATTAATTTATGGCTCAAGATAATTGGCAACGGCATGAGCTCAGGTGTTTCGTCGATCGCGTAACCGAACATCATACCCTGGTCGCCTGCTCCGATCGTGTCCAGTACGTCGGTATTACCTTCCTTTGTCTCCAAAGACTGGTCCACACCTAGAGCTATATCTGGAGATTGTTCGTCAATGGCCGTCATAACTGCGCAGTTATCACCGTCAAAACCAAATTTGCTATCAACGTAGCCAATATCTTTGATCGTCTGACGGGCAACTTTTTGGATGTCAACGTACGCCGACGTCGAAACTTCACCCACAACTACCACTAACCCGGTAGTTACTGTGGTTTCAACTGCAACACGGGCATTAGGATCTTGCGCAAGCATTGCATCTAAGATTGCGTCGCTGATCTGGTCAGCGATCTTATCCGGATGCCCCTCTGATACGGACTCCGATGTAAATAAATGTCTTTCTGACAATTTGATTCCCCCACTATCTTTATTAATAATTGGTTACAAGGCATCTTCATTAAAATGAATCCTTTCGGGAATGAGTTGTAACGCACATATTTTAACATAAAAATAAAATGACGTACACTTATGTTCAACAAAGTTTGGATAAAGATGTTAAATATTGGGCACAATACACGTAAGGAGCCTTATCATCTTCACTAAAAATAAGCACCTCGTTTGGTCAATAGACATGAGCAAAATGATTTTAAACAGACAACAATAGAGCTCGTTAATAAAAACAGAGTCATCATTGATGTTCAAGCCGTAAAATAATGATGAAAAAAAAGCAGTACTTCTGTTATATGATTTTACTGTTTCGTTGGTTTCATCTTTTGTACCAGCGCAAAATTTAACCTGGTATAAATGTTCGCATAATAAAAAAACCGTTCCAATTAAGGAACGGAAAAATTAAAGCCACAACGGTCCTAACCGGATTTGAACCGGTGATCTCCTGCGTGACAGGCAGGCGTGATAAACCCCTACACCATAGGACCAAAAAATTGCGGGAGCAGGGTTTGAACCTGCGACCTTCGGGTTATGAGCCCGACGAGCTACCAGACTGCTCCATCCCGCGATAATATAAATTATAAAAAGTGACCCGTACGGGATTTGAACCCATGTTACCGCCGTGAAAGGGCGGTGTCTTAACCACTTGACCAACGGGTCATAAAGAAATACGGAGAAGGAGGGATTTGAACCCTCGCGCCGTTTTACCGACCTACACCCTTAGCAGGGGCGCCTCTTCAGCCACTTGAGTACTTCTCCAAAAATACTATGGGCCTAAATGGACTCGAACCATCGACCTCACGCTTATCAGGCGTGCGCTCTAAACCAGCTGAGCTATAGGCCCATAACGACTATAAGGTCGCAAGCGGGTGACGAGAATCGAACTCGCGACAACAGCTTGGAAGGCTGTGGTTTTACCACTAAACTACACCCGCATTCTGAACAATGGCGCGGGACGGAATCGAACCGCCGACACACGGAGCTTCAATCCGTTGCTCTACCGACTGAGCTACCGAGCCATTAAAAGACAAACATCAACAGAGCTTACGCTCAAATCAAAAGCGGTCCTAACCGGATTTGAACCGGTGATCTCCTGCGTGACAGGCAGGCGTGATAAACCCCTACACCATAGGACCGAA
>CAKPZY010000038.1 GCA_934215475.1 uncultured Ligilactobacillus sp.
AGAAATAGACTGACTGAAAAAGGAAAGAAGTTGAAATTAAATGGCTTTGCTTAAAAGAGATAATAATATCCAACCTAAAATCAAGAATACTGCTGATGTTAGCAGAGATCTTACTATTAAGAAAGAATATAAAGCTACTGAAAGGAAAACCATTAAAGTTGATCCACCGGTATATGATTTAATTAAAAGTATGTCTATCGTTACAGATACTAAAATGTATGATTTAGTTAAACAAATGTGTGATGTTTACCTCGATAATAATGTATCTCAACGGCAAAAAGAGACTGTATTATTGATGATTAAAGAAAATGAAAAGCAAAGTTGATAAGGTGAACGATGCTATTCAAAATTAAAATTAAAGCTAATATACTTCTGTGAGGGTGTCAAAGCAGGGTTTATAAGTAAGTAAAAATATTAATATTTTATATTTTTATTTTTTCTTTGCTAGAACTATAGTCCTTTAAAGGAAAATGACGTACAGTAAAGTCAACAAAGGTAAACGATTACAGAAATGTTATATATAATGGGTAATAGCTAAGTTTTAAACAAATTTGGAGGTTTATTATGCAGAAAACACAAACACTAATAAGCGTAAAAAAGGCTGGGGTCGTTTCAGTCGTAAGAGGAAAAACAAAAGAGGAAGCCTATAAAACTGCAGTTGCTTGTATTAAAGGAGGGGTTAAGGCTATTGAATTAACTTTTACAGCTCCTAAAGCAGATGAACTGATCAGTCAATTGGCTGAAGAATACGCTGATGATCCAGACGTTGTGGTTGGTGCTGGGACAGTTTTGGATGTTGTGACCGCGCGGATCGCGATCATGGCTGGAGCGAAGTTCATTGTTAGCCCATCATTTGATAAAGAAACAGCTTTACTGTGCAACCAGTATCAGATTCCTTACATGCCAGGCTGCATGACGATCACTGAGATCCAAACTGCAATGCGGTATGGTGCAGAGATCGTGAAAGTATTCCCTGGCAGTGTTGTAGGTAAGGGATTTGTTAAAGCCGTTAAGGCACCGTTGCCGCAAGCTAACATTATGCCGACTGGCGGAGTTGACCTGGAAAACATGCATGAATGGTTTGAAGTTGGTGTTGAAGCAGTTGGTGCCGGCAGCAATTTAACTGGTGCCGCCGCTAAGGGTGACTTTAAAGCTGTTGAAAATCAGGCAGAAGATTACCACAAAGAAATTTTGCGGATTCAAGGAGAGTTGAGTAAATAATGAAAAAAGTTGTTACTTTCGGCGAAATGATGTTGCGTCTGAAACCAGCTGAAAATCAGCGGATCATCCAAACCGACCAATACTCCGGCTTGTATGGCGGGGCTGAAGCTAACGTGGCAACCTCATTATCTTTATTGGGAGACCACGCTCAGTTCGTTTCTAAAGTACCGGTTCATGCTGTCGGGCAAGCAGCTCTGGGTACTTTGCGCAGATATGGTGTTGATACCTCAGAAGTTGTCCAAGGCGGTCCAAGACTGGGGATCTACTTCTTTGAAAAAGGGGCCAGCATTAGAAATACCAGTGTTGTTTATGATCGAGCCGGAAGTTCTTTTGCCGTTTCTAAGGCTAGTGAATATGATTGGGCACAGATCTTAAAGGACGCAGATTACTTCTATTTTTCCGGTATTACACCAGCTGTGTCAACCGAAACACGCCAAGCGGTCTTTGATGCAGTTGAGTACTGTGATCAACATGATGTTCAAATCATCTGTGATCTGAACTATCGCGGCAAGATGTGGAGTGAAGAAGAAGCACAAGAAACGATGGATAAATTAATGCCATATGTAAATATTTGTTTGGCTAATGATGAAGACTTCGAGTCGTCTTTAGGTATTAAGGCTTTTGATGGCAATATGGAACGTGGTATTGAACAAAGAGAAGACTTTATCAATGGAATGAAGAAAATTACTGAAAAATATTCGAATTGTCAAACCGTTGCTAGTGTTTTGCGGAATATTCACTCAGTGGAAAATTCGCAGTGGACAGCTTTGATGGTCGATCATGGTGAAGTATTTGAAACACCTGTTTATGATATGCATGTCTGGGAAGGTGTCGCAGGCGGTGATGCTTTCGCAGCAGGCTTGATTCATGGAATTATGAATAATTTTGATAAACAAGAAAGGGTCGATTATGCAATTGCTGCTAGTGTTCTTAAATTAACTATTAGCGGTGATTTGAATTTAGTAAACGATTCAGAAATTCGTGCTGTAATGAATAAGCAAAATGGAATGCAAGTCATAAGGTAGATTTAAACTTAAAAGGCTAGTACTGTTTTTAATTATTTGGGAGCCCAGGTATAACCCAAATAAAAAATCCCAATCGGTAAATTGATTGGGATTTTTTATTTAGCTAATATGTGTTTATTTATTATCCTTTTCGATTGCTTCCCACAAACCATTGAGGTAAGCGATCCCTAACGCACGGTCGTATAAACCATAACCAGGTCGACCTTGTTCACCCCAAATGTCACGTCCATGGTCGGGTCTGATATAGCCATCGAAGTTAGTATCATGCAGAGCCTTCATGATTTCATACATGTCAAGTGATCCTTCAGACGAAAGATGGGCAGATTCATGAAAATCCCCTTCATCATTGATGAATTTGATATTACGGGCATGAATGAACGGAGCACGGTCTTTAGCGACAAATTCACGGATGATGGCTGGCACGTCATTTTGTGGATTTTCACCCAAGCTTCCAGTACAGATTGTGAAGCCGTTGTATTTAGATTCATACAATTCTTCAATAGCTTGCATATCCTCACGATTCTTATAGATCCGAGGCAAGCCGAATAATGGACGTGGCGGATCATCCGGATGCATCGCCATGCGGACATCGCATTCTTCACAGACTGGGATGATGGCATCCAAGAAATATTTTAGATTTTCTGTCAACTTGGCCGCGTCGACATCTTTATACAATTCAAAAAGTCGTTTAACTTCAGCCAAACGTTCTGGTTCCCAGCCTGGCAAAACGTAGCCGTTTGAGTTCTTTTGTACAGACTGAGCAATGTCTTCCGGATTACCTTCAACATATTTATGTTCAAAGGACATGTCAGTTGAACCATCAGCTAATTTGTAATGTAATTCAGTCCGGACCCAGTCGAAAATCGGCATGAAGTTGTAACAAATAACCTTAATACCAAATTCAGCGAGGTTGCGGATAGTTTGCTTGTAGTTTTCGATATACTTGTCACGTGATGGTAAACCGATCTTAATATCGTCATGAATATTAACCGATTCGATGACTTCGAGCTTCAGACCAGCAGCCTCAACTTCATCTTTTAAGTCCTTGATTTTTTCTTTTGGCCAAACTTCACCAACTGGAATATCGAATAAGGCACCAACAACCTGGGTCGTTCCAGGAATCTGGCGGATATTCTCTAAGGTAATGGGGTCGTCTTTAGATCCATACCAGCGGAATCCCATATTCTTCATTTTCTATACACTCCCATATCTCTTTCTCTTAAATTAAAGGTCATAACCCTTGGTTTGTACGGTGTCATGAATCGTCTGGCGAACGGCACCTTTGCCAGTAATCAGTTGCTTGAAATAATCTTCAACTTTTTGTCCCAAACCAATTTCGTACAAGTCGTTGCCGAAGATACTCTTATTCGTCAAAATCGGCTGCAAACCGGCATGAACTTCGGCATTCTTGTCGCCTAATTTGATCCCAGCAACATGTTCTTTCATGACATCCAGCAATGGATCTGGACTCTGTTCAAAGGCAACTCCTTCATCATTGATGCCTAACAGATAGCGGCACCAGCCGGCTAAGACCAGAGGAATAAATTCCAGTTTTTTCGGGTCACGATCCGGATCATCAATGTAATGTTGCAATGTCACACCATAGCGTACTGGTATTTTTTGTGAGGTATCGCTGGCGATCCGCTGGGGTGTGTCTGGAATATTCTTGTTTGGCAAACGTTTGTTGACTAACTCGTCGATAAACTGTTTTGGATCAATAATTTTTGGATCTTTAACGACTGGCAGGTCTTCACCATAGCCTAAGTTTTTGATCAAGCACTTCAAATCGGGGTCTTTGACTTCAGCGGCAATTGATTTGAAACCTAAGATGCAGCCATAAATAGCCAAAGCCGTATGCAGTGGGTTCAAACAAGCTGTCACTTTCATTTGGTCGGCATCATTAACGGTGTCGCGGTCAGTTAAAATAACACCGGCTTTGTCTAAAGCTGGACGGCCATTTGGAAAGATGTCTTCAATAACCAGATAGTGCACTTCTTCGGTGTTACCGAATGGAGCAATGTTGGTGTGCTTATTAGTGTGCACGATCTTCGTATCTTCAAAGCCGCTCGCTTTTAACTGCTTAGCAACTTCTTCGGATGGGTTAGGTGTGATCCGATCGATCATGCTCCATGGAAAAGAAACCTGAGTAGGGTCTTTTAGATAATCCACAAAGCCGTCCTCAACCAGACCATTCTTTTGCCAACCTTCAGCGATCCGCAAAATTTCAGTCTTTAGCTTTTCGCCATTTTGTGAGAAGTTATCTGTGCTGACCATGGCAATTGGCAGTTTGCCTGTTTGATACCGGGCATACAACAAATGAGCAACAGCCCCCATATTAGTGACAGGAGCATCTGGTCCATTGGCAATGTCCGCTTCAGCAGCTTTTGTTAAGTTGCCTTCAACATCAGTTAAAGAGTAACCTTTTTCGGTAATCGAAAAAGTTGCGAATTGCAACGAGGGTTTAGTAAAGATTTTGGTTAATTTGTCCCAACCTGCAGCATTGTCCTTGTTGAAGTATAGAGAATCAGCAACACTAGCCAATAATTCTTTCTCCAGCGTACCGTCGCCGTTCATCGTCACACTTAACATGCGATTATCATAAGCCTGGTAAATTTGATCGATGACTGCATCATCATAAGTTTCAGCGACCACGACACCGCTTTTAAGCTCACCCTGGTTTAAGAGATCTTGCGCGATCTTAGCGTGGAAGCAGCGGAAGAGGTTCCCGCCGCCGAAATGTACCCAAACTGGGTTTTCCGCAGCATTCTGTGTGATTTCATCCTGGTCATAGTTAGGTACAGTAATTCTTTGAGCAGTGAAAGCTGCCTTTTTATTCTTGAAGTTATCTAGTAAAGCGACCATATAGTCAATCCTCCTAAATAAAATGGTTTTTTCAATGATTCAATATACTAATATATCATACATCGATAAATGTAATCGTATTCCTGTGAAATGTCAATCAAAACTAGTAAATATGGCCTAAAAGTTGCAAACGCGCTAAAAAATTCTTATGATTATGTTTGTGAAAGGGTTATTATTTAAACAAGCGGCGTTATTCGCTCATAAGAAAATATAAAAGCGGGGCAGTTATAGATGGCAACAATCTCGTCAATGAAAGAACAAGTCTATGATGCGATACTACATCGTATTATAGAATTAAAATATTTACCTGGAAAGAAAATTTCCGAAAATGAATTAGGTGAGGATCTGCAAGTTGGACGTACTCCTATCCGGGAGGCCATTCTGCAGTTACGGCAAGAGGGACTAGTCAAGGCGATTCCACAATCTGGAACTTATGTTTCCAAGATCAACTTGAGTGCGGCTAAAGACGCCCGCTATGTTAGAGAAAGTTTAGAAGTACGAGTTGTTGGCGAGGCAATGGAAAAATTTACTAAGTATGATTATACAATGTTGCGCCAAATTATTGAAAGGCAAGTTTTGGCCGAAAGCGATAAGCAAAAGAACCTTGAATTTTTCAAACAGGATGAGGCCTTTCACCATTATTTCTACACAGCAACTGGGCATGAACAGATTTGGACTTGGCTGCAAAACGTTAATATGCAGCTGAATCGTTTCAGATTTTTAAGATTGAAAAATAAGAATTTAACTTGGGATTCGTTGGTGAAAGAGCACACCGATCTCGTAGCAGCTATCGAAGCAGGAAATACTGAACAAGCACAGAAAAAAATATCTGAGCATTTACACCGCATGCTCGAAGAGGAGCCGGCTTTGCGAAAATGGTATCCGGAATATTTTGAAGACAATTAAATAAATTTTTAATCTTCCTGTTACGAGTGACAGGAAGGTTTTTTAACAAAAATAATTTTTTAAGCTCTTAAAATTATAGACTGTAACAAGGTTTTCCAGTAGATTATAGAATTATTCACAAAATAAAGGTTTGACCTAATATGATTTCTGGTTTATTATGTAAACGATTCATATACTAGTATATCAGAATTCCAAAGTCAAATTTTTGTAATGTTAGCAGGTATAATCTCTTAATCTATTATTGCAAGCGCTTGTAAGTGAAAGAAAGTATATGGTTAAAGTTTATAAAATGTTGGTTCGATTAAATTTCTAAAATATAAGCATTACTATCTCATTCTTTTGAGGAGGAAAAGATTTTGATGGCAAATAATGAAAAACATGGTAAAGAAATGCCGGTAAAAACGGCGGTTGGAGAAGTAACTAATGTTGCGGTTAAAGATGAAGAACAACCGAAGCTTCCTTGGAGCATTTCTTCAGCAATGTTCCTGGCTCCCCTCTGCTGGTATGGGCCAATTGGGTCTACTCGGAGTGTCTTAATTCCACAGTTGTTTAGCCAACTCGATCCAGTACATAAAGTTTGGGCTGTTGGAATCTTGGCAACCGTAGCGTCAATCACTGGAGCTGTTGCCAACCTGCTTTTTGGTGCATTTTCAGATGTGACTCGATCAAAATTTGGTAAAAGAAAGCCTTATATTATTGGAGGAACGATTGCTGTTGCAGCTTCATTGATCGCAATTGCAAACATTACATCAATTACTGCAATTATTTTTGTTTGGATTGTCGCGGCGGCAGCTGAAAATGCTATTGCGGCAGCAATTTATCCCCAGATTTCTGACCGTGTCGCTCCACATTGGCGCGGAACTGTGTCTACCTTTTACGGTGTCGGTTTTACAATTGCGCAGCAAGGATTCGCTTTGCTTGCTGCACAATTCTTAGGGAATGTTAAGTTTGGTATTTACTTTATGGCATTGACAACAGTTGTTTTAGCCATTATTCATGTTGCCTTGATTAAGGAAGGGTCCAATATGAATGAACCAAAAATTACCCTAAATAAGGAAACTCTGAAGAAATATTTCTTCTTCCCAACTCATGATTCACGCGACTTCTATTTGGCTTTGTCAGGTAAGTTCTTCATGGTTATTGGCACAACGATCGTTACGACCTTCCAGTTATATATCTTTACTGATTACATTGGTCAAGGAACAACAGGCGCTGGGCATTCCATTTCTATTTTCTCAAGTATTATGTTAATTATCGGTGTCTTCTTTGCTTTGATTGGTGGGCCAATTGCCGATAAAGCTAAACGAGTTAAGATGCCAGTTGTACTAGCAACGTTTGCTTTAGGCTTTGCGGCTCTGTTTCCTTTGTTTATTGCTAAGCCATGGGCAATGTTTGTCTATGCTGTCATTGCTGCTTTTGGTAATGGTGTTTATAATTCAGTTGATGGTGCTTTAAATATGGATGTTTTGCCATCCTCCGATACTGCAGGCAAGGATTTGGGATTGATTAATCTTGCTAACACTTTGGGACAAATGATCGGGGCAATGTTTGCGTCAGCTGTCGTTGAGTCTTTTGGCTATCAGTCGATTTTTATTTTCGCCGTGGCAATGGAAGTGCTTGGTGCAATTGCGATTGCTTCAATCAAGAGAGTTAAATAAGTAAATTAGTTATAGAAAAGGTGGTTTTATATTAATGTCTAGTTATTCAAAACAATTCAGTACAGAATTTTGGACAGAAACTTCTGGAGATTTGACTGCTAAACGAGATCATTTAGAAACACCGGTTCATGATAAGAAAGTTAAAGAGAATGCAGCCAAAATTGTGATCGATCCTGCTGATAAACGACAAGATTGGATTGGTGCAGGCGCTGCAATCACTGATGCAGCTGCTTCATTAATTTGGAAACAAAGTAAGGAACAACGTAGTGCTTTACTGCATGAACTGTTCGATCCAGAAAAAGGCAGCTTTTCGACAATTCGGATTCCTCTTGGTTCTTGTGAGCCAGCCAGTCAGCCATACTATACTTATGATGATGTCCCTTTTGGTGAACATGATTCAAGTCTGTCCAAGTTTTCAATTGGTGAGGGCACTCCAGGGGCAGAGGATGCCACGAAAGATTTGAAATATGTTGTTCCAGTTGTCCAAGAAATTCTGGGAATCAATCCAGCAGTCAAAATTATGGCTTCACCGTGGTCAGCTCCAGCTTGGATGAAGAATACTGGGGCCTTAAAAATGGGTGGTCATCTGCGTTTTGGTGAGTATACTGGCAATGGCTATGATCAAGTCAAAGACACTTTTGAAGGCGTTTATGCACAATATTTTGTGCGTTACCTTGAAGAGTACAAAAAATTGGGTATTTCGATTTATGCAATCACAATTCAAAATGAACCTTCGAATGCGGCTGCTTGGCCAGCAATGATCTGGAATGTTTCGGAATTGGCGGAGTTTGGTTACAAATACTTGCGTCCAGCTTTGAATCGTAGTTTTCCAGAAACTAAGCTTTATTTCTGGGATGGCAGCCTAAATGTCTTGAATGAGCCAATTTCAGATCACATTACTCAAGAACAGGCCGGTGCATTTGACGGCTTTGCGTTCCATACCTATGACGGACCGTATACTAGCTTGTTTAAGGCTAGTCGAAGTTTTCCTCACTGGACTTTAGCAATGACTGAACGACGTTGCATGATCGAAGAGACTCCCGAGGATGCCTCGCATATCATGTTCGGCTTGATCGGTAATTGGCTGGTTCGCAATGGCCTAGGAATGATCAATCTGTGGAATATGGCCTTAGATGAGCGCGGCTTACCGAACATGGTTGGTTCTACCGGTCGGCGCGGAGTGGTCACTATTGACCACAAGACGGGTAAAGTTCAACGTAATTTGGAATACTATATGCTCAGAAACTTTGGTCAAGATGTTGTACCTGGATCAACCGTGATTGG
Source organism: uncultured Ligilactobacillus sp. (assembly GCA_934215475.1). Lineage (GTDB taxonomy): Bacteria > Bacillota > Bacilli > Lactobacillales > Lactobacillaceae > Ligilactobacillus. Next base: position 8,957 of record CAKPZY010000038.1, read on the forward strand.
ATCAACTAACTATACCCAAGATGGATATACAGGTGGCTTGGGTTCAGTTTCCTTCTTGGGACCAGACGGCTCGATTGCAGCCCATATTTTCAATCCAAAGGGCGCACCGTTAGAGGCTGCAATTACAATTAATGGTCAGGAAAAGACTTGGCAGCACGTTACTGTTCCTGCGTGGGGAACCGTGACCTTGCATAAGGCATATGGTGAGGTTAACGAAAGTTCACCAAGAGCAGATGAAGAGTTTGCATTAAACCCATATCCAGCAGCTTTGGCAGATGACGAAGCTCCTGGTAAAGGTGTTAACAAGAATAAGAAGTAAGTGATACAGAATAAAAAATCGAATATGGCGGGCCAAATTGGAACGCTGATAAATGAACTGTTCTGTAGTAGATACCGATCTTTCTTTTCGTCAGAACGATAGTCAAACAAACGGCTACGGGATTTCCGTAGCCGTTTGTTTAATTTTTTGAGGAGGAACTTTTTAATGGAAAATGAATTACTTTATCCAGTAAATAACAAATATCGGAGAGCTGTTTCTTTAGATGGATTATGGAATTTTAAGTTTGATCCGCATAATATTGGAGAAACGAAAAACTGGCAAAACGGTTTGAGCGACGCAATTGAGATGCCAGTTCCTGCTAGTTTCAATGATTTTTTTACTGATAAGAATTCACGTGAATATGTTGGAGATTTTTGGTATTCACGCAAATTTTTTATTCCATCTGAGTGGAAGCAACGCTTTGTTGGTCTGCGTTTTGACGCAGCTACTCATCGTGCAGCGGTTTTTGTGAACGGTCAGGAGATCAGGAAGCATGAAGGGGGGTTCTTACCTTTCGTTGCCGATATCAGTAAAGCAGTCAAATTTGGTGAAGAAAATGTTGTTACCGTCAAAATTAACAACGAGTTGCACCGAGATAAGCTTCCTGCAGGTGACACCTTAACTTTAAAAAATGGCAAAAAGATTGCTAAACCTTTCTTTGATTTCTTTAATTACTCAGGCTTGAACCGCAGTGTGCATTTATTGGCACTCCCACCAAAACGAGTACTTGATTACTCTGTGAACACCAAAGAGGTTTCAGGGGACAGCGCGACAGTTGAATACACGGCCACGGCACCTGCTGGCACAGACGCAAAGGTTGTTTTGTTAGATGCCGCAGGCCAAAAGGTTGCTGCAAGTGATGGTTTGAGCGGGAGTCTGCAGGTTGAAAAACCTGAACTTTGGGAAATCGGTCAAGGTTATTTATATACAGTGAAGGTTTCTTTATTAGATGATGGACAAGTAGTTGATGAATATCAAGATAGAGTGGGGATTCGGAAACTCGAGATCAAAGGGCATGAAATCTTATTAAACGGCAAATCGGTCTACATGCGTGGCTTTGGGAGACATGAGGACAGCAACTTTGCTGGACGAGGCTTTGACTTGAAAGTTGAAAAAAGAGATCTTTCATTGATGAAATGGATGGGAGCCAACTCTTATCGCACCTCACATTATCCTTATGATGAGCAGGCATATCAAATGGCTGACCAAGCAGGGATCCTAATTATTGATGAAGTTCCGGCCGTTGGTTTTAAGATGGCTGCTGCTGGTTTCTTAGGCGGACTCGATCAGAACTTCTTTGACGGCGAATGGTTAGATGATCTTTACAAATCGCATATTGACCAAATCAAAGATTTGATCAAACGTGATAAAAACCATCCAAGCGTTGTTGCTTGGAGTTTCTTTAATGAGCCGGACACATCGACTGAAAAGTGCCTGCCATACTTTAAGAAGATTTTTAGCGCAACTGAGAGTTTGGACCCGCAAAAACGGCCACGAACATTTACTCTGAATGAAGATGACACATATGAAACCTCCTATGCCCTCGATTTTCCAGATATTTATTTGCTTAACAGATATCCAGGCTGGTATCACAAGTGGGGTTATGAGATTTCTGACGGCGAAGCATATTTGCGTGATGAGTTGGATCAATGGCAGAACTCTAACATTGACAAACCAGTGATCTTTTCTGAATATGGTGCCGACACTAAAGCCGGGTTGCACAAGCTTCCTTCAGTGATGTGGTCTGAAGAGTACCAGGTAGAGCTATTAGAGATGTTCAACCGAGTATTTGACAGCTACCCGTTTATTCGTGGTGAGCAAGTTTGGAATTTGGCTGACTTCCAGACTGTTGAAGGAAATCAACGCGTTGACGGCAACAAAAAAGGGATCTTTACACGTGAGCGTCAACCTAAAGCTTCCGCCTTTTACTTAAGGAATAGATGGCACAAATTACCGTTAGATCATAAGTCAAATGAATAACGGGAAAGAAGGCTAAGTATGAGTGAATCTCAAGTTCTAATTGACGGTGCCACACTTGATGTCGGCGCTGATGAAGCCAATACTTTTAAAGGTTTTGGATATATCAGCTGCAATAACTCTTCGCGACTTTTGCTAGATTACAAAGCAGAGCACCCTAATGTTTATCGGCAAATTCTAATTACATTGTTTGGCGGGGAATACCCGGTTTTGCGAATGCTTAAGGTCGAAATGGGTGATGACGCGAATACTTCATCTGGGACTGAACCAGCAACAATGCGCTCAGCGGAAGAAAAAGCTAACGTTTCTCGTGGTGCCGGTTTCCAAATTATTGCGGATGCCAAGAAAATCCAGCCGGCATTGAAAACGGCGATTTTACGTTGGGGAGAACCTGGTTGGCTCAAGGATCAGTGGAAGAACGTTAAAAGTGACGATCCAGACCATTTAGTGCCAGCAAGTGCTTTTGAGCCAATGTATCAGTGGTATAAGCAGACAATCATTGCGGCATACCAAAGATATGGGTACCTAATTGACTATATTGATCCTGACCGCAATGAAAACACTAAGCCCATGTTGACGTGGATCAAGTGGTTCAGCCAACGAATAAAAAATGATCAAAGCGGGTTTCCAACAGATTTTCCAGTCGGAGAATACCAGCACATAAAAATCATTGCTGCTGACCAAAATTATGAAACTAATTTTGGAGATTACATGGTGGAGCAAGAAAATCTCCGAGAATTAGTGGATGCAGTTGGGTATCATTATAATACTGATGATGGACCGCAAAAGCCGTTTACTGAGCTGGCTGATCACAGAGGACGTGAAGTTTGGTACAGTGAGGGCGTTGCTCCAATGGAACAAGCTAAGTACCGAGTGCGCGCTTCGGCAAAAACCAGTATTGGCGGACCGGGCAGCAGCTTAGATGTGGCCAACCGGGTCATTAAAGGATATTTTAAATCTCGCAGGAGTCTCTATCTTTTCCAGCCGGCTGTGTCAGCATTTTATCCGGGTGTCAATTATACCCATAAGGAATTAATAGCCGCTCAACGGCCGTGGTCTGGTTATTTTGAGGCAGATAATGTCGGCCTGCAAGTGATCAAACACTTTACCGACTTTGCGGTGACTGGCTGGCGGGATAATGATGCCTGGCGCTACTTGAAATCTGCTTGCTACAGTGGTGTGGGTGGTACGGAAAACTTAGATCATGATACAGACAAATCAAGTTACCTGACACTTGTAGCACCAGATAAAAATAACTTTTCATTCGTGGCTGTTAACGATAGTGCGACACCACGAAAGTATCAGGTTGCAGTTAAAAATTTGAAATTGGCTGATGCTCAGATCGAGATTTGGACGACTTGCGGGCCAAAAGCAGGCGAAACTTACGATGCTGAAGTAAAAATGGTGACCGCTGGTCAAATTGATCCTGCTGGAAACTTTACTTGTGAAGTGCCTGCTTATGGGATAGTGACTGTGACGACGCTAATACGCAGCCAAGACCCGACGGCAGCATATCAGAAATTGGTCAGTCCAGATGATGAGGTGCTAGGATCAAATCGTAACGATGAATTCTTGTATCATGACGATTTTGAGTATTCCGCTGATTGTGTTGAACAAAGAGGCGGGACGCCACGTTATACAACAGACCAAGGCGGTGCTTTTGAAGTGGTCAAAAATGATGAAGAAGGCTATGTATTACAGCAAATGATCACCGAAAAAGAGCGGGCGCTTGACTGGGAGTATTCTTTTGCACCTAATCTGACCGTAGGTGATGATCAGTGGAGCGATTACGAGGTTGAGACGGTATTTAAGTTTGATCAAAAAACTGTGCAAAACTCGGCTGACGGAAATTATTTTGCCATTGGTCTGCGGTCGATCACAGATATTAAAGGAAGACTGCAAAGCGCTCCTTATGTCCTGAAGCTGGACAACAATGGTCATTATGAATTGATCATAAAAGATCGGGTCGTTGATTATGATTATGTGAACCTTCTAGATTTAGAACGGTGGCATTCTTTAAAGTTTAAAGTAGTTGGGCCAGAGCTAACGGGATATTTGGATGGGAAAGAGTTGTTAACCTATGTTGACAATGATAACCCAACCTATTCTGGAAGAGTGAAGCTGGGAACGGGCTATTACCATACGCAAGTTAAATCTTTGAGCGTGAGGAAGGTTTCCGGCGGTTCTTATGTCCAGCAACGAATTGATGATTCTGAGCAGGCAATTACCTATGAAGGTGAACGGGACCACGTTGAAGGAATCAGAAATAGTGTCTGGAACAGGTCGCTAACGACTTGTGGGAAAGACGGGCAATTCAGTTTTAAATTCGAAGGAACAGGATTTAATTTAGTCGGTAAGCAGGAACAAGAAAGCAAGTTGGTAGTGTTCATTGATGGCAGCAGGCAGCGCGATAGTGTGATTGAACCACAGACAGGTGGAGACCGGCAAACAAATGTGCATATTTCTGAGTTATGTGCTGGTCAACATAAAGTGACGATCAAGGTGGCTGCAGGAAAATATATTCTTGATGCGGTAGAAATATTAGCAAATTTGGATAAATGAAACTAGAACTGTCCTGAAGAATCAGAATTTTGATATAACGCAACTAAAAATAAAAGGAGCATGAAAATGACTTTGCTAAACGAAGATTTTCTCTTAACCAACAATCCGGCAAAAAGATTATTTCATGAGTACGCTGAAAAAATGCCCATCATCGACTTTCATTGTCATCTCGACCCTAAGGAGATTTATGAAAACAAAAATTACCCTAATTTGACCCGGATATGGATAAATGACGGAAATTTTGGTGATCATTACAAGTGGCGGCTAATGCGTGCAAATGGTCTTCCTGAGGAACTGATCACTGGTGATGGCGATGAGTACGATAAGATTGTCGCGTGGGCGAAGACAATTGAAAAGGCAATCGGCAATCCGTTGTATGAATGGACCCATCTTGAATTACAGCGTTTCTTTGGGGTTGATGAAGTGTTAACTGAAAAAAGTGTCAAAGGTATCTGGAATAAGGCAAACACTTTATTGGCGACTGAAGAATTTAAGCCACGTAATCTGATCAAGAAGTCGCATGTCAAAATCGTCTGCACCACGGATGACCCCGCTTCTGATCTGCACTATCATGAGTTACTTGCCCAAGAAGAACAGGAGAATGGTTTCAAAGTCTTGCCGGCAATGCGGCCGGATAAGGCATTTGCAATTGGTGACGAAACTTATGGTTCATATTTAAAGGAATTGGGGAAGGCTGCAGATGTAAAAATCACGGACTTCAAGGGCCTAGCAGCAGCGTTTCAACAACGCTTCGAATTTTTTCAAGCTCATGGCGGCAGCTTATCTGACCATGGCTTGAACACTTTCCATTTTGTTAAAGTCGGAGAAGCTGAATTAGATCAAATCGTTGCTAAAGGAATTAGGAATGAAGAGTTGTCTTCACATGAGGTGAATGCATATACAACAGGCCTGATCGAGGCATTGATGAGACTCAACAAAAAGTTTGACTGGACGATGCAGTACCATATCAATGCCATTCGGAATGCCAATAAGCCGATGCTGGCTGAAGTTGGCCCAGATTCTGGGTTTGATTCTATGGGGACGCAAGCAGATATTGCCTCGCAGATCATGGATCTTCTGACTGATATGCAAAACGAAAATGGGATTCCGAAGACCATACTATATTCATTGAATCCTAATGACTGGAAGCAGTTAGCAACTGGGATGGGCGACTTCTACGGCGAAGGTGTTCAGAAAATGCAGCTGGGTGCTGCCTGGTGGTTCAATGACACACGTGAAGGGATGATTGATCAATTAAACACTATGGCTCAGCAAAGCCTGCTGGCTAATTTTGTGGGAATGTTGACAGATTCACGTAGTTTTCTGTCATATCCACGACACGAGTATTTCCGGCGTGTCCTATGTAATTTGATTGGCGAATGGATCGAACGGGGACAGCTGCCCGAGGATTACGAGTATCTTGGTCAAATTGTTGAGGATATTTCATATAATAATGCGAAAAAATACTTTGGTTTTTAATTAAGATCGAAGGGAGAAGGGCTTTTCTGTGGAAGAAGAAACCTCTTTTTCTATTGATGAAGGAAATTATTTGATATGCCTCCATGCTTAATTGAATTTCAAGAAGTACTGTCTAATAGTGATCAAGAAAAATTTAATGCGGTTAATGACCCAAAACTTTTTCTATCCTGGTTTGTAAAATTAAGTTAGAAATATAAAAAGCCATTTGTGATAGACTTTTGAATGTCAAAATCAAAAGAAA
>CAKPZY010000039.1 GCA_934215475.1 uncultured Ligilactobacillus sp.
AGTTTGGAGGAAACAACGTAGATAATAGCCGATGATGTACGTAGTTAAGGCAATTTGACGTAGATAAGAACTAATAGTCTACGAAGTTTGGAGGAAACAACGTAGATAATAGCCATTCATCTACGTAGTTAAGGCAATTTAACGTAGATAAGAGCTAATGATCTACGTAGTTTGGCCGAAACAACGTAGATAATAATCACCCATCTACGTAATTAAGTCAATTTGACGTCGATAATAGCCGAAGATCTACGTAGTTACGACATATTAACGTAGATAAGTACCAATGATCGACGGAGTTTTGAAAAATTAACATAGATGTGGCCCAGCCCCACCATTTGAGGTAAATACATCTTGGGTGCCAACGAAGTTGATCATAGTATCCTATTTCCACTGCTCACGTACACGAATTTTTCTGAAAAACTCTGTTTTGTCAGCAAACCAATATCTAAATTGCAAGCCCTTGTTTTCATACCCATGAGTTTTAGCGTTGCCTAACGCTGGTCGGAAATGTTTCTTGAGCATCATACAGATGTAGCGTTTGCTGTATGCTGGTCCGAAGAAAGTTGCGAGATTTCGCGGTTTTAGTTTCTGTTTAAAAAATATCACTCCATAATCGCAGATAGTGCGCACATAAGCTTGCTCTTTTGCTTCTATCTGGCCGCAACTCTTGCAGTAGAAGCTAGATCTTTTTTGTTCCAAATTAAATTTATGGCAGTGGTAGCAACAGATTCCAGTCTTCATGCTTCCTTTAGTATGCGAACTGTAATCTTGTTTCGGTTTGTAAGAGGGAATTGTATATTTCCTGATCGTTGGTCTCCAGTTAAATGAGTAATTGGATCTATCATTTACAATAACTTCTTCGACAAAATCTGCGAACTCACCTAATTTTTTAACTGTGTTCACGGCTGAATCATCAAGCAAGATCCGTGAATTTGGGTTAATGAAAACGATCAGTGTTTTGATCGGCATGCTGACCTGGTTGTCTTCCAAAATACGTGCTAAAATGTCGCGCGCCCGATCAATTTGGCTAAAAATGTTGTGCGTCAATATCTTCTGGTCATGATACCAGCTGCCTGCTTGAAATGAGTACGTGCCACGATAACATTTTGCGTCAACTAGGTAGATGGTTTGGCCGATGCTAAAGAGTTTATCGATTTGCACGACTTGGTCTTTGTACGAAATAGTGATGTCATCCATTTGCAACGAAGGTTGGACTGATAAGCAACTCATCACTTGGTCGAGTTGTTGCTCCCCATTATATCCTTGCTCTAAATTGGATAGTTGATATTGTTCTTCTTCATTCAAATCAACCCGACAGCAAAGAGTTTGCAGATACTGTAGTTCTGGCGATCTAATGCGCATTTTGAATAACTCCTTCAAGATTTTAAGTTCCTCTTTAATTATATATACGCATTTTAAGGAAAAATATTTCTGGGGATAAAAAATGCCTACAATAGTGTATACTGAAGTGTAATAGGTTGAAATAGTAATGAAAAATAATCACTGTTTCAAATGAGCTGAAAAGGAGGAGATCTTGTGGTTAAATTCGAAAAAATGGTTGACCTGCATTGCCACATTTTACCTGGTTTAGATGACGGCTCTCCAGACTTGGAAAGCTCTCTTCAAATGGCAAATCAAGCTGTGGCTGACGGAGTAACTCATATTTTGGCTACCCCACACCATTTAGACAATGACTATGTGAATCACGCTAAAGACGTGATTCAAGCAGTTGACTCATTTCAAAAAGAGCTAGACGACCGCAAGATCCCTCTAACAGTCTTTCCAAGTCAAGAAGTGCATATTAATGGCGATTTACTTGACCGTTATGATGATTTGTTAGGGATCGATGAAGCTAAAAAATACATGTTATTGGAATTTCCGCACGGTGAAGTCCCACATTATGCCGAGCGGCTGATCTTTGATTTAAACAAGCACGGTACCATCCCTGTAATCGTGCATCCCGAAAGAAACAGGGGGATCCAAAATGATCTGAATCTCTTATATGGCTTTATTCAAAAAGGGGCGCTGGCCCAAGTGACTGCAACCAGCTACACTGGCGGTTTTGGGGAACATGTTGCTAAAATTTCCCGCCAATTAGTCGAACATAATTTGGTGCAGGTCGTCGCTTCAGATGCTCATGCTTTACCAGGGCGCAAATTTGTTTTGGGGGAAGCACTTGGGCAGATCGCAGATGATTTTGGTCCGGGGAAAGCTGCTGAGTTCGAAGCTAACGCAGAAAAATTGATCAATGGTGAATACGTGGCTGCTCATGATTATTCGCCAATAGAAAAAAAGAAAAGGTTTTTGTTTTTTTAAGGCAGGTGAGTGTAATGTTTCCAGTCAGGTTAAGAGCTTTACGGCAAGGGAGAGGCCTTTCTTTACCGGCTTTGGCCAAAGAATTGAATAAAATGATGGGTACTTCTAAAGATCGTGAGAATACCGACGGTCAAATCGGCAGTTGGGAACGAGGAGTCAATCGCCCTTCATACGTTGAGGTCGTCAAATTAGCGAATTATTTTAATGTTTCGCTCGATTTTTTGATTGGCCGTGATTACGATGATATGGAAATCGAGGATATTTTTGCCTCAAATTCGAGCTTGAGATTTAACGGCAAAACTCTAAGTAATAATGATCGTAATGCGGTTTATGGCATGATCAAAGGATACCTGCGTGCCAAATATCCACCGCAAGAAGATACTCAAAAGGGTTCAAATCAAGTTACTCTGCCGCTAGAATAAGCTGACAGTATCTATGGAGGAATTATTGTGTATGAAAAAGTGAATGCCAATGAGTAAAAGAATTGGCTGGATCGACGTAGCCCGTGGCGTCGCGATTATCATGATCGTGATCGGACATTCTTTAGACGTTTATAGCAGGTCGTATTTGTCTGCTTTATTATTTGCCGTCCATGTTCCGATCTTTTTTGTTTTGTCTGGTTACTTGTTCAAAGAAAAAAGTTATCCAAGATCATCAGTGGCGGATGCAAAAACTTGTTACTGCCATACTTTGCTACTGTGGTTTTGATCGCGTTGGTCGAATTTTTTGGCCATAATTTTGTCCCTAACTGGATCAATGTCCTTAACTTTAAGCATTTTGTTATCGCGGCACTTTATAGTTTAGGTACTCCGGCCGCGATACCAGGAACACACTTGTCTATTCAGCCGATTGGTGCTATTTGGTTCTTGCCGACGATGTTTTTAGGCAATATAGTATTTCATTTTTCCTTTAAATTTAGCAGGCGTTACGCAGAAAAAGAAAGCATATTAGCCTTGCTGAGCCTGATCTGGACAATTTTAGGATTCTTTTTAGGAACCAGGATCCAATTACCCTGGTCTTTTGATGCAACACTGATCAGTCAAAGCTTTTATTGTTTTGGCTATCTGATAAGGAAGGTAAATCTGGTTGAAAAAGGAAATTGAAGCATTAATCTAATTGGCTTAATATTGTGGCTTTTGTCGGCACGATCAGGCTTTTTCTACTTAAATGTCAGTCATGCCGACGATCCGGTGTTGGCGATCCTTGGAGCTTTTGGGGGCAGTTACTTTATTATGCGCAGTGCTTGTTGGTTGTTGAACCACAAATATCAGTGGTTACTGTTGCAAAAATACGGTCGCGATTCACTGGTGATCTTGTGTTTCCATTTGATGGATATCAGTGTCTTAAACGTTGGCAACACCATCTTAATTCATGCGACACAAGCGAGTGGGCATCTAACATTAGGAATCATCAGCATGATTGTCTACCGTTTACTCATTGTGTTATTAGCAGCAATAATCGTTCCCCATATCTGGTTACTGCGTTCGTTTTTCTTTCAAAGGCAGTATCCGTTTAGAAACAAAATTTTTGCTAGAATAATATAGTATTTAATTATAGAGAGGATATCTTGATTGTCACTGATTAAAAATTTATATGGTCCTTTTTTTGATATTCACAACTGGGAAACGGTTCTGGAGTCTGGACAAGACTGGATGATCATCTTGTCTTTGATAATGATAGAATGCTTACTTTCAGTTGATAATGCCATAGTTTTGGCTGCACAAACGCAAAAGTTGCCCACCAAAGAAGAACAAGAGAAATCACTCTTTTATGGTATCTGGGGCGCATACATTTTTCGGTTTATCTTGATCGGATTGGGCAGTTACCTGATCCACTTCTGGGAGATCAAAGTGCTCGGCGCCATTTATTTGATGTATTTATCGATCAAACATTTCTGGGGCAGGGCCCATCCCGAGAGTCACCGAAAACCCATGAAGCAACGAAAGTTTTCATTTGTCTCTCCATTTTGGTCGGTGGTTATTTCCATCGAAATGATGGATGTTGTTTTTTCGATCGATTCTATCCTGGCATCACTGGCGATCTCGCCCAATCCTGTGATCGTTTTGATGGGAGGCCTGATCGGGATCCTTGCAATGAGGGGGGTAGCGGAAGTTATCATGCGGCTGCTGGAAGTTGTCCCCGAACTGGAAATCGTTGCTTATGGTTTGATAGCATTGATTGCTGTGAAACTATTCTTAACTATTCCAGTGATCGACATTGAGATCCCAGCTGCATTGTTTGGTGTGATCGTTTTTGTTTCGATCATCGGTGCGATCCTTGCCAACAGGATCAAGAATAGCAAATAACGGATTTTAATAGTACAAAGTGGAAGGATATTTATGTTCCTTCGCTTTTTTTGATGGCAACTTGAATTGTTATTAGAAGTACGTTAGATTTATAGCAGTAACCAAATTTAATGAGTCGAATATAATTTGTGGAAAGCAGGACCTTTATGTATAAATTGATCACCAGTGATATGGACGAAACTTTACTGAATGACGATAAAAAAATAACTCCCAAGACTATCGCGGCTATTAAGCGCGCAACCGCAGCTGGTGTGCATTTTGTACCCAATACCGGGCGCAGCTTTTTGAGTATTCAGGACAATCTCATTGATATGGGATTGAGTCAGAAACCTGATCAGTATGTGATCTCCTACAACGGGGGAGCTATCGTTGAAAATAAAGAAAATCAAATCTTAAAGGTGAATAGTTTGCCTTATGAGATCGTAGACCAACTTTTTCAAATTGGGATGACTGAGCAGGCTTGTATTCATGTTTACACGGTCGATAAAATGTATGTCTGGAATATGAATGACAATGAAAAAGCATATCTTAAAGGACGTGTGAACGGTTGGAAACTAATGCGCGAAAACAGCATCAAATTTTTACAAGACACTCCAATCGCCAAGATCATTTTCAATATTGGCCAGGAAGCAAGACGGCTTTCAATGCGGCAATACGTTGAAGAAAATGTTAATTTTGCCCTGAATATCAGTTTTTCGTCTGACCGTTATATTGAGTTTAATGACCCCACTGCCGATAAGGGCCAGGGAACTATGGATTTGGCTAAAAAATTAGGCATCAAACCAAGTGAAGTTATTGCAATCGGCGACAACAGTAATGATCTGCCGATGATCAAAGCAGCCGGGCTTGGTGTCAGCGTCGCCAATGGACGTGATTTTGTCAAAGCCGCTGCCAACTATGTGACAGAAGCAGACAACAACCATGATCCCATCGCAGAAGTGATCGACAAGTTTGTTTTTCATGAAAAAGAGTAGGTAATTTTATGGTAGTAGAGTTAACAGCTGATAATATAGAACAAGAAACGGCGCAGGGATTGACCTTAGTTGATTTTTGGGCGGACTGGTGTGGGCCATGTCGTATGTTGGAGCCCGTATTGGAAGAGTTGGCAGAGGATTTCGATGGGCAAGTAAAGTTTGCTTCACTGGATGTTGAGAACCAGCAAGAACTAGCCAAGCAATATAAGGTCATGAGCCTTCCCACTTTAATTTTGTTCACGGATGGTATTGCCAAAGAAAAAGTCACGGGGTACAAGCCCAAAAAAGCTTTAAGTGAATACCTAATCCAAAAAGTAGCAGCAAATAAATGAAACCGTAGTTCTGTGGTTCGTCGAATTAGGACGGACAGCAGAATTTTTTTATTTTCAAATCAATGGAGGTTTTGCTTGTAAATTTAAAAAAATAAAAATAAAAACTTTCTCATTCATGTGAAATGATATAGTCTTTGAAAATCACAGAAACTCAATATCATCAATATTTTTCAGCTAAGTTACTCTTAAAGGTCAGCTGAATATTTGGCTAAAAATATTCAGCTAACATTGGTTTTGGGTTATGCAAATGATGGTTAATTTGATATGATGTTTACGTAAGACAAACTTGATGTATTGACCAGTGGGGATAATCATGAAAAGTAATCATCTTAGGACAATTATGGAATTAATAACTGTGGTCATTTTAATATTTTTTGCTTGGTTAGCTTTGAGGCCGGCCAGGCAGTCCACAGAACACTATACTTTGGATCGTGACCGGATCGTCTATGACGGCCAGATCTTTAAAGACAAGTTCAGTGGTCGGGGTTCGATCCGCTTGAAAAATGGCGATGCTTACAACGGGAATTTTAAGAGTGGTCGCTTTGACGGCGCAGGAACTTTTAAGTCACACACCGGTTGGAAGTACAGCGGCCATTTTAAAGGCGGTCAGGTAACGGGACCAGGAAAATTAACGACGTCAAAACACAAAGTTTACCAAGGAGAGTTTGAAAATGGAAAGTTCAAACAGATCAAAAAAACTCAGGATTAAATGGTTCAGCCTGGTCCGCATTGCCGGATTATTTTTAGTTTTAGGCTATCATTATTTTCAAAATACATATCCTGGCGGTTTTGTGGGCGTTGATGTCTTTTTTGTTTTTTCCGGCTTTCTTATTACTGCTTTGATGATCGATGAATTCTCTAACAGCGGCAGATTTAAGTTAGTTGCGTTTTATAAACGACGTTTCTACCGGATAGTTCCTCCGCTGATCCTCTCTGTACTGATCGTGATGCCATTTACTTATTTGGTGGGGCCGGATTTTACTACCAATATTGGCAAACAAATTGCGGCAGCTTTCGGCTTTGTTACAAATTATTTTGAGATAGCAACGGGCGGAAGTTATGAAACTAATTTCATTCCGCACTTGTTCGTACATACTTGGTCGCTTGCAGTCGAAATGCATTTTTACATTACCTGGGGCTTACTAGTTTATTTGTTTTCTAGGGTGATCAGGATTTTGCCCGGCGGACGCAGAAACCAGCTGCTCAGTTTTCGCAGGTTACTGTTTATAATCGCCGTAATATTTGCGGGTACAAGTCTTGCAGCTATGAGGATCGGCAGTACTGGACTTAAGGATTATTCACCAGTTTATTTCTCCAGTCTGACGCATTGTTTTCCATTTTTCATTGGTGCAGCTTTAAGTACTATGACGGGTATTGCAACTTTACCGCGTGGATTTGCGCGGACGATCGAAAAATGGACAGCGGGCCGGGCGATTTTAGTAATGGTGGTGTCCTTCGTCGGTCTGGTAGTGATCACGTTGACCCTAGATTTTAAGGCTCATTTCACGTATCCATATGGAATGTTACTATCAGTTTTACTAGGCGCCTCGATGATCATCGCTGCCCGGATCTTGCATGAAAAAACTCCCTGGACAGCCGAGCCTTGGTTGATCACGTTTATTGCAGACTGTTCGTACAGTGTATATTTGTACCACTGGCCATTATATGTAATATTTTCACACAGAATGCCAAATATTTGGGCAGCCGTCTGGACGACAGTTTTCAGCTTTGCATTTGCTGCATTTTCGTACTACCTCGTCGAGCCTATATTGGCGGGCAGACGTGGCCATCTATTAGGCTATCGCATCTCTGGACGGTCAGTCACTACACCGCTTATGGCCTTATTAGTGGGCTTGTTTGTGTTAACAGGATTTACGGCTAGCCACGCACCCAGAATGTCAACATTGGAACGCAATTTATGGATCGGCGGGATCTACCAAGACGTTGACGGTATTAAACAAACAAATAATGAGGTCCTAGCTGAAGTTCACCCGGTAAAGAATAATAAAGCACCCAACACTGCTCCGCCAAAAAAGGATCCCAATAATTATCTAGGTAAAAATTCGCACAGTTCTGCGGCTAAATATAAAATTCCTAGAGGCGCTTCTATCATTGGGGATAGTGTTACATTAGGCACCAGGCATTATTTGCAGCCGAATGTTGCCGAGTCTGAAGTAGACGCGGAAGGCGACCGCACCCTAGATAAGGCCTATAAAGTGATGATGGGACAGCAAAAGAATAATCAGTTGCGAGAGTTTGTCGTTATTTGTGTCGGTACGAATGCCTTAAACGATTATGAGGAACAAGCCAAGAAGATCATCCAAGACATTGCTCCCGGGCATAAGTTGGTTTTCATGACTCCCTATGATGCTCAGGCTACAGCTTCCTGGAATTCCACGAAATTGGGTGAATTTGAACGGACTTTGCCTGCTAAGTACAATTGGATCACGCTGGCTGACTGGGGCAAAACAGCTCCGCAACACCCCGATGTCTTCAAGGGCACCGATGGCGTTCATTTTGCCGGCCGTCCAGCAGGAGATCATTTGTACGCGCAAGTGGTCAACGCAGGTTTGATGGCTGCAGCAAAGAAACCTGCCAAGCCAAAATGACCGTTTATATAGAAGCGCTGGTGCGAAAAATACTGACGATTTAAAAGGAATTTCGCGGATATTTAGGTAGAACTACGTAGTTTGGTAGAAGTTACGTAGAAGATTACGGAAGATCTACGTAGTTTGCAGAAGTTGCGTAGAAAATGGCGGAAGTTTTACGTAGTTTCGCGGAAATTACGTAGAAGATTACGGAAGATCTACGTAATTTTGCAGATATTACGTTGATGAAGGGCAACGATCTACGCAGTATTCAAGGAGTTACGTAGATGGTTGGTAAAGAACTACGTAGTTTTACCAAATTGACGTAAATCATGCAGTATGTTCTCTGCTGATACTATGTTGGTCCAGGTGGTCAAGATTTAGCCGGTGCTCACCAGACATAATAACTTATAATAAAAAATCAGAAATTGCCATTAATTTCACATTGGCAATTTCTGATTTTTAGTTCATACATTATTTAACTTGCTTCCAGATCATTTGGTGATTTTGTCGATCGCATCAAGTTCTGCTTTATCAAATTTGATATTTTTGGCAGCTTGGAGATTGTCTTCCAAATGATCCACACTTGTCGTCCCGATGATGACTGAAGAAACAACTGGATCACGCAGCAACCAAGCAAGTGCCATCTGCGATAAGCTTTGACCACGTTTTTTTGCGATGTCATTAAGCTTATTCAAATTCTCCGCAATCTTTTCGTTGCCAGCTTGCATGACGTATTTGCTGGTCGGATGGATCGGGAAGTCAGCAGGGATCCCGCCTAAATACTTATCGCTTAAGAGACCTTCTGCCAGCGGCCCGTAAGCCACGATCCCTTGTTTTTCTTGCTTGATCTCATCCACCAGTCCGATTCGTTCCGGGCGGCGGTTGAGCATGTTGTAAGAAACTTGGTCGACCGTATACGGTGTACCCAGGTCCTTAAACATTTTGGCGGCTGTTTTGGCCTGTTCTGTATCAAAATTCGAGATCCCAATATACATAGCTTTACCGGCGCGGACTACATCATCCAGAGCTTGCACGGTTTCCCATAAGTCGGTACTTGGATCGAAGCGGTGGGCATAGTAAATGTCAACGTAGTCTGTTTGCAAACGCTCAAGCGACCTGTCGATGGATTGCAAAATAGTTTTCCGCGATAAGAATTCGCCGTATGGACCGGGGATAGTCCGATAACCAACTTTCGACGTAATAACAAGTTCATCGCGATAAGGTTTCAGTTCATTGGCTAAAACCTGGCCCAGCAAGGATTCCGAACTACCGATCTCTGGCGAACCATAATGATCGGCACAGTCGAAACTGTAAACTCCTTGATCAAATGCACGCAAGATAACTCGTTTGCGGTCGTATAAAGGATCAGCACTACTGAATTTGTGCCATAACCCTAGAGAAATTAAAGGGAGTTGCAGCCCGGTGTTTCCTACCCGACGGTGCGGTAACTTATTGTATCTTTTATCATCAGCAAAATACATATAATTGCCCCTCTCAAGTTATAGTTTGGCAGTTTAAATGCCTAGTGAACACAGGATATCTGCCAAAGCTCACTACAATATATAGTTTTATAGTATCAGTATAACTGTTCTCATTGCAAAACCAAAATGTAAAGTTGGCTACCGAATGTTTATATTAGAAAAAAATGCTCTGTATTTACCATAATTGTTAATGCTCCATTTTCATGTGATATTTAAAATTACATTAAATGAACAATAAATTGATACTTCATAAATGGGATTGTGATACTTTTGTTATTGAGTTTACAAAAGAGACAAAGGTTGCTAAACTTAAAAAGTTAGGCTTGCTAGTTTATATATAAGGGAAATGGAATAAGAATGAACTTTAGCAATATATTAGCTAAATTTAAAAATATTGATTGGAAATTAAAACAAAAAAATTTTTTGATTGTTTGCCGGGCGCTTGTATTACTCCTGCTTGAAGCTATGGTGATCGTGGTTTGGGCGCAGATCTTGCAGGTTGATGGGGTCAATAACGGGCTGATTTGGGCCATCGTCCACAAAAGTATCTTTGTTGTTACATCGCTCTTTTTGGTGACGTTGGGCATAGGTTTATGTGCTCTAGTGGGGCGCTTTTGGATAGCAAACACCATTTATTTGGTGCTCGGAGTGGCATTTGCCTTTACAAATCAGCAAAAAATGAATGCACGGGCGGAAACTCTTTTGCCAAGCGACCTGAGTTTTATCAGAGAACCTGGTGAGATGCTCAAGATGGCCGATCAAGGCCTTTTGTGGAGGCTGGCAGAAGGCGCTGTGGCGTTAATTTTAGTGACTATTTTGCTGGAGAAATTTTTTCCAATAAAATGGCAGAATTTAAAGCGCTTTTGGGTCATTCGCATCATCTTGATCGGGCTGGTTGGACTGATGATCGCCAGCATCCCTAGTATCACTAAAGAGGGCTCCCCTGTTAATAAGTTCAGTTTTTGGACCGGTAACAAACTTGAATTTTGGGATTCGCGGGTTTCTGGTAAAGATAATGGACCAATTTTAACTTTTATTAACTATATGGGCAGCCATGTCATGGAGAAACCGCACGGTTATAATCGGCAAACCATGGAAAAAATCGCGCAGAAATATCGCCAGGAAGCTGCGCGCATCAATAAAACCAGGAAAAATAAGGATCTGAATAAGCAGACACTGATCTATGTTCTCAGTGAAAGCTTTGCCGATCCAAAACGCGTTCCTAATATGCAGGTCAACCAAGATCCTATTCCTGAGGTTAGGCAGGTCAAGAAAAATAATACTTCCGGTCTGATGTTGAGTTCTGGTTACGGCGGAGGAACGGCTAATATTGAATACGGAGTAGAAACAAGTTGGAACCTCCAGCTTTTCGATCCCAGCATGAGTACGCCATTTACTCAAATCGCCATTAAATCAAATTATAATCCTAGCGTGGTCGATTTATTCAAACGTAGAAACGCGATCCACCCCTTTGTAGGCACATTTTATCAAAGACGAGAAGCCTACGAAAAATTTGGTTTCCAGACATTTAGGACGACGGATGGAAAAACTAACGATGAAAAATTAAAATATGATAAAACTATCCAAAAAAGCGATCTGATAGGAGACGACCAAGCATATAAAAATGTTTATTGGCAGTTGAACCATGAGAAAAAAGGCCAATTTATTAATTTGCTCACGATGCAAAATCATCTGCCATTTACGGATAAATATTATGAGTATCCATACTCAGCCACAGGTGCAGCGGTAGCAAATCCGCAAAATGCAGAGCAGGTCAAGCATTATATGCAAGGAATCTCGTTGACGTCGAAGTATACTCAGCAATTTTTGAACAAACTAGACAAGTATCAGCGGCCGATCACGCTTGTATGGTATGGCGATCACTTGCCTGGCATTTATGGCGGCGACAGCATGAGCCAGTACTATTTGCAGCTGCATGAATCTGATTATTTTATCTACAGCAATAAGTATGCTCGTGAACATGGCGACAGCATCGGTAAGCAGACAGATCACGTTCAAGTTGTCAGCCCTAGTTCATTCACTGCACTTGCTTTGAAACAGATGAACCAAAAAGTCGCTCCGTTTTACGCGTTAATGACCAACGTTGCCGAGCAATTACCTGCTCAATCGCGGGGGAATACCGATATGTCGGATGGCTTGCTGGTCGATGATCAAAACAAGCAGATCGAAGGAAAAGATCTGACGAAACAACAACAGGAGCTATTGGGAGATTATCGATTGGTTCAATACGATAATACGGCCGGCAAGCATTATTTGAAAAACTTGCATTTTATGAAATAGAAAATACACCAAAAAACAACGAATCCCCTTTTAAAAGAAGGTTCGTTGTTTTTTCTTAATCATTCTGCTTGCCAGGTAAAGACAAGTGTTTTTGGTCCAGTATAAGCCATGATAGCAGGCTGCAAGAATTCACTGTGAAGTTGAGCTAATTGGAAAGTTTGCCGCAAACTGGCGGTGCTGTCCTCTAACATTTGAGGATCATCACTCATTATCGAAAGCTGGCATTGCCGTTGGCTAGTATGAGAAGTATTTTTAACATAATTTGTCACAAGGCCTAAAAGTTTTTTAGTCCGTGCACTATTATCTAGAAATTCAAGTTTACCAGTTTTGGAAAAATGGAGTAAAGATTTATAGTGTATTACTAACTTACCAAGGTGGTGTGTTCCACTAGATATGGATCCCGTTTTCCGGAGATTCTGTAAATTTTCCATAATGATGACTGTGTGTAATTTTTGCCGTTGCAGTCTTAACTGTGCCATGATGTCCACACAAGAAAAGCCTTGTTCCGCCATAGAGAGAGCACTTTCCACCAAAAGCCCCTCTGCTTTCCCAAAACTTTGGGAATCAAATAAATGTATGTTGACGAAAGATTGTTCATTGTCCACAAAATTGCGAAGATTTGAGCCTAAGCCACTGATTGAATTGGCGATATGAATACAGATGATCTCTGTGTATCCAGTACTGACTAGACTGGTGAATATCTTAGATATCTCAGAAAGTGTAACTGGTTCTTCTGTCAATATCCCGGTACCATTAGCTAGCATTTCAGATAATTTTCCTGATTCACTTAATTGGTCCTGGTACAAAGTTTTATTTTCAAAAGTCAGAGGGATCTCTAAGATGCGCAGCTCCGACCTGTTAGTTATATCACTGCTGATATCAGCAGCACTGTCCGTTACAATAGCGATTTTCATGAATTATGCTCATTTCATTTAAATAATATTGTCCATTTTAATGTTTTAAAAGTATTATAGGCTTGGCCACTCTGTAAGGGCTCCAGTCAACTGGCATTTTTCATCTGCTTAACTGTTGAAATCGTCCCAGCAGGCGGCAGGGGCGCTGGCTTTACGGTGGCCTTAAATTTTTAAAATAAAGTTATTGCGATAACTGCTGGAAAGTCTTTTTAGCTAAACAGATTAATTGTAACATGATTTTATCATTGATAACTTAAGGATTTTTTTCTATACTTATCACTACATTATTTCATTATTGCGGTTCATCAACATTTGCGCAAGAATGACATGATTTACTGGATGACACTGACAAATTTAAAAACTGCAGAGCTCACTAAAAATACCTTGACTGCTGCATTTTATGTTTTTTGACGGCGACCACATTATCGCAGATATGGATCGCCTCAATTTAGGCAATCAGAAATGCTTAGCACTACGACGATTTCAACAACCTCTATGACAGAGGTGTGAGGATGGATTGCCAGAAAACTTTATACTGTGAGTCAGGGTCATTTTGCTTAACAGATCTGAATGTGTGTATCTGCGAGTTTGGAGTAACTTTGATTAGCTCCGTTTTGTTGTGGTTGATTCTCAAAAGAATAGATCTGACATGATAAGTATAATTTTTAGCTTAAATTTTTGAGAATAAATAAGGACTGATCGCCGTATGTTAACTTTCTTTTTCTTGCTTTTTATGGCAGCCATTGTTTTGATGATCATATCTTTTTTCTGGTATGTTGGCTGCGGCTGTTTGCTGACGGTATTGGTTATCATTATTTTGCTGGCTCTTTTTTAAAATTAAATTAATCAAAGAACAAACCACTCTCCGTAAAAAATAAGTAAGTGGTTTGTCCTTTTGATTAAATCATGCTATTTCCATGTTGGGTAGACTAATTTATTGTTTTTCCAAAGCACCAATAGCTTGGTCGATCCGGTTAATGGCGTTGGTGACATCTTGTTGGGAACCCAAATCCGACTTAATTACACCGTTGCCGCGGATAGCTGCCTCATTCAAGTTGTTTAACGAAGCTTCTGTGTAAACACCTTGAGTGTGAAGATATTTGTTAGCTTCTTGGAGTTTAGCCGCAAGTGGTTGTTTATTGACTGTCTGTGAAGGAAGCTTTTCTAAAGCGCCAATAGCTTGGTCAATGCGGTTAATAGCCCTGGTTACATCTTGTTGAGAACCCAGATCAGATTTGATCACACCATTACCGCGCATGGCTGCTTCACGTAAGTTATTGAGTGAGCCTTCTGTATAAACGCCCTGGGTATAGATATATTTGTTAGCTTCTTGGAGTTTAGCTGCCAGTGGTTGTTTATTAACTGTCTGAGATGGAAGTTTTTGCAAAGCACCAATTGCCTGGTCAATGCGGTTAATAGACACTGTCACATCTTGTTGTGAGACCATATCAGATTTGATCACACCGTTGCCGCGCATGGCTGCTTCACGTAAGTTATTGAGTGAGCCTTCTGTATAAACACCTTGGGTGTAAATATATTTGTTAGCCTCTTGGATCTTGGCCTCTAACGGCTGTTTGTTGACAGTTGGCGCAGGAGCTTGGACTCTTACCAGATTGTTAATGGCCTGGGTGATGCGCCAGATAGCATTTGTCACATCTTGTTGTGATACCATATCGGATTTGATCACGCCATTACCGCGCATAGCAGCTTCACGCAAGTTATTGAGTGAGGCCTCTGTGTAGATCCCTTGAGTGTAAATATACTTATTAGCTTCCTGCAGTTTAGCCGATAAGGCCGTCTTGTCGACCTGATTTGTCTTAGGAGCTGGGGTAGGTATGACGATCTTTTGTCCATTAAACTTCAAAGTATTACCAGTATAGATTAGGTCAGCATTATCTATACCGTTCATTTTAGCTAACTGTTCTGGAGAAACATCAAGATTTTTGGTTTTAAGTGCTTCAGAGATTGCCCAGAGTGTATCTCCGCTGCGGATGGTATATGGAGTCGTTGTATTAGCGATGTTGGCAGCAACTTCACTTGGAGTATTGGCTTTCCATGAATCAGCGTTGGCAACGCTTGGTAAAGCAAATAAAGCTCCGGACAATAAAGCTGCTGCAGCTGCCGTTTTAATTTTTCTATTTTTTGAAATTGTTTCTTTTCTGTGCTGATTTAAAATTGATTCATTATTCATTCTTTTGCCTCCATTCGAATTGCTCCGAAAATTCAGT
>CAKPZY010000040.1 GCA_934215475.1 uncultured Ligilactobacillus sp.
ACTCAGGTCTACTTTGCCGTGGGGCGTAACGATGCCGGAGCGGGCTTTGCCGCCGGGATCGCGGTGGTGATTGTGGCCATCATCTTGGACCGGATCACTCAGTCATTTAACAAGCAGACACAGTAAAAAGGAGGGAACATTTTGAAACGCAAACTTACTTTTGTCCTTAGCAGTATTGCGGTTTTAGGATTGTCCCTAATTTTGAATGCGTGCGGCACAAAACCTGCTGCGTATAATCCGGACAAGGATCTAGGAGAGCAGTTAAACTACACTATCACTGGTATTGACGCAGCTTCAGGTGAAATGGGCAAGGCAGCAACTGCCTTAAATGCTTATGGTCTAAAAAAAGACAACTGGCAGTTGATGCCGAGTTCCACTGCTGCAATGACAAGTTCACTGCAAAAGGCAATCAAGTATAAAGAACCGATCGTGATCACTGCTTACCAACCGCATTGGATGTTTTCTAAATATCCGATCAAATGGCTGAAAGATCCGAAAAACGTGTTTGGCAAAGGCGAGCATGAAGCGACAATTGCTCGTCCAGGTCTGAAAAAAGATAATCCTGGTGCCTATAAATTGCTGCAAAATTTCCACTGGGAACTTCACAGTGAAGCAGAACCAGTCATGATGAATATCAATGGCGGGATGAATAAAACAACTGCTGCCAAGAAGTTCATTCGAGAACATCCGCAACAAGTCAAGCAAATGCTTCAGGGCGTACCAAATGGTCACGGGAAAAAGATCAAGCTGGTCTATATGCCTTACGACTATGAGATCGCTGCTTCCAATGTGGTCGAACAGTTGCTTAAAAGAAAGAATTATGATGTGACAATACAGCAACTTGATGTTGAGGTTATGTGGCAGGCCATAGTTACCAATAAGGCAGATGCTTCCGTTACTGCGGAACTACCGGCGACTCACGCTGCTTTTGCGAAAAAATACAAAGGCGAGTATGACTATGTGCGGACTAATTTGACCGGTGCACGCATCGGATTGGCAGTTCCAAAATATATGAAGAATATTAACTCGATCGAAGATTTAAATAAATAGAGAGCACTTTTATCAGGTGTACTCTAATAAAAACAAGCCTTCAGCTGGTGAAATGGCGTGTTTCTAGTAGAATATGAATTCGATATCTTACTAGAAAGAAACATACCAAAGACCACTGAAGGCTTGTTTTAATGTCTAAAGCAAAACATATAAAATTAAGGAAGAAAATTAGTATTCTGAAAGGTTCATGGGCAAGGCGATCGTCCAAGCAATAGCTATTACAGTGAAGTTTCCCAATCAGCCGTAGTGTTTACCCCAGCTTTTGCAGCAGCCTTTTCAAGCTGATGTATTTCATCGGTGGACAGAGAAAGTGTCAGGGCATTTTTCTCCGATTCAATATATGCAGGATTCGTCACACCGATAATCGGTATGGTTCCCTTATTTATTGCCCAAGCTGTGGCAACTTCAGCAACCGAGCGGCCATGTTGTTCGCCAATTTTTTTGAGCAGGTCTGTGAGTTGCTCGAGTTGCGGCAAAAATTTATTGTAGGTTTTGCCCCGATCACTTCCGGCGGGTAATGGATTTTTTGTGTTATATTTGCCCGTCAAAGCTCCTTGTTCTATGACCATGTAGGAATAAAAGTCTATGTTGTTACTTTTGCAGAAACGCAAAATACCGTTGGATTCGGAAGTGCGATCTAAGAGGCTGTAATGATTTTGAACGGCATCCAGTTTGATGCCTCCCATTTCTAGGATTTCTTTTGCTCGCTTGATTTGTTTCAAATTATGGTTTGAAACTCCAACGTGCTTGATCTGTCCATTTTTAACAAGCGGGATAAGTTGGGGTGTCCATTTTTCAACGTCATCCGGATTATGGATCCAATACATATTGATATAGTCGGTGTGGAGACGTTTTAAGCTGCCGGCCAGCATATCAGCAACTGGGTGGTCACCCGGTCCAGCGATATTTGGTGTAAATTTTGTCGAAAGCAGGTATTTTTCGCGATCATATTTTGTCAACAGATTTCCCAGGATCGTCTCTGAATCTCCCATACCATATGAGTATGCAGTATCCCAAAGGTTAAAACCGTTACCCATGGCTTGTTCAACAACCGGGGCTAATTCCTTTTCTCCGAGGTGGTTGCCGAAAACCTCATCTCCGCCGATCTTGCCGACACCCCACGACCAAGTTCCTATCGCAATGTTGGGCCAATTGTCATTTTCCATCTGATATTACCTCCTTGTAACCAAGCGAGATCTTGAGGGTGGAAAATATAGCGGCAATTGAGTGTATCTTGTGGACTTTATTCTCACCTTTGACAAAACTTCGCACAGTTTGTATACGTTTACACTAGCATTAAATTATGTGAATGCATAGTATTTTGGGTATTTTTTAAGAAAAAATTGAAAACGCTTTATTTAGTTAATAAATTCACAGACTTTCTTAAAGGACAAACGAAGAATAGAGTATTAAAATTATGGATATAAAATAATTTACTTACACCATGGAGTTTAAATCCAATGGAGGCGAGATGAATGGCGCAAAAAGCTGCTAAAACATATTTTTCACTGAACAAAAGTGCTTACATTATTTCACTGGGAGGTTTCCTGTTTGGATATGATACTGGTGTGATCAACGGCGCCTTGTCATTTTTAAGTCTGCCAGACCAACTTGACTTGTCTCCCGCAATGCAAGGAGTCGTTTCTAGTTCTTTAGTTTTAGGTTGCACAGTAGGAGCTTTGTTGAGTGGGACGTTAGCCGACAAATATGGGCGCAAAGCACTTTTACGCTGGATCTCTCTTCTTTTTGTGATAACTACGTTTGGCTGCGCTTTTTCTCCAACTGTGTTTTCATTAATTGTTTTTCGTTTTATTTTAGGATCTTCAGTCGGGAGCGCTTCGAACTTATCACCGATGTACTTGAGTGAATTATCCCCAGAAACTGTGAGGACACGAAATGTTAACCGTAATGCAATCGCGATAGTGATCGGTCAATTAATTGCATTTATAGTGAATGCGATTTTAGGTACGCTTTTAAGCAGCTGGCACCCTGTTTGGCGTTTGATGATGTTAATGGCCGGTATCCCAGCAGTTGTAATGCTTGTTGGGACTTTCAGACTTCCGGATAGTCCGGTGTGGACGTTATTTCACGGATTGAAAAGAGAAACACAACAAATATTATCAGCCATGTCGTTTTCACCGCACGAACAAAAGCAGGTGGCTAAGAACGTACAAGAAACATCACAAGAAAAGGGAGCAAGAAATTCTTGGAAAGTGATCTTTAAAAATAAAGCGCTGGTTTACTTATTTATGGCGGGGGCACTAATTGGGTTTATTCAGCAAATCTCTGGTGTTAATGTTGCCATGTATTATGGGACTATTTTGTTAGAAAAAGTCGGAATGACTCAAAATTCCTCTTTATATGGCAATATTTTGATTGGGTGTGCCTCTACTGTTGCAGCCATGACTGGGACTCGATTGAGTACAAAGTTTAAGCACCAGCATCTATTATTGGGAGGACTGGCAGGGAACGCATTATGTTTAACCTTGCTGTTCTTGGTACTTAATATCAATATTTCCCAGCAGGTACTGGTCAATATCTTAGTCTTAATTTTATTGATGGTATTTTTGGCTACCCAACAAGGAATTGTAAGTCCAATCACTTGGTTGATGATGTCAGAAATTTTTCCTCCCCATGTCAAGGCCAGCTTTATGGCTTTTGCGACGACAGTTTCTTGGATCACGAATTTCGGAGTCAGCTTGCTTTTTCCAATTTTACTGAGCGCTTTTGGAGTCGGGAACGTTTTTGCGATTTTTGCAGTGACGAATGTTTTGTCGATCGTGCTGGCTTTTGTGGTCTTAAACACAGCGAGGATGTCTGCCAAATTCAGGGAGGCCGTACGCAATTCAATATAAATGGGCATCAAAAAAGGACTGCCATCAAGTGCACAGTCCTTGTTTATATTAGCAAATCAACGGAAATAATTATGTTCTTTTAGGAAGTTTTCGGCCACTACTGAAGGTTCTTGAAGCTTGTCATCTGCCTCATAATTTAGCTTCTGCATCGTTTTGACATTGATCTTGCCGTCTAAACGGTGTAGCAGTGGCTTTAGCTCCGGATATTGACGTAAAGTCCTGCCCATAGCTACTAGAGAACAATCATACGGTGGAAAGAAGTGTTTGTCATCTTTTAATACCTTTAAATTGTAACTCAAGATCCGTCCATCAGTAGAATAGCCTAGAACGGTCGGCATTTTGTTAGCGGCGACTGCATTGTAGACTAAACCTAGCTGCATAGGAAAGACTCGCTTAAATTTAAACTTATAAAAACGAGAAAAATCATTGTAACCATCACCTGGGCGGTCCATCCATGAGGTATCAACTCCTGCCTGCATTTGGGGACCAACTTTGGCCAGATCTGAAATGGTGTTTAAATTATATTTTTTGGCGGTCTCTTGAGTGACCATAAAAGCGTAAGTGTCTGAGAAACCAAAAGTTGGAAAGCGTATCTCATCAAACTTTTGCTTCAATTGTGTGTTGACTAATTTTTCAGCCTTCCGAGAGCTTTTAACTGGAGGTTGTTGCAAAATACCCGTGAGGTCCGTGCCACTATAACTTGTTGCTATAATATCAGCGTTATCACGTTGTAACGCTTTGTGGGGCATAGTCCCCGTACCTAAGTTGTCGAGAATGGTCGACTTGTGGTTAGTTTCGTGATCGATCAACTCGACAATGATGTTTCCGACAATTTGTGATTCAGTGGAAGTATCGGATGCGACCCTGATCGTATGTGAACTAGTATCAGCTAATCCTGGGAAGCCACACCCGCCTAATAAAAAGATAGTACCGAAAAAACTAATTAAAAGCATTAGAGCTTTTTTTACTTTCATATTGTTAAAACAGACCTTTTTTGACTTATAGGAATCGACTACGACTGTTTGATCGTGTGTTGTTCTCACCTTGTCTTTCAGGACTGAAATTGTGTTACCAAACCAGTCAATTTGGCTGTCCATAGCTACATGTAAAACTATAAAACTTATTACAGCATAAATCTAGTATATCTGGTAAATTTTAGCTTTAATTGCATAAAAAATACAGGCTTTCATAGATGTTATTGAATGGGCAAAAATTGTTTTACAAGCATTTTATCGTCAACTTAAATATTACTTGCTAAAATTATAATAACCTATTTAGTCACAATTGCATCTAATATGCATTTATGAAAGTGCTAATTCGATCTAGTAGGGGACAATTATTTCATGATGGAGGCTAGCTGAGGTTAGGTTTTACAACGGATTTTTTAGAAGAAGCAATTCTTCACTCAGCAAGAATAGCAAATATGATACTGTTACTTTTTCTCGAAATTTCTCTTTTGTGATTCTGATAAACATTGCGTTATTATAATTTTGAGAACTATTGCAAATGATGTGTTTTCTATTTATAAATTGCATAGTAATTGTTTGATTTAAATATAGGAGGCAACTAGTGAAAAATAAAGATCCACACTTAGGTTTGTTACTCAGCCAGTTAGAAGCCATTGCACAATCCGGCAGATATTACTCAAAAGACGTATATGACTTGGACCGCTATGAGCAACTGGAAGATGTCTCGAAGCAATTGATCAGCAAGCTCTCAAATGCGACGCCTGAGCAGCTGCGTTTATTCTTTGATAAAGATACGGGTTATGTGACGCCAAAGGTTGATATTAGAGCAGTTACTTTTAAACAAAATAAAATTTTGTTAGTCCAGGAAAAGTCAAATCAGAAATGGTCGATTCCCGGCGGTTGGGCTGATCTGGGATATTCAGCCGGTGAAATAGCTATTAAAGAAACACAGGAAGAAGCGGGAATTAAAGTTTCTCCGGTTCGTATGATCGCGGTTTATGATATGGCTAAGCACCGATATAAGGAGTCAAATTTTAGCTATATTTATAAAATATTCATTGAATGCCACCCGGAAGATACAGATGTTCACAGCGGGATCGAAACGAGTAACGCCGCTTATTTTGACTTAGAAGATGCTTTAAAGTTAAGTTTATCCACTAACCGTATTTTGCCTGAAGATCTCAAAATGGCTTTCGCATGCCACCATTCACAATATTGGAAAACCAAATTTGATTAGTCAGCACGATGGTTGTTAGCACAGAGGGATCTTTGGCGTCAAGAGAGGATTTGATTGCCATCCAAACTGTGGGAAAATATATTAAATTTCATCAAGGAGAGATTTTTCGTGCCTAAAATAAAAATTATTTTTTGTGACGTAGATAATACTTTGATCACAGGTCAAGCAGAAATTTTACCGAGTGTCTCTTCAGCAGTTAAAGATTATGTGAAATCTGGCGGTATCTTCGTATTAACTTCTGCCAGGTCGCCTATGGCATTAGAAAAGTTGTCCCAAGAACTAGAATGCAATTCTTTGTTAATATCGCTGAACGGTTCCTTAGTTTTGCAAGCAGTAGAAAAGTCTGGTCAAGTTACGACGTTATTTGAAAAAACTATGCAGCCTAATGTTTTACCAGCGATATTGCGGATCATTCAACAAGAACAGTTAGCACTGAGCGTCAACGTTTACGCCGGTAAAAAATGGTTTGTCAATTCGCATGACAAATGGGTCCGCCAGGAGGAAAAAATTACTGGTGCTATGGCAACTGTGGGGAATTTGCCTAAAAAATTAGGAACCAGCTCTGATCCTGTAAATAAGATCCTGTGCATGGGAGAACCAGCTGACATCGATAGGTTGGCAGTTCAACTTGATCATATTGCAGGTCTTAAGATAAATTACTTGCGTTCTAAACCAACATACTTAGAAATCGTTGATGAGAGTGTTTCTAAGATGAAAGCAATCGAAGAGGTTACGAAAATAAACAAAATATCTATTGCTGAGACCATGGCTATCGGCGATGGTGAAAACGATCTTCCTATGATCATTGATGCAGGAATTGGGATTGCCGTGGGTAATGCATTTCCCAGTGTTAAACAGGCCGCCTCGCATACTGTAGCTTCTAATGAAGCTGGTGGTGTAGCTGAGGCGATCAGAAAATACTCTGGACTGGCTGATTAATTAATATTTTAGGGGAAAATAAAAAAGGGCGAATCATCAGTTAGTGATAGTCCTAAACGGAAAAATGAGAAAAGAGGTCAGCAAATAAAACACGTTCAGACTAAATATAACTCAGTATCCGTGAAATATGAGAGTGAGCCCGCCAAAAAACATTATAATTCCAAATAGTATGCCGCTCCACAAAGCTGCCAATAAAAAATTAGACGTACTTTCGCCACCGCTTTGTTTTGTTTTTGAAAAAGCCGAATGGACCGTATGAATTTCCCAAAAAGATAATAATAAACAGACAGATCCCGCCATTATTTCAACCATTGCCGTTGACCTTCTCTTCATAATTAGATATTTTGAAAGCGCATTAAAACTATCATTAGCTTACTCCTTTGAAAACTTTTTTTCTACTAGTTAAAGCATTTTTTAAAGAGCATGATCCAAACTTTCTGTATTTAAGAAATGTATTATCCAAATCAATCGCCGAGTTACTATCATAAGCCGCAAAAAATATTACGGTTATAAGATTTTTGTCTCATCCTTTTCCCCTCTCATATTGTTAATTGATTTTTCTATTAGCCTTAGAAATTCTTTCTTTTGGGTAACTGAAAAATTATTCAATAGTCTTTGACCTGTATGTGAACCATTATTTTTTATTTTTTCGCGCATTAAATGTCCGCTGTGAGTCAAGACTACAATTTTAGCTCGCCTGTCTGCAGTGTTAGTTGCGAGTGTGATCAAGCCCTTCTCGGCTAAGTGTTGAGTAATTTTTTGGGCACTTTGATGTTTAATATGTTGAAAATCTTTTAAATCGGAAATTGAACTTTTGGGGAAATCATTAAAAAAAATCAAAGCGTCAGCTTGATCAGTAGTCATATCAAGTTTCTTGATATCTTTATTTCGCGTGCTGATCAACAAGTTGGCTAATTCCAACACGCGTCGCGCAGCGATATATTCTTCATCGAAAAACATGCATATCTCTCCTTATACTTTAAAAAGCTCACTCAGGGAATAAAAATATTCAAACATTTAAGCAAATAAATTACTAATTAGAAATACAGCTGGAATGGTGAGTAAACTCAATAAAGTTGATGTTCCCATTAATGCAAGCGCGGGTTCTTGCTTGCCATGACTTTGTAGAGTAAATAGCACAACCATTCCTCCCACAGGGCAGGCCATCATTAAAATTGCCGTAGGCAGAGGGTTACCAGTAAGCCCTAGTAATTGCATGACCAAAGCTGTCACTATTGGATATATTAAATTGCGTAAAAATAGAGAAGCCAAAATAGGACGATCAAGTTTAAAATTCTTAAGAGCAATATTAGCTAAACTGTTACCGATCACGAGCATTGAAACAGGAGTATTGATAGAACTAATATCATCGATGATTTGGCTAAGTAGACCAGGTAATCTGATAGAAAAAACAAATATTATTAAACCAACAAAAATGGCAATAATATTGGGATTAAATAAAACACTGCGCAATTTTTCAAAAAGACTGGTGTCATTTTTTTCATTAGTAAATAGTCCTACTCCGTGTGTCCAATTAAAGATGTTGAAAAAGGCCAGCGGCACTACGGCGTAAAAAACTCCTGTTGGGCCAAATAGAGAACTGACCAGAGGAATGCCGATAAAACCAGCATTAGAGTATATGCTGCCATACTGTACGATTCGCTGTAAATTCTTATCTTTAATTTTTTTAAAGACCAATTTTGACACTATAATTTGTAGCCAGTAAACAATGGTCATTCCTACTGCACTCAACAATAAGGCATGAACGCGGCTGGATGAATATGGTTTTTCAAATGATTCTATGATCAAACATGGTGAAACGATATATAGTAAAACATTAGTTAAATCATTAGCGGTTTGCTCATGAATAAATTTAACCTTATTTGCTCCCACTCCTACTAACATCAGCGCGAACATCAGAATGATCTGGCCAAATAAAAGTTCAAGGTTCACTTTGTCACCCCCCCTTTATAAGGATATAGATTTAGAATAAAAATAGGACGCGATCTAGTATAAACCTTTTTCTTCGCTATTTATACAGTTAGCTGTATAAATAGCGAAGAGGATGTATTTGGAATGGATCTAATACTTAAAATGAACATTTGGATCTGACAGTAATCCAACTAACCCTTATTTACTAAACAATGAACTTAGCCTCTTTAGTGTTAAGTCAAACAAGTATCAAAAAAAGTCTAAGTAAGAGTAAAATAAAATAGTATATCTAAATCCATAAGCAGTAATATTACTTTATAGGGGGGAAACATGATGATTTTTGGAACACCAATCAGTTGGTTTATAAATGAAATATTCTCAGTTGTCTTAATTTTGATAGTAGCTGCACACATCTGCAAACAAAAAAAGCCTTTCATAAAAGGACTAGAATTAATTGGTTACATATTAGGTGCTGGCATTTTTGAAAACATCGGAGTATTTGTAAAAGTCTATAATTATAGTACCGATAGAATTTTGATGTTTGGGAAGGTGCCGATTTCTATACTTTTTATTGAGGGTGCGATTTTTTACGTCAGTTTTCATTTTGTGAAAAAGCTAGCCCTTCCCAAATGGTCGATTCCCTTTGGAGTGGGGCTGCTTTCCTCTGTTCAGGATATGGCTCTTGATCCTGCTTGTGTATATGATATCCATCGTGTAGCAAAAACGACCTTAGGCCAATGGAACTGGGGCAACTATTACAATGGCGGTTTCCTAAGCATCCCTTTCTATAATTTTTCAGGTTGGTTTGCAATGATGTTTTATTTTACAACTGGTATTTTACTGGGCCGTTATTTTAGCAAGAAAATTAAGCGCCGCAGTTTTGACATTGCTTACCCCTTCCTGGCGATGATCTTCATGGTGCTACTATTAGTTAGTCCGCTTAACCAATTTTTGCTTTTTGCCATGCCGTTTGCCCAAATGCACCAGAAGATCCCAGAGTTAATTATGTTGATTTTGCTTTATGGTATAAGTATTGTTATCCTACTATCTTTTACTTGGAAAGCAGGCAAAGTCAGCTGGGCCAATAGTGGTCTTGTCTTCATTATACCTTTGTTTCTTGATGCTTATGCTATAGTAAACAGCATCGCAAACGGCATCAAGTTTGTGCTTCCAACCATCGTTATCGTTGCTGTATTGCATTTAGCTTACTTATTTTGGGCTTTTAGGAAAACCGCAAAAATTCGGCATAATAATCCTTAGCTCGAGGCGCTGGAACAAATTGTTCCTAAACCCGATAAAAACCTTATTTTGATAAATTTCAAAGTCAATTTGATAATTTGGAGGAATAGGTATACGGGGAAAGGTCATTGGGGAAAACAGAGGTTGATTTTTCTCCAATGGCACAGCCATTGGATAAAAACTAAGAGGAGTTTTATCCAATGAACGTGTTAATGGATAAAAAGAAGCACATGTTTTATCCAATAGGCAACCCATTGGGTAAAAGACCGCTTAAATTTTACCCATTAACCTAGACATTGGATAAAATAACTATCCCAGCACCATATTTATTAGATTTCGAGAAAAGAGGTCGACATAATGCCGCAAGGAACGAAAAAGCTGGAAACTAAACGCCTATATCTGCGACCACTAAAGCCAGAAGATGCTCCAATGATGTTTAATAATTGGGCAAATGACGCCAGAGTGACTAAATATTTAAGCTGGTCACCAGATGATCAAGTTGCAACCGTCGAAAAAAGCATCTTGTCTCGGCAGAAGGATTACGACAGAAAGGATTATTATCATTGGGGAATCGTAGTAAAAGAAACTGCTGAACTTATCGGCACTATTACAGTAGTTGGCAAAGAACCCTCGATAAAAAGTCTGAAAATTGGCTACTGTATTGGTTATGCTTGGTGGGGGAAGGGTTATACTACGGAAGCTTTGCAAAAAGTTATCTCATATCTATTCGATACAACAGATACCAATCGGATCGAGGCCACTCATGATCCACGTAATTCAGCTTCTGGCAAAGTGATGAAAAAAAGCGGTATGACTTACGAAGGCACCCTACGCCAGGCGGGAATAAACAATTTAGGGATCTGTGACGAAAATAGCTACTCGATCTTACGTGAAGAATATCATCGAGAACCAGTGTAATGCCATGAACCCACTTTATATGAGAGTAGAAAGAAATGTTCGTACTTCAAGTTAGCACAGGAGTATAATTTTTCTAAAGAAAGAAGGGAAGCTTATGGACCAGTCGATAAATGATGAAAAAATAGCAACGTCTTTAGGGACTTATAAAATATCGATCCGCAAAGGCAAGAAAATGGTTGTATTCTTGAATGGAGCATCCAGCTTCGACACCGAGCAAACTTTTGATCCTATAATTGTCGATCTTCCTAAACAAGTTGGAATATTTGCACTAGACTATATCAATTCTGGCTTAAGCTCCCAAGAAACACATCCTTTCATCCTAGAAGAAGAAACAAAGATTATTTCCGGACTCATTAGAGCACGGCATGCGGAAAAAATAATCATAGTCGCACATAGTATCGGCGGCTTATATGCTTTACATATTGCTCCGAATTTGAATAATCTAGCCGGTTTTGTTGGGATAGAACCAACTACGCGTGAAGTTACTCTAAATACACCGACAGAGCCTGCTTATAAGGACGCAGAGGAAGCTGCAGCCAAATTAACTGAAGAAGAACTTAACGCTCAGGTAAAAAAGAGAGTTTACAAATATTTTTCTAAGACTTTAGCCGATAAAATTTGGCAGACGCATCTTTTGGATGAAACTCGGGAAGTCGATTCTATCACCAAGCGCCTTAATCAAAATTTTGATGATACTTTTAAAAAGTATCCGGATCGTAAATTGGCTAAAAATCTGCCAGTGATCCTATTTACGCAATCCTTCCGAGTAAATGAATATAAACGTTCTGAATATTTTACTGATGATGCGCGAATCAAACCATTAGGGACTTTTCATTATATTCACTGGGAGTTTCCAAACGAAGTTGGTAATGCAATAAAAGAAATACTAGACAAAATTTAACGGTCATTTGTTAGAAGGACTGTTTTTTGATGGGTATTCGTGGCATTTCTTTTTAACAGTATGACAGATTAAGTTAAGGAGTGAAGAAATTTTTGATGGAAACAAAATATGGTAGAAATTCGTTTTTCGATGGTGGTTTGTTGTCCTTTATTGGCTGGAACGTCCTGGGGTTTATTGTAACTCTTTGTACACTGGGATTTGCTATCCGTGGGCACTGTGCATGGTCTCCGGTTGGAAAATTAATCATACCGTAATTGATGGCCATAGAATGAATTTTAGCGGCTCAGCTTTTAGTTTGTTTGGTAATTGGATCAAGTGGTTGATCCTGAGCGCCATTACAATTGGGATCTATTTATTTCGGGTCAAAATTAAATTAGAAGACTGGAAAGCCAAAAACACGAATTTCATTAACTGACGTCTTTTGTACGTAGCTGACTCGCTTTTCTTGTTCTGAATACGAACATCACATATATTGACCCGCCAGAATATAAATAGCAAGTCCTTTCAAATTCATTCAAGGTGATAATTGTGTTAAGTTAGTGATGTAAAAAGCTGCTTTGGCTGGAATAACGTCTAATGAAAGGAAGCAAGGTTATGGCAAAAAAACAAGAGCTACCCACTACAACTAGAAGTGCTGTTTTAAATAAAGTCAAAGATTTGGAAGTCAAAGAAACGCCCGTTAAGGAAATGAAGTCAACGGATGTCTTGGTCAAAGTGATGGCTGTTGGCATTTGCGGTTCTGATGTTCACTATTATGAGAATGGGCGGATTGGCGATTTCGTAGTTAATGGACCACTTATTTTAGGTCACGAGAGCTCAGGTCAGATCATTGCTGTGGGTAAAGATGTTAAAGACTTTAAGGTTGGCGATAGAGTTGCCTTGGAACCCGGTGTTCCCTGCGGTAAATGTGAATTTTGCCGGACAGGGCGGTATAACCTCTGTCCAGATGTTCAATTTATGGCGACCCCGCCAGTGGACGGTGATTTAACGCAGTACATTAGCTGGCCAGCAGAGTTTGTATACCATATACCAGATGATATGCCCTACGAAATAGGTTCATTAAGTGAACCTTTCTCAGTATCTATCCACGCCGCACAATTAATGGATATTCAGCCAGGATCCACTGTCTTCATTTCAGGCTCTGGCCCGGTAGGTTTGCTAGGAATTTTATCTGCTCGTGCTTTTGGAGCAGGGACGATCATTGCTAGTGATGCTGAGCCAAATCGTTTAAAAATGGCTAAAAAAATGGGTGCAACAGATACTATCAACATAACAAAACAGGACGTTAAAGAAGCAGTTCAGGAATTTACCAAGGGTGAAGGCACTGATTATGTAATTGAAGCTTCTGGCAACAATCATGCCGAAAGTGAGACTCTTTTAACTTTAAAACCTGGTGGGAAAATTGCCTATGTAGGGATGCCGACACATGACACTGCACCTTTAGATATCATGTTTATGACGACATATGAGCCGAAAATCTATGGTGTGTTTCGTTATGCTAATACGTATCCGTTAGCAATTAAAATTTTAAGTAAGCACATGGATGAAGCAGAACAGCTGTTAACTGATTTTTATAGCTTGGACGAAACTAAAGATGCATTTGAACGGACAAGTACCGGTAAAAGCGAGACTCTAAAAGTTATTATTTATCCCAACGAAAAATTAAGAGACAAATGATACCTGTTATTTGATGGCTGCCAGTTGGTCATTTGTGCTTGCAGTTAAAACAAATGTGATAGCTTTGGAGATATTAAGAGGAAGCGTGAATGCTCACGCCTCCTCTTTTTTATATACAAAATAGAATGATATATTTATACCAAGCTCTTTGGCAAATTATTTTTGTATCTGATTATGTTTCTACGGATCACTTGCTAGCCCTTTGTTTTTTGGGCAACATTTCTTCGTCAGTAAAAATAAATTTATATTGTTCTTCAATTGGCCAAGTCTCGATTATTTCATTAAATTTTTTTATTAAAATTGGCCCGAACTCTTTGATCTGCTCACGAATATGTGTGCTCGCTATGTCGGCCTGTTTTCCTTTAGCCGCTTCTAAAGTAGTGAGTTTCACCTTTAAATTATACAATTCATGGCATTCGCTTCTAAAATCGTCTGACATAATACACCACCTAGCTCTTTTAGTATAAGTATACCATTTTTATTTATAAAGTTTGTACTTATTGATTGCCAGGCTTTAGCTCAAGATTTTTGCTGAAAAACACACTTTAACCTATTTGAATACTTATTCTGTTAAATTAAAACAACTTTTACTTGAACTAATAAACTAATTTATTACTAACAGCATCTTTATTTCTTCCTAAATCATCTGAAGCGCATTCTGTGGCTGGTGGATCCTTAAATTGCGGGTCATTTTATACCAAATTTGTCCTGAATCGTGTTCAGTTGAAACTTCCTTCACTATAAACCCATTTTTTTCGTAAAAAGGGGCCATTTCCTTTAAACATACTAGTGCAACAAACTCTATGGCCTGTTTTACGGCGTTATTCGCCATTTGCTCCAGTAGTTTGGCTGCTATTTTTTCACCTGCATACTCTGATGAAACGACCAAGCTATTTATCATCTGGTACCGTTTATTGATATGCTTTCCTTTTTTTTCGTCAAATATATCACTAAAAAGGTATCGTTCCTTAGCCACAGGACCGCTGATGTATCCTATTACTTGCTTTTGATTGCCATAAGCTACTATGAAAGTATTTCGTGGATTATTGATCGCTGCTAGAACACTTTCTTTGGTCGGGGTTTCTTTCTCAGCAAAATTCGAGTGCTTAATTTGCATAATTGAGTTCAGATTTTCTTTTTTAGCTGCAGTGAAAGTAATTGACATGGCAAGCCCTCCATTTGTGAAAAAAGTTCTAAACGTGCTAACCTCATTATGACAATATCAATTAAAAAAAGCAAAAGAATTATTCCTAACTGAAAATTTAGTTATCCGCATTTTTTATAAAGGATAAATCAGTCAAAAATATAAAGTGCTTATAGAAAAAAGGTAAGTGTGCTATAATACTTACTAGTTAAGAGTTAGGTAATTTGCTCAAGCAAGTTTCAAATGAACTTGGCTTGATGTTAATGGCCCTGAACTTAGCCAAAATGGCGCAAGCTATGAAGGAAATCATTTTCTTTAAAATAATTAAAAAGCAAAAAACAAAAAATACCACCAAATTTTCAAAAAACAGGAAAATATGGTGGTATTTTATCGGATTATGGAACGTTTTGTCCCAACTCCTTCGTCAATGATTAGGGTTATTATTTAATTAAACAACTGCCTAAAAATTATTTAAACATAGCTTTCGGCATTTTTCCTTCGGCCAAATTATGATAAGTACTATTAGCTAACAAATATTATTACAGAACCTAAAAAAGCTTATGATCCGTGTTTGTTATA
>CAKPZY010000041.1 GCA_934215475.1 uncultured Ligilactobacillus sp.
AAAGGCTTAGAAATAATCAGAACCATAGTTTGAAGCTAGTTCTACTCATGTTGGTCAAAACAACACTTTCTTCCATTTTCTTGAATAATTTCTGTTACTATAGTTACAGTGATATTGTAGTGATTATTGTAAACATTTTTCGAATTTTTCAATTTTATCGAATAATTGACCTCATAATACAGACTACCATGTTTAACACTGAAAAAAGTTGACTCCTTCTAGTCAGCCATATGAGTTGGCAATGTCCAATAATTCGAGTGCTGGCAGCCAAATGGAAACAAGATTTGATAGTACTTGAAAAAATCACTGAATTGCATGTGCTGTTCAGGATAACAAACAATTTCAGATTCATCTATAAAGGGGGGCAAAGTAATGAGTGAAAAAGATAAACGAAACAACGGACAGTGGTACGACGCAAACTATGATCCCGAATTGCTGAGAGATAGACAACAAGCCAGCTCGTTGTGCGATAAACTCAATCAAACACCACATGATGCGATGGGAACGCGTCAAAAGTTGATCGATAAGCTGCTGCAGGCTAAACCGGTAAATCTGGAAATTCTTAGCCCATTCATGGCAGATTACGGAAACAATATCAAATTTGGCCGTAACTGTTTTGTCAATCATTTTTGCTATTTTATGGATGGTGCACCGATCAACATCGGTGACAAAGTCTTTTTTGGCCCTTACGTTGGTTTATATACAGCCAGGCACCCTTTGCAAGCTAGGGCTCGAAACCGCGGGCTTGAACAGGCACAACCAATCATTATTGGCGATAATTGTTGGCTTGGAGGCAACGCGGTGGTCATGCCCGGGGTTACGATCGGTCCTGGCGCAGTGATCGGTGCCGGAGCGGTGGTGACCCATGATGTCCCAGCTAACCACCTTGTTGTTGGTGTTCCCGCTAAAGTGAAGGGTAAGATCGACCAAACTAAACTTTTTAAAGAAGAATGAATACTGAGCAAGTTACTGTGATTCACCATTAACTTCAATGAAAAGAAAAGTTAAAAAAGAAAGCCGAGTTTTGATGCGGCTTCCTAAATTAGCATATAATCAATACGACTATATTAACCTTATTAAATTCGTTGATCTCTGGGACGCAAAAGTACTTCGTTGATAGCAACATCATCTGGTTGATCAATGGCGTACAAAACTGCCCGTGCAATATCATCTGCCCGCAAACCTTTTTCTTCCGATTCTTTTGTTTGGCCTTGCTGCTTTGGATCACTGGTCGTTTTATATAATTCAGTCAAAACATTGCCGGGAGAGATCATAGTTGTCTTAATATGGTTATCGATCTGTTCTTGCCGCAAGCCTTCCATAATCGCCTGGACTGCAAACTTAGTGCCGGCATAAACCGCCGTTCCTGGATGAGAGACATGGCCAGCAACTGAATCAGTAGCTATGATCTGTCCTTGATGCTGGCTGATCATATACGGTAATACAGCTGAAATTCCATAGAGTACGCCCTTGATATTGACATCGATCATCTTTTCCCACTCTGACACCTTATTGTCTGCCAGTTGTGAGATCGGCATTAAGCCTGCATTGTTATACAAAACATCGATATTCCCAAATTGCTCATGAGCCAACCCAATCAAGGCTTTGACATCTTCTAATTTAGTTACATCAGTAACTTGGTAAATCGCTGAACCGCCCGCCTCTGTGATTTCCGTAACTATCCTTTGCAGATTATCTTCTCTTCTCGCACCTAATACTACCTTGGCACCATTTTTTGCCAACAATTTAGCCGCTGCTTCTCCGATCCCACTAGATGCTCCGGTAATGACAACAACTTTTCCTTTAACTGTCATAATTGACCTTCTTTCTATATGTTTTAAGTTAAAATAACTTAACTATGTAATTCCTTAGGCATTAGCTCACAACGACACCACGAATCATCAGTTTCTAATTCAAACTTCCTTCAATGCTTTCAATATCAGGCTTCCCGTCCATATTCACAATGGCTTTCAGAGCTGCGGTTATCCCCTTGACATCACTATTTAAGCTCATGGATGGTTTCCCAGGTTTGTCAGTAACTTGTTCTGGCAGATAAGGAATATGGATAAAGCCTGCTTTTAATTTTGGAAATTCCTTATCGATCAAATACTGAACCTGGTACATGATATGGTTGCAAACATAAGTCCCAGCCGTTGTAGAAACCACACTCGGGATCCCGGCTGCGCGGATCGCACTCACCATCGCCTTGACTGGCAACTGTGTAAAATAGGCATTTTGTCCATCAGCATGGATCGGTACTGCGACCGGCTGATAACCGACATTATCCTTGATCCGGCCATCGTCAAAGTTAATAGCGACTCTTTCGGGAGTCAATTCAAATCTGCCGCCAGCCTGCCCAATATTCAAAACATAATCCGGCTTTTCAGCAATGATAGCCTGCTTGGTAACATCCGCACATTTGCCAAAGACAGTTGGGATCTCCAATTTCACGATCTGTGCACCCTCAATTACATCTGGTAATCTTTTAACAGCCTCGATCGCGGGGTTGATTTTATCTTCCCCAAACGGATCAAAACCAGTCACTAAAATTTTCATGTTTTCCTCTCCTTTTCTCATCCTAAAAGGCCAACACGTACATTAATCCGATTTGAATAACTAGCAGCAGCAACGAAATCGGCAACTGCTGTTTGATCACACCCAGCTGATCTTTCATCTCCATCAGTGCAACTGGTAGGGTATTAAAGTTAGCAGCCATTGGCGTTAGCAACGTGCCACAGTAGCCTGAGGTCATGCCAAGTGCGGCAACTACGACTGGTGACCCGCCTTGAGCCACTGCAAAAGGGATCCCGATCCCAGCTGTGATGACCGCAAACGCGGCAAAAGCATTCCCCATGACGGCGGTAAAAACGGCCATTGCCACACAATACAGTGCAACGCCCAACAAATGATTGCCGGCAGGGAAAACTCCAGAAATAATCTTAGAAGTAGCTGTCCCAACGCCCGAAGCAGTAAAGACCACCCCAAGAGTGGCTAATAATTGAGGTAAAATACCGGCTGATCCAACCGAACGAACCATTCTTTGTGAATCTTCATAGGCAGT
Source organism: uncultured Ligilactobacillus sp. (assembly GCA_934215475.1). GTDB lineage: Bacteria > Bacillota > Bacilli > Lactobacillales > Lactobacillaceae > Ligilactobacillus. The sequence goes on from CAKPZY010000041.1 coordinate 3,062, forward strand.
TTTAACATTTGCTTTTGTCAACAACATAGCTACGATCAAGGCGACAACAGCGGCAATGCCAATACCAACCTGTCCACCCAATGGCGTGAACTGTGCAATCACGATTGCTAGGACGGCTAGTAATATGCTGGGCAAAAAGATCCAGTTGCCAATTCTTGCAATCGTCTTGTGTGCGACCTTAGGATCTAATTTTTTAATCTGACCGACTCGGACCTGTTTAGTCAAAGATAAAACTGCAATAATGACTAACAAAGCTCCATTCACAGCATCGGGAAGCAACTGGCCGGCTATGAATAATATGGCAAACAAAAGCCAGAATAACCCCGTCCCAAGCCGGGCTGAGTTTGTATGATCTCTAACAGATTCAATTGAGGCTGCTAAAAAGAAGAGTCCGATAAAAATGTAGAAGATCGTTAACAGATCATTGATAATGGCGTTCATTTTAAGCTCCTCCCATTCTTTTGTAACTGTCAATCGAACCTGTGATTATAAATGATGCAGAGCAAAAATGTTAGGAGCGCCACTGGGATCGAATAAAGTACAATGCCGTTTGTCGTAACCGGATGCCCGAGCGATTTCATGGTGCTGGCCATCAGTAAAACACCAGCCGAAGCAACGAACAAATTTTGTGCAAAAAAATTGCCAAAGTTTTCATTCGCCGCTGCCCGTCCCTTGATCAAGTCGATCTGGGCATCATCTATATCGGTCTTAACCTTACCAGCAGCTTGAGCCATCGGATTCACTAAAGGAGCAATGAACTGAACGTGTCCTTGAAGGGTGATTCCAAAGACACCGGCAATTTCACGAATGGCTAAATAAATATCGAAGATCCGACCCGGAGTGAGCTCTTTAAGCTTATGGATCAAATTTACCGCTGCATTTTTTAGCCCATGCCGCTCGATGATCCCGATGGTGGGCAAAGTTAAGAAAAACAATGAAACCATCCGATTGTCCATGAAGCCTTTCCCTAAAATCGCCAAGAATTGGATAAAATCAATGCCTGATACTAATGCGGTAACCAAGGCAGACAATATAACTACTGCAATTGTATCAAGTTTGAAAGCAAAACCAAGAATAATAACCAAGACACCAAGCAAACTTATGTATTCCATCTTCTGTCCTCCATTTAAACTGAAAAGTTCTGTACTAATATATGGATATCCTAGATATTTTTTAAGACAGTGTCAAAGCAGATCACCTGGGAGAATACAGTGAGGAACTTTTTAGTTTTTGACTAGGTGAATAAACTAGGTTAGAAGATAAAAAAACAGGCTATTTGTCACAAATAAAACAAATTAAAACGCCTCTGACAGCTTTTTCAAGTTGCGAGGCGAACGACTAAAACGCAAAATGTTTTGTGATCCCAGCTTTTAGTTTAATGATATGCACTGATACAACCATTTCTTCCCTTGTTTAATTTAGCTAACAAGTAAGCATTCTAGTCAATTGGTCACAGGCCTTCATTTCTGCTGTGTGACTTGTTGACTGTTAAAAAACGGATCTAATACTTTGTTTTGTCCGTTAATGTCATCTTGCAAGCGGATACCATCTACATTTATTCGTGCATTGCGATAGTAATCATCAGTGAGTTGGCCCCACGAAGTGTGAGACGCATCGACGTTATCAAAGATTTTAAATCCTTGTTGCCTCAAATAGGCGTATTTGGGATTATTTGAACTATAGTCTGTATAAGGGCCAATATCAGCACCAAATGGATAAATCAAAATATCAGTTTTACCTACGATAGGAGCTACCTCTTTTTGCCATAATGTATTGTCTTGTTTAATTTCCCCCACACTAGCTTCAGTCATATTAATGTGTCCGAAAGAATGCGAAGCAAATTGCCAACCTTCTTGTTTGATTTTGTTAGCCACTTTTTTGGCTTGTTTAGCTGCTTTTTTCGTCTTTTTATTATTACCGTATTCTTTCTTAGACGAGCGATATCCTAACGCTCCGTTGTATCCAGTTTCTGCAATGATTCCTTTTGCCCCACCATAAGAAAAATCTGGGTGGTGTTTAACAAACGAATCAACTATCGGAACTAGGTCATAATTGCCGACCTTTTTGCGGCCGTTTTCAATATATTGATTTTTAATACTGCCATGTTTATCGATCAATAACTTGGTGGCAAAGCCAGAATTTTTCATGTATTCATAATAATTAACGTCATCTTGAGAGATGATCAAAGGTTTTTTACCCTGGGGCAATTTAACTTGCTTAAAGTGAACTTGTCCCTGTTTGTCAGTTTTGATTAGATCCTTAAAATTGACTAAGACGTAACCTTTCTGGTAAAGCTGACTGAGCATCGATTTAAATTCAGGTATACTGACCATATAATCTTTGTACCCTTGAGCTTGTTTCGAAGAAAAAGCTTTATCCGTGTCAACGATCAAAGAATGGAAGAATAAATGTGATATTTTGTTTGGATCATCCCACGTGATCAATGATTTTTGCTTGTCGTTGATCTGCTTTCTTAATAATTGGGCCTTCTTATTTTTCTGACCGCTTAATTGTTTCTTTGCTTGGGAGTATTGATATTGTTTCAGATCGTATTGAGCTTTTTTTAAATGCCGCTGCTGTTTTTTGGTCACTTGGGCATGCGTGTCCTTGGCAGAAACAATTTGAACGCTGTCCAAACCGATAAAGAATATTAACGATACAGCCAGAATACTTATTAGTAGAAAATAGCAGCTTGTGATACGTTTGTAACTCATTGAATACTTCCCTTCTTGGAAAATTTATATACAAATGATGATTACTGGGTCTTTTCAATACTGAACTTAAAAATATCTTGAAACCATTTAGCTAGAGGTTAGCTAAAATCTGGGACAATTTCAATAAATCCATCTCGGTACTTCTGGACAACTCAACTTTAGAAAACTATCTATTCCCGGTTTAAAGAGTGGTTAGCCGGCAAAATTGAAAAAAACGAAAGTCCACCAAAAAAGCCGTCCTGCTCACAATGTAAGCTGCCAGACGACTATCGAAAATTTTGCTTCAAATAATTTTTTCGGATCTACTGTCCGTAATGAACGAATCAATCACCAGAATAAATGCCTAATGTTACCTTAGGAAGGTGTAATCAATCAGGATGCATTTTAAATCTTTTCTGCTTTATAAGTTCCCTCAACCAAAAAGCTAATGTCTATGGGAGTAACATCGTTAGTCAAATAACCTAATGAAATGAAATCAGCCCCGCAGTTTCGATAACTGGCGATATTTGCACTAGTTATTCCACCAGAAACTTCAGTGATGACATCATCAGGGGTTATTTTCGCCCATTCGCTAACTGTTTTCGGATCTTGATTATCAAACATAATAACATCAGCTTTAGCTGCGATTGCTTCTTTTAATTCAGACAACGACTCTACCTCGACTTCAATAGGGCTTAATGGACCGCGACGAGCTTGAATGGCTCGCACCGCATCTTTAACTCCGCCCATTAAGGCGATATGGTTATCTTTAAGCATCACACCTCCGGTCAGTCCAAAGCGATGATTCGTTCCCCCGCCAACTGTAACGGCATATTTATCAAACATTCGCAAGCCCGGTACAGTTTTGCGTGTGTCAGTGATTTTAATAGTGGGATCACCTAGGGTCTCAATTGCTTTTTTGGCAGCGGTCGAGATTCCGCTCATTCTCTGCATTAAATTCAAGACGACACGTTCAGCACTCAAAATCGTTGCAGCATCTCCGCTTACTTTACCGATCCGGGATCCTCGCTCAACCATTGCACCCTCGGCGACCAGTGGCGCATACTTTGCGCCGCCCAACAAATCGTACGCAGTTTGCGGGATCTGCTGTCCGCTAATAACACCCGTTTGTTTGGCAATTAAAAAACCAGTCACATGCTGACCACCTAAAAACTGTGCACTCATGTCGCCCTTTTCTAAATCTTCTTCTAAAAATTCGCTCAGCTTTTTACGCAATAATAACTGATTTAACATTACTGATTTCCTTCTCCTTCAAGCATTTTTTCTTTTATCTGCGGGATCAATAACATTGAGGCAGCCCCAATTATCAATGAAATCATAAAGGTCGCAAAAATTGCGGTCATAGTAATTTGCTGATCGATCAAAATCCCGACCAACAGGGGACCAATGACCGCACCAATACGGCCAATTCCTTCGGCAATTCCAGTCATCGTTCCCCGAATTTCAGTTTCGTAAAGACTTGGGGTAATTGCAATGATGGTCCCATAAGCGCCCAAATTGAAAAATGATAATACACAACCGCACAAAACGATGGCCAGCGGTCTTTCTGCCATTCCAAACAACACAGCACCAACCGCTGTGCCCAGCATATAAATGATAAAAATATACCGCAGATCGATCTTTTTGGCTAACCAAGCTGCCGTAAAGTATCCGGGCAACTGATCCACGATAATGATCACCGAATATCCAAAACTATCCACGATGCTGTTGCCTTTGCTAGCCATGATCCCCGGCAGCCACATAAACATGCCATAATAACTAAACATTACCATAAACCAAGAGAGCCATAACATGATCGTTTTGAAATTCAAAAACTCGACAAGTTGAAATGACTTATGTTTCTTGACTTGCGGTTGTCTGATCTCGGGAACGTGTTTCCGAACGACAATAGCAAAGAACGCACTGATCGCAGTGATGATCAACAATCCCCGCCAGCTAAGCACCCCGCTTAAAACAAAAGATAAGAAAGAAGCCACTAACCAGCCAAGGGCCCAAAAAGCATCTGCCAAGATCAGCATCTGTGAGCGCCTCTTACCATGATAAAGATCTGATACATACGTCGCAGCCACCGGCAATTCTCCGCCTAAGCCCATTCCAACGAAAAACCTAATGATTACAAATGGGTAAAACCCCGAGGCAAAAGCCAAAATAAAATTGCCTAATGAAAATAGGACAAGTGTCAGCATTAATGTGTTTTTACGTCCGATCCTGTCAGCAAGATACCCAAACAAAAATCCACCGCAGATCATTCCAATCGTACTGATCGAGCTGATCAGGCCTGTCTGAGAATTTGTGAGCGTCCATTCTTGATGAACGATTGGCATAATAAATGACAGCAACCCCACATCCATGGCATCAAATAACCACGCTGTGCCAATAATTCCAAAGATAAATCCTTTTTTTCTCTCCACTTTTTTCGTCCTTCCAATAAAAGTATTATGTACTTATATTGTTTACTACTATATGCTATTTTAAAATTTAGTCAAGGAATATTTATAAAATAATTTAAGCGCCGCTCAATAAAGTCCGTATAACTGCCTTTGTTGGCCGGTGTGCTTAATGGTCGTCACAAATTAAAACTGCTACTCTTTTGGATGATGAAAATTATTCACCAAAATCGAAACGGATTTCTTCTCAATCATTCAGAAATAGACGTATACTATTCACGATATATGCATTTCAAGGTATAACACTGGTAAAGTTATGGTTTCTTGGAAAATTTTTAGCTGATGGAACATATATCAGAAGGCACAATTTTTGTCACCGTATGATCAACAATTTGGTATTTAAAATCAGAAACGTTCAGCGGACTAAGAATGGAAAACAGAACTGTAAATTAAGCTTTTGTCATTGATATACATGGACCAAATAATGGTTCCGAGTCAACAATCAATGCTAAATTTTTTAACCACACCAAAGAAATTGATCAAGAAAGATCTGTGGTAGCGTGATGTAACGTTGGTTCAATATTAGAAATATTGCCAACTATGAGTGCATTCAATGATTCAGTCGATAAGCTTGCCGATATTATGGTAAAAATTAGTCAGAAAAATACTAGTCATTTTAAACTCTCGAGTCATTTTAATCAAAAAAATGATGGATCCGATGGGATATAGATTTTTTATTTCGGAAGATAAAAAGTGTTTTTAAAAGCTTAAACAACGGCTTGTTGGTAAAGACAAGTCTTTTTTAGAATGATTTATTATTAACACCTGTAAATCAAAACATCTCACTGGTCAGGGATTCTGATAGACTGAAAATTGATGTGTCTGTCGTTGGAAGGACTTGAAAGTTTATCTTTCAACCATCATATTCTCTTTACTACCACCACTGGCAAGTGATAGTATTCAAGTAACCTTATTTAATAATATTTGATTAAAGGAAAAACATACGTAAAACATAAAAGGAAGATAATTGTGATGCACTGTTATTGTTGTCGTTTTTTCAGAATATATAAAGGCATTAAAACATGAAGGATAAAATATTACTGATGTTCAATTATGGAGTCATATAATATGAAGATGTGGAATAAGATATTACTTATAGAGGATTTTTCTGCGTTAGGCGGCATCTCCATGACTACTGCTCTATCGGTTTTTAATGCATTGGGAATAAGGTTTGCCAGTATTCCGACACAATTATTGTCAACGCAAACAGAGGGGTTTGGGACACCACACACTCTAAAACTTCCAGCTTTTCTTAAAAGAACATTGGAACACTGGAAAGAGATCGACGAAACAGATTTCTCAACTGCCTTGGTCGGCTATGTCGGTAGCGCGCACTCATGCACATTGATCCGACAGCAGCTGGATAAATGCAAACCAAGAAATGTAATTATCGATCCCGCCATGGCGGATAATGGTCAGCTCTACCCATCATTAAAACAAGGCTACATAAGTTCTGTGAAAAAGTTAGGGGCACAAGCGACTATTCTGACCCCAAATACAACTGAACTAAGTTTATTATCTGGCGCTAGCTGGGACTCAGATCCGTCAGATACAGATATTTTACAGGCAATGCGAAAAATATCTGCTGGTTATGAAAGAAAGCCCAAAGTGGTAGTGACAGACTTAAGAAGAAGTGGCTACATCTATTGTTGTTGGAAACAAGACGGTCAACTTAAAATGTACGGCAAAAGTTTGGTACGAGGACACTTTTACGGAGCTGGTGATTTATTTGCTGCAGCCTTAACAGGTTTTATCCACCTCAATTATCCATTAGAGTCCGCTATTAAAAATGCTTTTGATGCAACGTATATTGCAATTTTGGAAACAAGCAATGAGGACCCAGTCGAGTACAAGTACGGCTTGAATTTGAAAAGTTCATTGGCCTTCTTAACCCAGGCAGACACCTCACACTAATTTGGAGCAAAAATTATGATAGAAAAAAGTAAAACTAAATTCACATTAAAACAATTAATTTTTTTAGCACTTTTAACGGCCATTAATGTTGTAGTCAGTAGATTATTCATTATTCCTGTACCAATGACACACGGAAACATTAACTTCTGCGATGCAGGAATATTTATTGTTGCGCTAATATTCGGCACAAGTGCAGGTGCTGTTGTGGGCGGACTTTCCGGCTTTATGCTGGATCTGTTTTCAGGATATGGGCAATATATGCTTTTTTCGTTGCTAGTGCACGGACTAGAGGGAGCTTTGGTCGGAGTGACAGTAAAATATTTGCCAATTAAAGGCACCCTGCTCAAAAATATTCTGGCAATGTCGGTCGGTATAATAATCATGGTCCTCGGATATTTTGCGGTCGATTCTATTTTATACACTCTTTCCGCTGGTGCCATTGGGACTTTGACTAATACATTTCAAGGAGTTGCAGGTGCGGTGATTGCCTTGCTGATCATTCCGGCTGTGAAAAGAATTATTGCCGGAATACGCTAAAGAGATTTCAAGCGATGTTGAAGTGGAATATGTAAATAATTGAAATAATTGCAAATTTTCCTTAACGTCACCAAATTATCAATCACACTTAAACCACATCATTTAACAATGGTGCGGTTTTTTATTAATGAAAGCTAACCAGTTAAAAATCATAGGTTCTATTAACATGTTTCCTTTTTATTTATTAGAATAAAATTAGCAAAATGGTATTTATCTGTCGCGCCCCAAAAACCTTGTAAGACAAAAGTCTGGGTAGTATACTCTCCTCAATGAGAATACTTTAATCTTAACCCCACATAAGGAGGCACTGTGTATGAGACAAAGACGATCCACAATAATAAATTCAGCACTATTACTAATAGCTTTATTTTCTGGTGCTTTTTTATTTGAGAATAAAGCCATAGCTAAAAGCAGCAACCAAAAAATCTCACTTTATGCCGACACTGAAATTTCTACATTAGATGCATCCAAAATAACTGAACGAAATTCATTTATACAAATGGATAACTTTGGAGAAGGTTTATATACTTATGACAAGAATGGCAAACCACATAAAGCATTAGCGACAAAAGTAAAGCTCTCAAAAGATAAGAAGACATATACTATCAACATGCGCAAAAATACCAAGTGGAGCAATGGCGCACAAGTAACCGCTAAAGACTTTGTTTATTCCTGGCAACGCGCAGTCGACCCGGCTACACAAGGTGAGTATGCCTATTTATTTGAAAATATCGAAAACACAAAAGATGTAGCCAATGGAAAGAAAAAGCCAAGCACTTTGGGAGTAAAAGCAACAGGAAAATATCAGCTAAAAGTAAAACTGGTAAAGCCGCAACAGTATTTCAAGATGATTTTGGCACGTGAGACACTGTTTCCGTTAAATCAAAAATTTGTGGAAAAATACGGTAAATCATACGGAACTTCTTCCAAAAAGACATTATATAATGGCCCTTTTGTTAGTTCAGGATGGACAGGAACCAGCTTGCACTGGAAACTAAAAAGGAATCCTTATTACTGGGACAAAAAGCACGTAAAACTGCGGCAAATTAAATACTCAGTCATCAAAGAACCATCTACGGCTTATAATTTGTATCAAACTCATAAACTTGATCAAATCTCATTAGTTGGAGAACAAGCTAAGCAATTAGCCGGAAATAAAGACATAGTACAACGCCAACTGGCAGCAACAAATTATCTAGAATACAATTTAAAGAATAATTCTGGCCTGGAAAATGTTAACATCAGGCGTGCTATCTCATTAGCTATAAATAGAAAGCAAATTGCGAACCGCATCTTACAAAATGGATCGAAACCTGCTTCAAACTTTGTCCCACGCAGGGTAGCTTATAATCCCAAAACTAAAGAAGACTTTTACAAAGAAGGGATCGTCGCAAATACCGCCTCATACCATAAAAAGCTAGCTCAAAAATTATTTAAGCGTGGACTGAAACAAATTGGCAAAAAGCACCTTAACTTACGCTTAATTACTTCAGATACAGACACTTCCAAACAGGTTGCAGATTTCTTACAAAGTCAGCTGGAAACTAATTTACCGCAGTTAGATATTTCTTTGCGCAAAGTCCCAGCTAATAACCGCATTAGTTCTGTCAATAAGGGCGATTTTGACATCGACTATACAGGCTGGTCGGCAGACTTTGCTGATCCATATACCTTCTTGCAGATCTTTCCGACGAATAGCGCACAAAATAATACGGGATGGTCTAATAAAGAATATGACCAGGCAATAGATGATTCATTAAATAAAAATGCCGGCAATAAAGACAAAAGATGGGCTGATTTGATCACCGCCGAAAAAGTTCTTATGAAAGCTCAAGGTGTCACACCCCTCTTTCAGTTAAACAATGAAGACTTAGTTAATCCTAAGTTGAAGGGTGTCAGCTATGATCGAATCAATGGACACTATATCTATAAAAAGGCTTATTTAAAATAGCTTTAAAATTGGCTAAAAAACATATTGGTCCTTGAAAGTTAACAATTGTGTCAACTTTCAAGGACCAATTTTTGAGGTAAGAACTTATTCTTGTTGAGGTTTTAAGTAAAACAATATATGCACTATATAAATTATAAAAATAATTGACGAAACTTCTGCTTTAGTCAAACAAATTTTTTTGTACTTTCTCGTGCTCTTTCCCCGCAGAATTTTGTGTTAAATTACTTTTTGCAAATAGTACTAAAAGAACAAAATTGTACGACGGATCGATCAGATGCTGGTCAAAGGCTGAACTGATTAAAACAAATGCCAAATAAAGGAGAAAAGCTTGAGCTTGGTATGATAGTAATTTCCACTGTAAGTACAAAATTCCCGCCAATATAAAAGCCGTAACAACAACCCCGAAGATCGTTAATAATTGGATGTAAGAAGAATCAATATAAAAATATTCGTGTTGTTTGACCGCAATATCACCATTACCATTTTGCGGAATAAATTGTCCTAACCAGGTTGGCCCATATTTATGCAGGGCAATCCACCCATAATGAAGCCTACCGGACAAGAACTCATCAGCATTAATAAGGATGGAGTTTTGAAAATTAAACAACCAGGCTGCCGCAACACTTAAACAAACGAACAGATCACTGAAAATATTAACACTCCGCAAACCAGCAGTTCCTATTCTCTTCTTGTGTGAATTATAAAAACCCACTAGCGCTAGGGATATCAATAAGAAGCAATCCAATCTAGCCTCTGTCAAATAAAATAATACTGCACTTAGGCCACAAATGACCCATGACTCTACGTTTGTCAAACGCATTTTTCGCCACAAACAATAAGCCAGAAGCAGATAAAAAATACGCGCCCCAAAATCAGTTGGAGTCAAAAAGCCACAGGCATGGCGGACATTAAACTGTCCTGCTTGTACGCGATCGGGAATCATGCCTATCACTGCCAGGAACAAGGCCACAGTCGTTAGTATAGCGGAGATCAGCAACCATACTTTTACTATCTTGCTTAGCTGAACCTTATATGCTCCAAAAACAAAAATAGCATAATAAAAAAGGTCATAATACTCTGCTTTATATCCACTTAAAAGAAAGAAAAATAAAATCACGGTTATTCCAAGTAGTTGTTTAAAAGAATGTCGGTCCAAAATGTAAATTTTAAGCAGCACAAGCATCGAAAAAATTTGGGCTATGAACAACAATTGATGCAATGTTGAATCATTAGGGACAATTGTAGTCGAGCGCAAAAATAACGGGACCAGTAACCCAACTAAAGAAACCAGATAGACCCTTTCGTTTAAGTTTTTAAATAATGAAAAGCTGTTGTTTTTCATAGGCACTTACACCTTTTTTTGAACAGACGCTAAAGCCGCTTTGACCGCCCTTTTCGTATTGACTCCTTTGATCAAGCCCTCGCCGATCCTTTGACTATTTCGCGACCAGTTATCATAAGTCTCAACAGACATATGTGTGATATCCCCAATGGCTTCACTTAAGGAATCAACTGCTAGCCCACATTGTTTTTGGATCACAAAGTCAGCCAAAGCAGATTTTTTCCAAACAACTACCGGCAAACCGCTGCTCAAATAAAGCGACATTTTGTGTGGACTATTGATCTTCAGGTAATTACCAAAATTTCCACTAACTTTTTCGATACTATTTCCATCCCACACCAAGCCAAAGCCTCTCCGTAACTTGGAAGGTAATATTTCTGTATCTACTTTACCCTGGTTGAGTAATTCCCGGTTTCTTGGCCTCGAGGGACTCTTACCATAAATGTCCACTTGAATTGGGCCTGGATGAAGTTTAGCTAAAAAACGAGCCTTATTTAAATTGCCAGCAAAGTTCAAAGTTTTTGCATATTTTCCCACCGGAACATCACCAAAATGATAATAGTCAAATAACTCCAAGTTTCCACATGGTACTTTGAGTCCTTCATTAACTAAAAATTTCCGCATAACTTTATTAGAAGCGATCACATAATCATAGCAATTCAAGTCCTCAACTTCTTGCTTAACAGAAGGTAATAATATGTTATTTTTAAAACGTAAAGAATCCAGATCATGGATCAATGCCACAGTATGGATGTGAGCAGCAATTAACTGATCCATTAGCATGTTATCAAAACGACGGCCTAACTGAGAGGGATACTGAATAATTAATGTATCCCCAGCAGATAGGTGATGAAGCACTTTACGAACACAACCGGGTGAAAAAAACAGCTTCTCCACCCTGTTTCGGAACTTTTTTAAGGGGATGCTGGAAACATTCTCTTCAGCCAAAAAATACGCTATATCATTTCTGGATTTCAATAGCGCATTATATGAGCCCTTTTTGATCAATTGTGTAACAAATACTGTCATTATTTACTGTCGCTTTCCTTACTGGCAAAATTAACCTATTTAAATTTAAACCGTAAAAGCAGCTCTCATTGCTAATGATACAATAGCCGGTCTTACAAATAAAATAAGTCGGTCGATAAATAAGTACAATACGGAAATAGCTTCTATAAATACAGCTGTTTATTGAGCTTAACTAGATATGAAGATGACCTTATTATAGTTTAGCCAATTCGCATTTGTATTATTACTACTTACCTTTTATAAGTTTTACTTTACTTTCTAATTATAATTGACCACGCAACTTCTCACAAATGAAGTGAATCCATGGCACAGTTGATAAATAAAAAGGAGTTGGGACAAAACGTTCCATAATCCGATAAAATACCACCATATTTTCCTGTTTTTTGAAAATTTGG
>CAKPZY010000042.1 GCA_934215475.1 uncultured Ligilactobacillus sp.
ACACCAGATGAAAAAGAAGTAGCAGTTAGTTAGAAATTATACATAATTGTGTCTAAAAATTTGACTCAAATCCAAACCAAAACGGAAATAACTTGTGAAACTAATCTAGCCATCAAGTTAATATAAGATATCTGACAAACGAAGATTTGTTCAAATTGTGCTACCAAACGAAATTTATCGGAAAGTGAAGGCTATATACTATCCTTTTTTAATTATTGAGACGATTTCTTGTCGGGCATTCTTGCCTTCTGGAGTAAAAGGATAGAAAGGGTAAACATGATTCTGTCCTTTACCGACATGAAGTGTCACGTCAACGCCGGCCTTTTTCATTTTTTCATAGGCTTTCATAACATCTGGGTAGAAAAGTTCTCTGGTACCAACAAATAGGGTAACGTTTTTAAGTGAAGATACTTCTCCGTAAAGTGGGGACAGACGATAGTCTTTTGGATCTGTCGAACCAGCCCAAAATTCTCCGGATACAATTAGTTGTTCCTTACTAAGCATAGGATCTATAGACTCATATGACTTGATTTCAGGATTTGACATTGTAATATCTACCCAAGGCGAAAGCAATATTAATTCATCTGGTTGAAGTAATCCTTCATTCTGAAAATCTTCCGCTAGTCCCATGGCCAGTCCGCCGCCTGCCGAATCACCGGCAAGAAATACTTTCTTTGTACTTGTATCTGCGTTGATTTCCTTGTACAGGTCAGTAATTAATCTATATGATTGATCATAAGTATGAAATGGTGCTAGTGGGTAGACTGGGACAATGATTTTTGCATCAGTCTTTTTTGCTATTTCACTCAGTATCACAAAATAATTATCATTAATTTGACTGATGTATCCCCCACCATGAATATAAAGCAGTACTTTGCCATTGTGTTTGTCTCCATTAAGGGTATAGACTGGCATATCTTTGAAATTTTCTTTAGTTATAGAGACGTCCAGTTTTATTTTATTACCTAATTTAAAAGTTTTTTCTCCACTCTTTAATTCGGCATCCAGAAATTTTTTAGTTTCATTTTTGTCTTGTTTTTTAATACTCATTTCCATAAATTTTTCTACCAAAGTAGAACGTATACTTCGCTCGTTGTTCGCACTGGATATCACTGTTCCAATTGTGAGTATTAATAATATCAAAGTTAATACGATACCAATAATTTTTCTTGCTTTTTTAAATTCTGCCATTGAACTTTACACCTCAGTTGAGTTTGTTTAATCGTCATCTTTGTGAATAATTTAAAACTCTGATTTATCATACATTGAAACAAAACACATTTCTTTCTTATTTACCGACATCTTTCAAGAAGGACATCATTTTCTCCAGAGTCTCATTCCCTTCTTTATTTCCTTGAGTCTCATATCCATGAGTTAATTCAGCAACTGATTTTGGGTAAGTCGAGAGTTGGTTTTTGATGCCTAGTTTATCTAGTTTTTGATGAAGGTCTATTGCTTGATCTGTAAAAGTTCCTGTATTTCCGTCACTGACAAATGTTGGCGGAAAAGCCTCAGTTGCCCACTTGATCACATTCGAATTTGATATAGCTTTCGAGTTCGCTTTCAGATCATTGGTGTTAGTATACACACGTCCCATTTGATAAAAGATATAGCTGATTAGTCGAGATCCTTCCGTGTGTCCGAACCTGCTATTGTCCAGTAAACCGGACAATGAAATAAAGGCGACCAGTTTTTCTTTGTCGATACCTGGTGTTTCCTTTAACAGTTGTGCATAATCACTATTTGTTATGATGTTAACTAAATTTCCAGCAATATTAGTACCTGCAGAGCCACCGCCAATGATGACACGCTCCATATTGATATTATATTGGTTCGCATGTGCTGCTAAGTATTTTACTGCTTCATTGGCTTGCTTAGCAGGAGTTGGAAATGAATAGTCTGGCGTTAAAGCATAATTAACTTGTGCTACAGCATATCCGGATTGTAAAAATTTTTCTAAAACCAAATCTTTGTCTTGTCCAGTATTGGGATCACCAGTAGTTTTATCTCCCCACATATAACCACCACCGTGGAAGTAAACGATTATTCCCAGCTTCTTATCATAGTTGGCAGGAAAATATATATCTAAGAAAGAATTAGGGAATTTGTCTCCATACTGAATATTAGATAGTAGTCGCTGTCCCTGTTCATTAGACTCGGCATAATCTGCCTGCCAAACGTTTTGCTGAGCTGGTTTAATTCCAGGAATTGTGTTTTTCAACGTTGCTAATAGTGGATTGGGTGTAACTGAATTCACCATAAAAAAAAGTGAAGGTACCGCTAATAGTAAAATCATAATTTTTTTAAGCTTAAATTTCTTTTGCTTTATCAAAAAAAGCAAACCTGTCCCGACTAACAAAAAACCAAAAGCCTGCTTAAATAGCCAAGAAATTGTGCCATCCACAAACCAGAAACACAACCACCCTGTAATTATGGAAATAATAGCTAAGATTTTTTTTACTGTTGTTTTATTTAAGTTCATTTGACTTTTCCTTTCAAATATTTTTTTTGATTATTCTCAATCTAAAAAGGTGACTTCTAACAATAAATACTATAAACTATAAAGTATAGATTATAGTCAAGGAGTAGTTGTTATGAATAGTAAAAAATTATCTGAATTAACTCAAACCCCAATATCTACAATTCGATATTATGAAAAAATTGGTTTGGTTCCTCCTCCTAATCGTAAAAACAATAATTATCGAGATTATGGTGAAAATTATATCACGCGGATTCAGTTGATTAATTACCTTACGAATCTAAACTTTAAATTAAATGAGATTAAAAGCTTTCTACACGATTTAGAGCTAGGCATGATTATGAAAGCAGATATTTTATTGAAGCTGCAAGCACAGTCAAACCATATCCAATCACAATTGGAGCAACTACAGGAGTTACAGATACAAATTGAATCTTTAACAAACGAAGAGAGTATTAACGATGATTTGATAGAAACATTAAAAGAATGGATACGAACAAACTAGGTTTTGTAATGTTTTGATGTTTAGGATGTTTGAGCAAAAGGTAACGGAGTTGTTTTTTATTAAAATCTCATATTCGTATAGGTACGGATTTTCTCGTTGAAGTCTAATAAAATATTTTTTACTTTCGTGTTTTTCCCGTTTGTTTACACTGCATGTGACTCATCAAAAATATAGACCAAGTATTCTTGCCGACCTGTCTAACTTGCAGCCAAACATATATTGTTCAATATTTGATTTTAGGGTTATACGATGTTGTCCAATTTATTCATAATCCTCGATTCTCCACTCATCCTTCCACTCAATGAGTACCATTCCATCCGGAAATTTCACGCAGGGCTCCACAAATCTTAATGGGAGCCACACATAATCAGCAATAGAGGTATCCCGAACCATGTTTGATGCCTTCGCCGCAACCTCCGGCATTATCTCATACTTTTCCGCAAGTTTCGCCATGTACTCCTCAAAGCTGGACATATCGCTATTTCCAGAAAACATTCTTTCAATCAGCTCTGCATAAAAGCCGTAAGGCACATCCATAGCGTCGGGGCACCATCGGTCTGCTACCGCGATATATAAATTCTTCTTCCCCGGCACTTTAAACACAGAGGATACCTGAGAATGGAAAGTAGTCTGGCTTTCGTCTGTCGGGCAAGGATCCCCCAATACCTTATAAGGACCGTGCCAACTATCTGCAACTGCCACCTCAGAAGGATTTGGCAGATACCACGTAGTACCTGAGGTCAAAAGAAAATGCTTGTGATTCCACATAAAATGAGCGGTGGCCTCTCTCACATAAGGCGGATAGGGGCGGGGAAAATGAGTACTGTAATAACCCGTCACATCGGTATAATCATCTGTCAAGTCTGCTATGATAGTTTCAGAATGAACACGCTCGAACATATAATAAGCCTTGCCGTCTGGAGCCACCGTCAGATCAAAGTCACCGGCATTCATATTAAGAGGCCTCAAATGATCCCGCACAATGGTATAGGGTCCCAGGAAAGCATCAGCAGTCAGTACCAGCGCCGTTTGGGTATTGTCATGCCACATGATCTTGCACCAGCAGACATATTTTTTCGTCGCCTTGTTATAAATAATGTGAGGACGATCCAGCATGGCCTTTCTGGGATTTAAAGAGGATGTATCATCATCCTTCACCGGCTTAATAATCAGTCCTTTATCCTCCCAATTATACAGATCTTTCGACGCATAAGCCCTCACTCCCCAGGTCCAGATATCACTGCCAGCTGTGGTAAATTCTTTGTTTTCCCCATAGAAATAATAGGTCTCTGTGGCTTCCTCGTAAAAAATGGAACCACCATGAGCCTGAACGCGGTTTCCACCTGTGTCATATAGAGTTTTTCCTGGTTTAATACTATTATTCATTTGTTAGCTCTCCTTTAAAAGCGTATTTTTTAATTTCGTGGTTGTTAAACGTGAATGCCTTTTTATAGGCTGAAATTTTTGGTCTCTTTGAAATGCTTCGAAATTCATAAGATGAGGTTTATACTAGAAACTAAATTAAGCATAAACTATGAACTATAGTTTAGAGTCAATGAATATCTATCTAAATTTTAAACTTAACAGTTCAGATGCTGGTATTATGAATGAAGATGCTTCTATTGGCTAAAAACTCTTTGAAGAAATATCAGTATATTACTTTAACAATAGTTGTCTGTTTTAATAATGAAGAACGGACAACTATTTGTGAAAATAGTAAAAAGTGTGTTGATGTTTTTTATTCTTTATTGTTCTAAACTATGAAGTAGGAAAGTATGCATATCTTTTGGTGTGGAAAACGATAGTAGCAATTATTGGATTCCACATAGGTTTGTAAATTGTAACGAAAAGTAGTTAATTGGTTTTAATATCAGAATGGAATTCAACCATATACTTAAAAAAGTAGTGAACAAAAGAAAAAGCCCTTGTCAGCCGTTAATCTGACAAGGGTTTTTGGTAGGGAAAATGGTAGGGAACCATCTTATTTTTAATGAAAAGCAAGCATTTTAGCTATTGAAGAATGTTGATTTATAGGGATTCCCCCTCCATATTCTGTTGGCTCTTTATTCCCATTCAATAGTTGCCGGCGGCTTAGACGTAATGTCATACACTATCCGGTTGACATGGTCAACTTCGTTTACGATCCGGGTCGAGATCTCCTGTAAGACCTCCCAGGGGATTTGAGCAAAATCAGCAGTCATTCCGTCGATCGACGTCACTGCCCGGATTCCAACCGTATAGTCGTAAGTCCTGCCATCACCCATGACGCCTACGGACCGAATACCTGGCACAACGGTAAAATACTGCCAGATCTCCTTATCCAAGCCGTGTTGGGCAATGACTTCACGCAAGATAGCATCGCTATCACGCACGATCTTGAGTTTCTCTGGCGTGATCTCACCAATCACACGGATCCCTAGGCCAGGGCCAGGGAATGGCTGACGCCAGACTAATTCATGCGGCATATTGAGCCGTTCACCCAATTGCCTGACTTCATCTTTAAATAATGTATTCAAGGGTTCGATCAGCTTAAAAACCATGTCTTTTGGCAAACCACCGACGTTATGGTGTGATTTGATCGTCTGCGCAGTATCGGTACCAGATTCGATAACGTCAGTATACAGGGTGCCCTGAGCTAACCATTTAACTCCCTTAAGTTTGATTGCTTCATCATTGAAGACCTGGATAAACTCATTACCGATGATCTTACGCTTCTTTTCAGGGTCAGAGACACCAGCTAACTTGTCTAAAAAGCGTTTTTGCGCGTCAACTTTAATGATGTTGAGACCAAACTTGCCAGCCAAACTGTCCATTACCAGTTGCGCTTCATTTTTACGCAATAAGCCATGATCCACGAAAATACAGGTCAACTGTTTACCGATCGCTTTATGTAATAAAACGCCGACAACAGAAGAATCTACCCCGCCTGATAAACCTAACAAAACCTTATCTTTGCCCACAGTTTCGGGAATTTTAGCGATCTGCATATCAATAAAATCTTTCATTGACCATTTCGATCTAGCACCGCAAACATCGAAAGCAAAATGACGTAAAATATCATTACCATATTCAGTATTACGAACTTCCGGATGAAATTGGAGACCATAAAACTTCTTGGTACTGTTTGACATCGCAGAAATCGGACAATTAGCGCTAGTCGCCGTCGGGATGAATCCGGCTGGAAGATCCGTTACAAAATCGGCGTGGCTCATCCATACTGTTTGTTCTTCAGGCAAGTTTTTAAACGTCAAGGCTTCAGGATCTGTGACCCGGATAACGGCCTTGCCATACTGACGGTTGTGAGCATTTTCTACTTGGCCACCCAGCTCTTTTGCCATGAGCTGCATACCATAACAGATCCCTAGCACTGGAATATCAAGGTTGAAGATCTCAGGGTCGACCGAAAATGCATCTTTATCGTACACACTGTTCGGACCGCCGGACAAAATAATGCCCTTTGGAGCCATTTCTTTGATCTCTCCAGCTGTCAACTTATGTGATAGTAATTCCGAATACACTCCAAATTCACGGATCCGCCGCGTTATCAATTGGTTATACTGACTTCCAAAATCAAGCACGATGATCTTGTCGAAATCCTGCATATCAACTTTAGCCAACATTTTCACTCCCTTTGGTTTCCTCACTTCTCTATCAACTTAATTGTACCGGCAAGAACAAGGAGGGTCAAACTTTTTTCAGTCAAAAGCGGACTAATATCTAATATTATTAGAATTTTCGCAGATAAAGTTCGTTTACTAGGTGATTATTGCCCTTATTCAATATTAAATCTGCGCGATTTCTGGTTGGTAAGATATATTCGTGAAGATTCTTATGATTGACATCATTCCAGACCTCATTAGCCATTTGGTGGGCTACTGCCCGGTCGCCTTGAGCATAACCATAATAAAAATTATTTTTTTGGTGTTTGGCTTGATCCAAAATCAAATCAAAGCGCTCAAGATACCACTTCTTGATGAGCTCTTCATTGGCGTCAACATAAATTGAGAAATCAAAAAAGTCGCTGACATAGATCCGCTGGTTGCTTGGTAATTGCAAAACATTGATCCCTTCCAAAATCAAGATATCCGGGTCCTCGATCACATCAAATTTTCCTGCTACTCTATCGTAGTTTTTGTGTGAATAAACAGGTGCTTTAGCACGCAATCCATTCTTGACATCATTGATAAAGTTGATCAAGCTGCCCATATCATAACTTTCAGGAAAGCCCTTTCTATTTAAAATATGCCTTTTTTTCAATTCTTTTGACGGGTACAAAAAGCCATCTGTTGTGATCTGCTGGATCTTTTTATCTGGAAAGATCTCTGTCAACAAATCACGCAGCAACCTGGCAACGGTACTCTTACCCACGGCAACAGACCCAGCAATGCCCAAGATAAACGGGGTCATCTTATGCCCGATCCCTAAAAAATCAGCTAGTTTATTTTGGGCAAAAGTGTGTGTTTGCATGCGCATGCCAAGTAGATGAACTAAGGGCATGTAGATCTCTTTGACATCTTTCAAAGAGATCACATCATTCAAAGATTTTATCCGTCTTAATTCCTTATTAGACAAAGGCACGTAATGATCACGGTAAAATTGGCGCCATTCATCACGAGGTATGTGATAGTAATTAAGTCGATTTTCCATTCCTGTTAATCGCCTTCCACATTTGATTTTTAAGTTCACGATTAGCATTATAGCATACAAATTATTCATTTTGATGTTGCAATTGCACACATATAAAGCGTTTTCTCTGTCATTAACATTCCATCTATCCAGCTGTTACCACTGGCACAAATATATATCTGCACCACTTCCCCCTTGAATGTTATCGATCGACTTAATAGAACCCCCTAAACACGCGGTTAGAAAACTACCAAAGGATCACCTAAAATGATGGGAAAACTGCTTTGATTATATTTTTGAAACTTATGCTTTGATTGAATGGAAAAACTAATTTCAGCGTTTAGCTGAAGTTTTTGCCCGCTCTTGAATCTCGTTAAAGTAGTTTAGCCATTTTGTCAGCACAGGTTTGTCCTTAGATGTATAATAGAAGGAAATATTTGGTCAGTCTTGAAATCTAGCGAGGTTTCAGGCCTTAGAAGTTTATTCTAAATTTTTAATTTAATAGAGGATGAGAGATTTATGCAACGGATCATTTTATTTGGGGATAGTATCACTGCAGGTGCTACGCATGGCTTTCCGACAAAGATTTTTACTGATAAAATAGCCCAGGCAATTGCCCCTCAAAATGTTGAGTTGATCAACCGTGGTGTTTTAGGCGACAACACGGTCGGCGGACTGGGACGGATGAAAACCGATGTATTGCAAAAAAAGCCAGACATCGTGGTGATTTTTTTTGGAACGAACGATGTCGAGCTCCCACAAATGACACTTAAAAAATACCAACAAAACTTGGCAACAATGCTGACCAAGATCGGACCGCAAAAATGCATTTTAGTCACCCCTGGCATCACTGGCCCAACAAGACAGGGACATCGGCCAAACAAGCTGCTCTATCAATACGCAAAAGCCACAAAAGAAACAGCGCAAAAATATGGTGCGCTGTGCGTTGATTGGTTTGCTCAAGCAATTCGGCATCCAGCCAGCGAAATATTGCAGGCAGATGATCTGCACTATGGGCCAAAAGCTTATGATCTTTTGGTGAAGGAATTAAAACCGCTTCTTCTGCAAAAGCTGGTTGAATCAAAATAAGACAAAAAGGCTTTCCCTGTCAACAGCTGTGTGCTGGTTAGGGAAAGCCTTTTATCTGCTTGATTAAACTCTGGTAACAAGTTTGTATTTGTCAGAAGAAATATCTGCCATCAAAGGCGTCAATTTGCCGGCAGCGAAAACATTTAGGCGGTGCATAGCACGGGAACAGATCGTATAGACCAGCTGGCGCTCATCTTCACGCGCATAATTTTTTTCATTCGCATTCCAAACTATGATCGCATCAAATTCCAACCCTTTTGCAAGGTAAGATGGTACAACGATCGTTCCAGGTACCAGACGTTGATTCTCAGTCTTGATCGCAGTGACGTCTTGCCCTTTTTGCTGCAATCGAGCTGTGAGTTCCTCCGCCTCATTCAAGTTCTTGGTAATGATTGCCGTGGTCAACTGGTTCGCTTCATTTTGCTGCAACTGAGCAGCGACATCCTCTGTCAAACGTTCTTTATCTGAGTCAACTGTGATCGTCGGTAATTCCCCGTTGCGGTCAAAAGCCTCCACAGCCTCACCGTCGTGTAAGATCTCCTTGCTGAAATCGGTGATCTGCTGCGTTGACCGGTATGACTTGGTCAATTGCACGACGTTGGTCTTTTTAGGGTCAAACATCGTCGTTAACTCATCGAGTAACGAATGACTGTTTTCTTGGGTAAAAATCGACTGGTTTAAATCACCGAGCATGGTAAACCGCGCGCGTGGAAAATCCTCTTTTAATAAAGCCAGTTGATAAGCCGAATAATCCTGAATCTCATCAATAAATACCTGACGCATATCAAGGTCGCCGCGTTTGCCGATGATGTGATCAAATAAATACAGGTACGCAGTAACATCTGTTAAGGAAATTTTCCCGGCTTTCATCGACGCCACCGTTTGATCAACAGTTTCCTGCCACGAATCAGCACTCAATCCATAAGCAGTAACATCTAAGAGGTCTGGCAAATGTCGTAAGAAATGCACGTATTGTCCGTTAATGTTGATGAAACGGTTCCTGGTGATTGCCCGCCTGATCGTCTGAAATTCACGGGTGACGTACTCACGAGCTAAGAATGTCAATTCCTTGTCGCCGTTCGTGAAGTTTCTCGGATGGTCAGCATAAAGTTCATTCAACTGATCTTGATCAAGATCTTGGACTTCCTTTTGTACTCGTGCACTTCTGGCTTCGCGGGTGACCTTACTCCTTAATTTCTTTAACAACTTCTCGCGGGTCGCTGATAAACGATTACGCAAATTGTAGTTACGATTAAAACTATAATAGATTTCTTTGATCTGCTCTTTGGTAAAGAAAGGTTTGCCATGAAACATGATGTTTTTAAAATGCAAGCCATTTTTATTCAAAAAGTTCGCATACACATTGGTTGCTTCAAAGAAATTGAGGCTATCCTTCAGATCCTTGGCTGCCTTTGTAGCGACGTCATTATCTTCTTCAAAACGTTCCCGCAATGTTTCAACGTGGAGCTTGGGTACCCGTCTTTTGGCGTACTGGTAAAAAGTCATCTGGACCATATTTTGTTCGCCCAGTTCCGGCAAAACTTGGTTGATATAATCATTAAACAGTTGGTTAGGCGAAAATAAAATGACTTGACTGGAATTCAGGTTGCCACGATAACGGTATAGCAAATATGCCACGCGCTGCAACACCGCTGAGGTCTTACCTGAACCAGCAGCACCTTGGACGAACAACAACTCAGACTTGGTATCACGGATGATCTTGTTTTGTTCTCTTTGAATAGTTGAGACGATACTCTTCATCTTAGTATCGGAAGATTCATCCAGAACTTCCAAGAGCATTTGATCACCTACAGTCTCATCAGTGTCAAAAACAGTCAAGATTTTCCCATCTTCAACCATAAACTGTCGTTTTAAAGTCAGATCCACTGTTTGTTCACCATCAGGCGTGTCATAAGAAACTTTACCCAATCCACCTTCGTAGTAAATACTTGAGATTGGTGCACGCCAGTCGTAAATCAAGAAATGGTCCGTCTTGTCTGTGAAAGAACTAAGACCGATATAGACACTTTCAGGCTTTTTCTCCCCGGATTCTTGAAAGTCGATCCGCGCGAAATAAGGCTTTTTCTCTAATCTTTTCAGCACATCAAGTTGCTGGGTAGCTTGACGCCAATTATTTTCGCGTTCTTGAAGCATGGTTTGTTGCTGGCGGACGGTCAAGGCCGTTTCCATCATTCCGGTATAAGTGCCGGTTTTGATCCGCACATTGTTTTTGAAGTCTTTCATGATCGCATGCTGATCAGAACCGGCACTATTAATGTTAGCTTGGCTTTTAGATTCAGCTTGTTTGATCTTAGCAACAACGCGGTCCATATGTTGTTGTTCTCGCTCTTTAATTGTCAAACTCATGCTTAACGCCCCCGTTTGAGATAAAATCTAATAAAACATTTTACCATTATTTCAAGTGGTCTACAATTAAAGTCGTTTATCTGCAAACTTGCAGAAGAATGGATTTGCGCCGTAACTTTAGATTTACCTCTTTCAGACAAAAAGATCGTCTCAGACTTTTCGTATGTGTTTGTGTCCCGCTTTTGAGTCGAAATTATTGTCTTTGACTAGATCCTCTTATCCTATCTATATGTAACTACTCTACTCCCAGCAATCACTAAAGTTGCCTTAAAAGCGTTTGAACTTGTACAATTATCGTAAATATTACATGGTTTTTGTACTCCTGGACTAAACTTCGTATTTTTTCATTGTATCTATTCTGATAACTATTAGCTTTTTGCGTTATTATTGATCACTTTAAGGAGTTTTTGTCATGAATCTATCTCTTGTTATTGTTTCGTTAGCGGCCTTTCTTACGCCAACTATTTTGGCACGGTTTAAGGTATCTTTTGTTCCCAGCTCTGTCGCAGAGATCATTGTCGGTATTATTTTAGGAAATAGTCTGTTTAACGTTATTCATATGAATGAAGTATTAACGACGATGTCCACGCTTGGAGTGATCTTGCTGCTATTTTTAAGTGGAATGGAGATCGACTTTTCACTTTTCCGACGCGCGGATACATCCACTACCTTGGCCGCGAAGAGAGCACAGAGTTCACCCCAAAGATCGCCGGTAACGATAGCGATCACCGCTTATCTGCTCACTTTGGCATGTTCATTGCTTTTAGGCGTGGTTTTATATTTTTCAGGCACCTTTACCGACATTTCCTTGGCAACGATCTTATTAGCGACTGTTGCTTTAGGGATCGTGATCGGAATCTTAAAAGAAAATAATTTATTAGGCAAGCCCTATGGTCAAACGATATTACTAATTGCCGTTTTAGGTGAAGTTATTCCCTTATTAGGACTCACTGTCTACTCGGCCATAAAAAATGGACATGGCGGGACTCTTTGGCTAGTCTCCCTTGTTTTCATCGTGGCTGCACTCTTGTTGTTTCGCTTCCGCAATTTTTTCGCGAATTTCCAACAGCTTACGAAGTCAACGACCCAATTGGATATGCGTTTAGCCTTTTTAGTGATCATGGTGCTGGTTGTTTTATCTGAAACCGTGGGGGCGGAAAACATTTTAGGGGCTTTCTTAGCAGGGATCGTGATCAAACTGCTCGAACCGGCAGAAAGTACTCAGCAAAAACTCGATGCAGTCGGCTACGGCTTTTTAATACCATTCTTCTTCATCCTCACAGGCGCGCAGCTGAATTTGCCTATGCTGCTGAGCTCCACGACAACTTTGATTTTAATTCCTTTGCTGCTGATAGCGTTTATGCTTGCTAAATTGCCGGCCTATTTTGGCTTTCGCGCTCTGTTTGGCAAGGAAAATTCCCTAGCCGGTACAATGCTTGCTGAAACGACCATCACGCTCATCTTACCCGTTGTCACTGTGGCAGAACAGATCAAAGCAATGACTACAGCTCAAGGAGGGGCATTTATCATCGCCGGTACGATCACTTGTTTGCTTGGACCGTTTCTCTTTAAACGTTTTTATCACCCTGAACACGAAAAGCAGCACAAAACTGATGTGCACATTATCGGGGCAAATTTGACCGCCGTGAACGCATCACAGGATTTACCACCAGAATGGTACAAATTGCAGCTGTACAC
Source organism: uncultured Ligilactobacillus sp. (assembly GCA_934215475.1). Lineage (GTDB taxonomy): Bacteria > Bacillota > Bacilli > Lactobacillales > Lactobacillaceae > Ligilactobacillus. The sequence goes on from CAKPZY010000042.1 coordinate 12,765, forward strand.
GGATAACCCCAAGCGGTATGAAACTTATAAGGGTGTCACAGCTACCAAATTGTTAAAAACGATGAAACCATTAAAATTGATTCAGCAAGATGTTTTTGATACAGACATTTTGGTTCTGGCCCATCGTTTTGCCAGTGACAATTATGAACTTGCATTAGCTGCCAAGGAATATGGTGTTCCCCGGGTTATTTTGCGTTTAGACAGTCGTGACCCGGAAGAAGCGCAGAAGATGAAAATAGAATTGGAGCGCAAAGGAATTGAGTTTTTCAGTACATTCACCACAGGTGTCGGAGTGCTGCGTTCTGCCATTCAATCACCGGAAATTTTGCGGATACTGACATCTACTGAGGCTGAAATTTTTGAACTCCAACTGACAAATTTGCGCTTTGAGGGAACAGCGCTAGAAAATCTGCCTGAGATCAATAACATTGTTATTAGTAGGATCGTACGGCACGGGCAGTTTGTTGCCCCCCACGGAAATACGCAACTGCAGCTGGGCGATCATATTTTGTTATCAGGCAATAGAGACGTGGTAGCAAGATTGAGAACGTTGCTGAGTAACAACAACCAAATTGAGTAAATATAGGCAAGCAGATCTTATCCGCAATTTATTTCCTGAAAACTCTGTCCTGAGAATAGTTTTTTACAGCCTGAAAAGATGTTTATGTTGTATACTTAAAGCAGCAGCACTGTAGAAGGAGGAATTCTATAATGTCATTTTCAGTATATTTGGTTCGACATGGGCAAACTTATTTGAATCTGTACAACCGTATGCAAGGATGGTGCGACTCACCCTTAACGCCTGAAGGAGTGAAAGGCAATCATTTGGCGGGAACACGCCTTAGCCACAAGCACTTTGATTATGCTTTTCACAGCGACACGATTCGGGCTAAGCGAACTTGTGAAACCATTTTGAGTGAAAATTCGGTGACATCAGAAGATTTAAAACCCAAACAACTGAGAAATTTTCGGGAACAAAGTTTTGGATATTTTGAAGGGTCAGACACACGTCAGGCTTGGACAATGATCGGTGCAGCGCATAATTGCCGTTCATTTAAAGATATTGTGGACGATTATTCCTTAGTCGAAACGCGCAATTTCCTGAAAGAGGCTGATCCATTTGGCGACGCAGAAGATGACGCAGAATTTTGGAGCCGGATCAAGATTGGGTTCGACTATTTGCGCAAGAACATCCCGGATGATAAGAATGTTTTGGTGGTCAGCCACGAAATGACGATCCGCAGCATCGCAAATTTATTTGATTATACAACTCCGATCTTTCCAGGTCCGGCCAACGGTTCGGTAACGAAGCTCACCGTGGATGGCCACTACTTTCACGTTGATTACTACAACCAAACGGCGGCCGATTTTGATTACTGAAAGCGGGGACAAAAATTATGACATTTAACCTATATTTAGTTAGACACGGGCAAACATTTTTAAACAAATATAATAGGATGCAAGGTTGGTGTGATGCTCCACTTACTCCTAAAGGGATGCAGCACGGGCATATGGCAGGTCAGCACCTGAGCCACGTTAACTTTGCTCATGCATTTCACAGTGACACAACGAGAGCTGAGCAGACATGCTACTTTTTGTTACAGGAGAATGTTTCCTCACCAGAACTGCCTGAACCTGTAGAATTATCGGCTTTTCGCGAGCAAAGTTATGGCTACTTCGAGGGCAGTGATTCTGATCAAGCTTGGTTAATGATCGGCGCATCGCACGGTTGCCGTTCGTTTCACGAGATGGCCACCAAATACTCAATGGATGACACTAAGAATTTTACGAAACAAGCTGATCCTTTCCATAATGCCGAAAATGCCAAAGAATATTGGCACCGCATAGATGCGGGATTTGATTATATTAAAAGTATTGCGCATGACGGGGATAACATTTTGATCGTGAGTCATGGAACAACGATCCAGAGCATTGCCGCCAAGTATTACCCTGATCTCGACCTAACTATTGGACCAAAAAATGGCTCGATCACCAAATTAACGTTAGATAATGAACAAATCAAGGTGGATTATTTTAACAAAGTGGATGACAAATTCAATTACGAATAGAATTCTAAAAATGCTGGTGCAAGACCGCCGGTATTTTTTTGTGAAAATTTTTGGTTGAACTGAATTGATGAATTTGTATTAAAATTTGAGTATCCAATAATACTTCTCCATTCTTTTAGCAGATACGCAAGCATCCAACAATACTTCTCTATTCTTTTAGCAGATACTCAAGTATCCAACAATACTTCTCTATTCTTTTGGCAGATACTCATGTATCCAACAATAATCCTCCATTCTTTTAGCAGATACTTAAGTATCCAACAATACTTCTCTATTCTTTTAGCAGATACTTAAGTATCCAACAATACTCCTCCATTCTTTTAGCAGATACTCAAGTATCCAACAACACTTCTCCATTCTTTTAGCAGATACTTAAGTATCCAACAA
>CAKPZY010000043.1 GCA_934215475.1 uncultured Ligilactobacillus sp.
AAATTGGCTGCAGAAATCAAATATCGATTTCTGCAGCCAATTTTCTATCTAAACACTAGTTTTGTCCCAGCCCCTATAAATTATTATCTATTTAGTTATTAGTATGAATGATGTGCATTCCAGTACTGTTGAGCTCCTTGCCAAGAACCATAACGGCTTTGAACATAAGCATTGGCTACTTTATCCTGATTAGCCTTTGAGTAATCTCCGCCTAATTTATCAGCTGAAAGTTGATAAGCACCAATGAACTGACCATTTCTTGCGCTGTAGCTGCCACCTGATTCCTTACCCATGATAAAGTTACGTGCGGATGCTTCTGAACCAGACAATGAAGAACCAGAGTTATTGCTGTGCTGTTGTACCGGAGCTGCCTTTGCAGGTGCTGGAGCAGCTGCACGCTGTACCGGAGCCTGTGCCTTAGCCGGGGCTGGAGCTTGTACCGGAGCCTGTGCTTTAACTGGAGCTTGTGCCTTGGCCGGTGCTGCTTGCTTTGGTTGAGCGATAACTTTTACGTTGCCATCGCCATCAATTTCAAGCTTCTGGCCAGGAAGGATAAAGTTCACATCAGCAAGTTTATTGGCCTTTTCGATTGCTGCAATGGTAGTATTATGTGCAGCTGCGATCTCCGAAACAGTGTCACCGGATTTTACGGTAACTGTGTCGGCGTTAGCAGCGATGGATCCTGCTGTAAGTAAACCTGCGGCAGCTGTAACTGAAAGTAAAGTCTTTTTAATATTCATATCTGTTGTCCACTCCTATAAATTACTTTTTTATTCGGCGACAAGTACTCCTTGCTTGTCTTTTCATCAATCAACGCCACTTAGTATAGCGAACCAATGTAACAATAAAATAGCAAAACATTTACTAAATCAGCGATTTTTGAAAAATTCCGCTATTTTTGCAACAATCAGTAATATTTAGAAATGGAATAGTCCAATTATGAAACAGCAATTCAAGCTGCAGCAAGCCTTACAGTCATTATTTCTTTTATAACAAAAAATCGATTTATCGGGTGCAATTATTACAAATTTTGTTAAAAAAAAAGAAAATTTTTTAAAATTTTCCAAAATAAAAGCTTTATTTAACCACTTTGAGCAAAAATGAGACAGATGCAACCTATAAAAATTAACAAGTAGCGAGGCATTTAAATACAAATAGAGGATCATTTAAATGGATTATAATAACGACCATGATCGACTTGAAAAAGCAGGATACCCGCAATCACCAAAACAACCGTGATACCGATCAAAACCAAATCAAGGTTCGATAACTTATGAGACATATACCAAGTCCGCTTCTTATGAGTTCCAAAGCGGCGTAAACGCATAGCACGCGTAGTCACTTCGATGCGGTCAAGCGAGGAAAAAACTAAGGGCAGCAAGATTTGAGAACTGCCCTTGACCCGGTTCCACAGGTCAGCCTTTTTGGAGATCTCTAACCCACGGGCTTGCTGAGCTAAGCTGATTTGTTTGAATTCACGCATAAAACCTGGAATATAACGTAATGACAATTCGACTGCGTAACAAATTTTGTAATGGATCTTGATCCGGTCCATGCCAGCTGCTAATTCTGATGGATCTGTAGTGAACAAAAAAGCCAAGATCAATGGGACGATAAACACATATTTGAGCGTCATATTTAATAAATAGAAAAGTTCCTCTGTTGTAAAAGTAAAGAAACCAGATCCAAATAAAACATGAGTTGTTCCATAGATCTGAGTCCCATATTGCGGGCTAAAGACATAAACTAACACTAAATTTAAGACGGTAAATCCTAAGATAGCGTAAACCAGTCCCCTAGCCTGATGCCATTTCAGATGAGTTGAATAGTAAAAAATAAAGGCAAAAACCGTTAAGCACAGTAAATAGCGCGTATCGTAGCTGACCATACCAATTGCCGAAAGGCTAAGTACGATCACGATCTTTGTTGTGCCTGAAAGATGAGCGACCCAAGATTCGCTGTTGCTGTCCTTTCTTTTGCCTTCTTCATTAGTACGCATCATGCTTACTCCTCTCATAGGCAGTAAACTTCTCCGCAAAGACAACGGCATCCTTGATCCCCGCCTTGTCTGCTAAGTCCTGTAAACTTAGTCGTGATAAGTGTGCCCGTTTAATAAGACCTGGATCGGTCAAAACCACGGCCGGTTTGGCATTTGCTAATAATACACCCTGATCCAATACTAAGGTACGGTCGGCATAACTCATCATTAAATTCATATCATGAGTCACCATGAGTACAGTTACAGATAATTTCTGATTTAAATCACGCAAAAAATCCATCATTTTGGAGTAATGAGCGAGATCTTGGCCTGCAGTGGGTTCATCTAGGATCAGAAGTTGCGGATCAAGTACAAGTACAGAAGCAATCGTGACCCGCTTCTTTTGACCGAAGCTTAACGCTGAGATCGGCCAGTTCCTATATGGATATAAACCTGTAACTCGCAAAATCTTTCCCACGCGCTGCTTTTGCTCGTCTGCCGAGATCCCACGTAACGCTAATCCTAAGGCGACTTCATCAAAAACTAAAGTCTTGGAGATCATCTGGTTAGGATCCTGTAAAACATAACCGATCTTTTCTGCCCTTTCCTTGACAGAAAGATCATTGAGCAAACGTCCACGCATGCGGATCTCTCCTGCCTGCGGCTGTAAAAAACCAGTGAGCAAGTTGATCAGTGTAGTTTTACCCGTTCCATTTTGTCCCACCAAAGCTGTCATTTCACCCGCATTCACAGTGAAATCAAATTCTTTGAAAATCGGTGCTTTGTTTGGATAGCCAAAAGTTAGTCCCTTGGCCTTCAATAAGGGCTCAACGGACCTTTTCGTCTCAGGGAGCGCCAAGGCCTCTTGCCAGTTGGACAATTGTAGCTGTTCACTATAACTCAGACTTAAGCTTGGCAATTGCGCCAATCCAGTCAGCAAGGAAACGTCGATCCCTGCATCCTTTAAAGCTGTAACATATAAGGGTTCCCGCAACCCGTTTTCCAGCAAAACATCGCTTTTAAGTACCATCTCCGGCGAATCGTTGGCCGCGATCTCACCGTCTTTTAAGACGACCATCCTATCAAAAGGAACTTGCAAAGCCTCTTCTATCCGGTGGTCGATCACGATCACCGTTAAGCCGCGTTCAGTGACCAAACGATCAAGCAGCTCCATCGAGGCTTTACCCGCAGCTGGGTCTAGGTTCGCTAAGGGTTCATCCAGCAATAAAAGCGGTTCGTTATCGATCAAAACACCGGCTAAAGCTACCCGCTGTTTTTGACCGCCTGACAGTTCCTGGGGTTTTTGGCGTAATAGTTCAGGCATATGTAAGATCTGTGCCCACTGTGCAACAAGTTGGTGTAATTCAGAAACTGGACGAACATCATTTTCTAACGCAAAGGCAATATCTTCAGCAACTGTCAGTGCGACAAATTGTGCGTCCGGATCTTGCAAGACAGTTCCAACTTCAAAAGAAAGTTCTGTCACGTCTAACTCTTGTAATTTTTTACCGTTGATCAAGATCCTGCCTGAAAGATCCCCAGGAAATTCTTCAGGGATCACACCATTTAACAAGTTCCCTAGAGTTGACTTGCCAGAACCAGAAGGCCCAGTTATCAGGACCTTTTCACCAGCGCTGATCTTTAAATTAATATTTTTTAGTGTTGCAGCACTCTGATTGCGATAACGAAAAGAGACATTTGTTAATGAAATGATAGGTGCAGCTGACATATACTATTCCTTCGTTAATTTCTTATTTTGTGTCTGAGTTTTACCGTAGGCAACGAGCAACAGCGTGGCAATGATACCAATAGCAATAGAATTGGTGATCATAGCGGTGACACCTTGCAAGAAAACTTTTCCAGCGGGTTGAGAATAGATCAAAATATCTCCCAATGGCGCAATCACACCCCAGCAGACAATGTTCGCGACAACTTGTAAAACATTGAATTTAACCAATTTTGCCGTCGTCAGTGGTTCTTCACGGATCTTCAGAAAATTACGTGAAAAACCGATCGCGATCCCAAAAAATGCATCAGCAATGATCCAAGACCACCAGGGATCTCCCCAGGACAAGTCATTAAAGAGATGAGCAAAAAATGCTGTCAGACCGCCAACTGCCGGCCCAAACAAAGCCCCTAAAAATGCTAGAAATGCTTCCCCGAGATCGATCGTCGTATTGGGTACACCCGTCGGGATCGGTACAAACCGTTTCAGTACAAAAACTATCGCGATTCCGATCCCTGTAGCTACAACAGCTTGAACAGACAGTCCGTTAGATTTCTTTTTTTCTGGCATGAACAATTCCTTCTTTCTTAAACATAAAATAACCATGACAACCTAGAGTTGATATAAAGCGGAAAGGCTAAAATGTGATTTTGGATTTTCGACGATCTCATGATCCCACTTTGATCCGTCTGAAACTAACATTTATAGAAGAAAGATCAAGGACAGGAGTCTGCACACCCCCCCCTTAAATATTAAAAATAGTGCAAAAAAAGAAAAAGGCCAACCTGCCTCACGACAAATTGGAAAATTGTTTGTGATTGTCCGTGACACATGGCATCATCCCGATCAATGCCCGTAATTTCTCACTCCAGCACTATATAGGTAATAGGTGTGGATCTTTGCGTAAAGAAAAAAGCAGAAGCAACGAATAGACCTTATCAAAGCGTCAGCTAACTGACTTTAGTCCCACCCTTGGAACCCACGCCCTTCTCTTCTAATAAATCATTATTTTATACTAAATTAAATCTAAGTCAACCATTGTTAGCGGGTAAAACCAAACTTTAGCAAAGATTTCATCATAAATTGTTTTTTATATTGCTTTGGTCTTTTGGGACTGATAGTAAGCTCGCATGCGGCCAAAACCTGCAAACACACGATCAGCTTGATGTTGATTTAAATTATAATAAGGATATTTGACCGCCCATGTTTCTAAACCTGCACTCTTTGCGGCCTGGATCCCAACTGGACTATCCTCAATGGCCACACATTCGCTTGGCTCTAATCCCAATTTTTGAATACTTTTCAGATAAATATCCGGGGCGGGCTTATTGTGTTCGATTTCTGCACCACTGATAACAGAAGTAAAGTATTGGGTAAAATTACACTCCTTGATCATGTCCCTGATCCCAGAGATATAACCGGCAGAGGCTAGGGCGATCATTTTGCCATCTTCATGTAAATCTGATAAAAACTCCGGCACATCGTCATTTAAGTATTTGGGATAATCGATCAAGTGGCGACTACGATATTTTTCAAACATTGGCTGCAATACTTGCCGCTGCTTTATTGCCGGGACAAGTTTTTTCCACCCGTTATCAGTGGAAAAGCCAGCGATGTCAGTCACGCTCGAGACCGCAGGCTTGACTCCTTGAGCAGCCATAAAATCCATTTTCAAACGAAAATAATATCGTTCACTATCAACCAATACGCCATCCATATCAAAAATAAAAGCTTTCATTGAGTTTGACCCCTTAATTTCTTTCTACACATTGATACTACAATACATATAGGGATTAAACAACGCTTAAAAAACACTTTTCAAACAGAAAGTCATGCAGTTCTACATAGTATTTATGACTTACTGTACTACAGTTTTCAGCTTTGATTTGACCAATTTGTACAATCTAAAACAACTATTCCAATCTGCAAAGTCCTTGAAATCCAAGCCTTAAATTTCATATAATTAGTCTGTATTTTGGCAGCAAAAAGCAGCAATTTACTTTATCAAAAGGAGGAAATTTATGTGTTAAATTTTACATTTGAAAACTCCACTGACATCAGATTCGGCCAAGGACATATCGAATCAGAACTTTCTGATGCCCTAGGGAAATATGGTCATAATGTCCTGCTGGTTTATGGTGGTCATTCCATTAAAAAAAGCGGTCTTTACGAGCGGGTCTTAGGCCTCCTCAAAAAGTTTACGTTAACAGAATTACCTGGGATAGAACCTAACCCCAAAGTTGCTTCGATCCGCGAAGGACAAAAATTGGCTAAGGAAAAAAATATCGACGTGATCCTCGCGGTTGGTGGAGGTTCAGTGATCGATGCGGCTAAAGTGATCGCCTCCGCAGCATATTATGCGGGCGATCCCTGGGATCTCGTGATCAATTCGGATCAAAGACAAAAAATTGGTCAGCTTCCAGTAGTGGATATTTTGACTCTAGCAGCGACCGGTTCCGAAATGAATGCAGGTTCAGTGATCTCTAACCCACAGATACCTCAAAAAAAGGGGACTGGCGGTCCGAACACTCCAGCGGTTTCATTTCTGGATCCAACTTTGACCTATACTGTGCCCGCCCGTCAAACTGCTGCGGGTGCCAGTGATATTTTTAGTCACTTGTGTGAACAATACTTTGACAGAGCAGAAAATAACGATGTATCCAAGGACATGATCGAAGGCTTGATGCGCACGGTCATCAAATGGGCGCCGATCGCAGTTAAAGAACCAGAAAATTATGCCGCCAGAGCGAACTTGATGTGGGCTGCCACGATGGGTTTGAATGGTATCGTTGGTCTAGGGACAGTCAATACTTGGACAGTCCATCCTTTGGAACACGAACTCTCGGCCCACTATGACATTACTCATGGTGTAGGTTTGGCGATCTTAACCCCACGCTGGATGAAGTTTGCATTAAATGAAAAGACTAAACCACTGTTTGCACGGTTCGCTCGGACAGTGTGGGAACTATCCGGTTATGATGATTTGGAATTAGCCCAAAATTCAATTAGGCGGACGCACGACTGGTTAAAATCTATCAATTCGGAAATGACTCTGCCAGAGGTGGGTATCAAAGACGACAGCGAATTTTCCGCAATGGCCAAAGCTGCGGTCAGTGACGGTAAGCTTGACACACAGGCTTTTGTTCCAGTCACCACCAAGGACGCGATACAGATCTATGAGGATTCGCTTAAAGATTTTGCAGAATAACTTTCAAAGAAAACTAATTTCAAAAAAGTAACCTTAGTGAGCCGGTTTATATTTAAATAAAAATAGTTTAAGTTAGAACTGAAGTGCTCCATAATTGTTAGACGTAAAAATCTAATACTTATGGAGTGCTTTTTTGAATGGCTCGTCTGTTTATCTTTGCAGATCCAAAGTGATGTCATAATCGTGAAATGCTCCAGTGTCTGCATCATCAGCAGTATCATAGCCAGCAGAAAATTTTAAGCGTACGGTAGTCAGATTAGCTGCTTTTGCCAAGTGTTGAATTGGGAAAGAGGTCCAGCCTTCTTTGGTAGTACCTTTAGCTATTTCACCACCCCACGATTCATTACCAGTGGCCTCTTGCTGTTCACCATTATTAAAAATAGCTTTTGCTTGGCTTGGATAGATGTTAACATCACGTACCGGGGTCACTGACATATGGACCCGCATGAATCCATTAACTTGAAACTTACCGTCATTAGCCGGTTCATATTCTTTCGCCTTTACATGATCAACTTCAACCTTGTCGATTAAAAGCTTTGTTTTCGCCCAGTTGCGCTCCAAAAAGTTAACTTGATGCTCCAGCTGATCCAGCAACCGATAATTGTCATAATTTATCGTCAATACTTGATCCTGACGGCTTTTTTTCTCATTTTGAGCTCCGTTTTTCGGATCCTCTCCTTTTTCTTTAGCTGTAGCCTTACGCACGCTGAACAGATTAACTCTCGTGTTAATCTGTTCAGCAATTGAATTTGGACCGGCTCCTTTAACAAAAGCACATCCCGCCATGGAACCCAAACTTACAATCATTGTTATTGATAAAATGGCTAATTTTTTCATTCTATTTCCTCAGCTGCCTGTATTTTTGGAATTCACAGGTTCTTTTAAATATAGATACGCAATAGGTCTCAAAAGCTGCTTTTTATGTAGAAATTTGGACAAATAAAATGACAGGCTGCTAATACTCCTGCCATTTATAACTTCATTAGCGATTGAGGCGACGTGCCATTCTTGGAACGGTATGCCGAATACTAACAACATTTCCTGCTTATTTTTTATTTTTTTCAGCTTGTTCTAATTTTCCAGTTTCTTGCAACAGGAACTCCTTGTTCAGAGACAGCAAAAACGGGAAATAAATTAAGATATCGATCACGATGTTGATTGCTTGTAAAAACGAAGCCGCCAGACTATTCGTCGCTAAAAATCCCGAAATGATCGGCGGCATTGTCCACGGAACTACCGCACCCGTACAGAGCGGTACCAATGCAAATTTCATCGCATAATATGTGACTACCGCGTTGACCATCGGCACGAGCACGAAAGGTATCAGCATGTTCATATTTAATACAATTGGCAATCCAAACATTGTTGGTTCATTAATGTTGAAGAGGCCCGGTGTCAATGTCAGAGGTGTCAGCAGCTCGACTTGGTTACTGGAACGACGCATTAAGATCAAGATCCCCATCGCAAGTACTAATCCAAGCGTCGCACCGCCTCCGCCCATAAAGACGAAATTGTCAATAAAAGGCTGAGTAATGATATGGCCATGATGAGCCAGGTCAAGATTTCCGGCTGCAGCCAACTGTTTATTAGCTCCAGTGTTCATTAACCAAATCGGAGAAATAATATTGTTGACAACATTGGCACCATGGATACCAACGAACCAAAATAAACTGTTTAACCCTACCGCAATGATCGTACCCAATAATGTATCGCCTAGCAGGCCCAGCGGTTTAGATAATAAGTGCAATATAATGTCATGCACGTTGCCCCAGCCGGTCCAAGTAAAAATCAGGTACACAGCACCAAAAATAGCTATGATCACCGCACCGGGTATTAATGCACTAAAACTGGCCGATACTGCGGGCGGAACTGTTGCCGGCATTTTGATCTGAATATTATGGTTAATAAACCACTGAAAGAGTCCGCCGGTAATTAATCCAATAATGATTGCAATAAAGAGCCCTTTGCTGCCTAGGTAACCATAAGGCATGCCTTCTAACGGGACCTTGTCTCCACTCATAATGCTTGGCGTAACAATAAAATAAGCTGCGATCGCGATCACACCTGCCGATTTTCCATCGGTTTTAAACTGTTCAGCATAACTGGCGGCGATCCCGTAACAGCCGATCAAACCCATAATGCCAAAAGAACCGTTGGTAATTTTAGCAAAAACAGCTGCCAGTGGCACCCCTTGAAAACTCGTCTGAGTTAGCCAATCCGTCCAAGCTTTGATTGGAAAACTGCCGGCGATCATAAAAGCTGAGCCCACAATGATCAACGGCATTGCGATCGCGATCCCGTCACGGATCGCTATCAATGGTTTGAATTTGCTGAGTTTAATGGCAATCGGCATCAAGTGCCTTTCGATAAAGTTAGAACTTGAATTATTGTTTGTAGCCATGGCGCTTCCTCTTTTCTTTCACAACAACTGAACGTAATATACGTTTCTCACCAACTAGCAACGGCAAAAAATATGTCAGCACGAATCACTCTTTAAAATTGGTCTAGATTTTAAAAAGTATCTGTTTTATGTAGGCATATCGAACCACCAAAATTTTTGCAAAAATAAATACCCTACTAGCATAGGATATTCACATTATATTATTTGTTTCATATTTTAGCAATTGTATAATTAAATAAATTAAAAATGCCACAAATCATTTACTGGTCTACCTTATTTTCTGGATATCTAACATTCCGGATCATTTCCTGCAAAAGCATGACCGGCTTTTCCTTTATAGTAGTTTGCACCGCGATCTCATTGTCTTTGTAACCTGCAACAGTCCCTTTGATCTCCTGGGGGATCTGCTCATCATCAACTTCTTGCAGCTGGATGATCACAGATCGCTTATTTTGCCATGCGTGCAGCAGCTTAGCTGAAATTTCTGTCTCATTTTGTTGCGGCAAGCGAACTGGGGCCTTAGTACCAGCCTCTTTATTCAGCGCACTTGTATGATCAGATAAAAAGAAGCCTTGCCATTTCAACATTCCACGATCCCGGTATTCATAATCAAAAAAATGCTGCAATTCCTTTTCATTGAAAGCAGCCGGATCATATTTTAAAGGTTTCTTATATACCATCCTCCTCACCTCATTAATATTATACGAACAAATGTTCCGGTTGTAAATAATTTTCGTACATACGTTTGGAATAATGTATCCACTAATAAAGTTGAGTTTCCCCAGCATCTATGTCTGCACGAGCCAATAATCAAAAGAATTGTAAAAAACACATAAAAAAACCGCTAGAATGATTTTTCTAGCGGCATGAATTTTAGTATGAAGACTACTTTTAATAGTCAACTTGGTAGGTAAATGATTTGGTAACAGTCTTACCTGCTTTAAGCGAAACATCACCAAAGCTTGGATGGTTGACGGCATCCGGCAACATCTGCGGTTCAAGGGCGATGGCTACGTGCTTGCGTCCCCTGTTTGCAGCAAAATGCGTCTTTTTAGTGATCGTATTGCTGCTGTAAACAACTAAGCCGTTCCGGTCCGAAAGCAGTGTGACAGATCTGTTAGTCTTAGGATCTGATAATTTAGCGATTTGACCGTTTTTATCCGGCGTTACTTTAAACATAGTATCAAAGCCCTGCTCCTTGGTATCTTTTAAGGCATCCAGGTGTTCTTTGAGCGGCTGTGCTTTCGAGAAGTCATAAGCCTTGCTGCCGCCATTATCGAGCAATTTACCAGTAGGGATCTTTTCTTTGTTAAGAGCCAAGCGCTGGGAAGAATTCATTGTCAACTCTTGCTTTCTGATGGTCTTTTCCTGACCTAAGTTAAAGTAAGCGTGAACTGTCGGATCAAAAACGGTGTCCTTGTTACTCTTGGCACTAACAAAAACTTGGACCTTGTTGTCGTTTGTCAGAACGTATCTGGTAGTAGCTTTGACCGTGCCAGGGAAACCAGTATATTTAGAGGTAAAGTTGTGCTTTAAAATGATAGCTGGGTTGCCCTTGTAAGTCCCGGTCTTTCCGTGCCACCGCACTGAGTTATAACCGTTAGGCCCACCATGCAATGTATTTCCTTTTTCATTAGTCGGTACCGAAACTGTCTTGCCATCTAGTGGAAACTTCCCGTTGGCGATTCGATTCCCGACTGGACCGATCAACTGTCCCACGTAAAGTGATTTATTATTTTTGTTGTAATACTGCTTAGTACGCTTAAACGACATAATAATATTACGTTTGTTCTTAGCGCCCTTAGGAACATAAATACCATGTAATGTGGCGCCTTGATTCAAGGCAGAAACTTTCAGGCCATTTTTGTTTCTAATAGTATATTCATAAACTTGATGACCCTTGTACTTGTCAAACTTCTGGACCTTAGTTGATTTTGCCTTGGCGGCTGAAACATTATTGCCAGGAGCTAACTGCCCGATCCCAACGACTCCAGCTCCGATTGCTAGTGCCGCCACAACAGATTTAGCCAGTAAACTATGCTTCATTATAAGCACGACCTTCCAATTTTTTATCCTACTATTTCAACATAACATTGTAGGTAATCGGTTTCAAGTCCTACCCACAACAAAATGATTGTCCAAAATATATAAAGCATTTAATCTACATATTTATCAGCATATTTATTTTTTGGGGCATACAAATATGCACCAATCATTAGGACCAATTGTTTTTGTGAAAACTTCATAACTTTCTCAACTGTGTTTGGATCATTAAAACAAAAAAGCATGAAACCTCCCACAATTTGAAAGATTTCATGCATTGAGCTATTTACAAAATAAACCAAGGTGATCCCAAACTTATTGGCAAGCACCGACAAAGCTAACATCATTCATACATATCTGACCACAAATGATACTCGTCAGTGGTCTCATGGTCATCAGGGGTCCCTGCATCAACTTTTTGCGGTTCTTCATTTTCTTGACCCGTACGTAACTCAATAGACTCAACACGATCTTGTTCAAAACGTTGTTTAAGAGCATTAATGATCTTGACGCCAGAACTAGTACCGATCCGATCAGCTCCGGCATCGATCATGGCCAAAAAATCGTCGGTATTGCGGATGCCGCCCGCAGCCTTAACTTTTACTTCTGAGCCAACTGTTTCTTTCATGAGTTTAACGTCTTCAACAATCGCACCGCCAGAACCGAAACCAGTCGAAGTTTTAATAAAGTCTGGTTTAACTTCCTTAGCAATTAAGGCGAGCTTTCTGGTCTCCTCTGTAGTCAGATAACAATTTTCGAAGATCACCTTGCATAAAATGTTCTGATCATGACACATTTTAACGATCGTCTGCATCTCATTTTGCACATAGTCGAAGTCTCCGTTTTTCACCGCAGTTAAATTGACCACATAATCGATTTCATCAGCACCCTTTGTGATCGCATCATGCACTTCAAAAGACTTGGAACGCAGTGTCGTTTGTCCTAAGGGAAAGCTGATGGCTGCACCTGTGTGGACCGCGCTATCCTTGAGCAGTTTAGCACAGGTCGCTGTCTGGGCTTGATTTATAGCCACCATTTTAAAATTATATTGTTTAGCTTCATTACATAGCTTGACCATGTCTTCAAATGACGCATCTGCATGTAAATTAGTGTGGTCGATCATTTGACTAAAATCTGCCAGTGTATATTTCATAGGATATTGCCTCCACTTTTCGATATAAATTCTTTCTCTTATGATAACGCATTAATGATAAAAAGGCAGACATTTCTTAATTAAAAAAAGTTCCCAGATTTTTCCCTGGGAACGTCCACTGAGGAATTTATTGAGCTTCGTTTTCCAAATTCTCATTATATTCACGCAAGCGCTGGGTCGCAATAAATTTATAGCGATAATAAGAGTCACGCCATGGATGCAGCCATTTTCCGCTGCGCACCCAAGGCTTGCTCCAGCCCGTATAATGGATGATCAGCGGGTCACGCCGACCCTCGATCTCCAATTTTTCAGCTTCAGGATCGGGATTAACAAAGTCATGACGGGCAAGTTTAGATTGAACATTATAACGGGGGTGAAGTACTACCCAGTTATCAACTAAAACCGCATTCAAAGCATCCTGATCTTGATAGGTTAAAATGTCAGAGTTCTCCAAGATAAATTTGTGCACTTTGTCGGTAATGTTCTGTTCTCGCCATTTCTTAGTATCAAATAACAATAGGCCGCCATTAAAATAAATATTCTTTTTGTGAGGAATTCCCATTTCGCTCAAACGATTGACGTAGCCTTGATCTTCCACGGCGCCGATCACGTTGCCATGGAGGTCCTCGTTCCAAAGTTCTGATATGCTGCCGGTACAGATCATGTCACTATCAAGGTACATTATCCGGTCACAGTCCACCACTTCAGGTAATTCTAGGCGGTAATAAGTATTTTCTTTGACAGCGGAATCCGGTGAGTCGGTATTAGCTTCTTTGTAATATGAAGAGTTGATTTCTAAAAAGGTCATTTCCTTCACATTTCCATAAATATGTTCTAATTGCCGCAGGTATTTGTGATCTGCTTTGCTAAGTTTATCATCGATGATAAAAAAATGAAAATCCTCATCTAAGTTGTGTTCCAAGATCGAAACATAAAATGTCATTAAATTATCAGCAAAGTCACTGTCAGTTGTCGATGCAATATTGATCATCTTATCAGTTTCCTTCCTCCTTGAAGTGAAAATCGTTATCTATCCATTTAAACTTAACCTTAGATAATAATCTACAAAAAACATGATACCACAGTTTTTCAGCAAATCGAATTGAAAACACTTGAGTCTTGCGGCAAAAAGGTGTAAAACTCAAACTAGAAATCATAATAAAATGGTTGAAATTTTGTTAAGGAGGACTTCCGGTATGTCTGAAGAAAAAGAACGTGAACAATCGATCCGCGTCAATGCGTCCCAAGAAACACGCAAGTTATTATTGACACTCTCACGTCGTTTAGATCTTTCACAAGCAGAGGTCATTGAAGAAGCTTTGGAATTATTGAATAAAAATAAACCAGCAGCTAAATAAATCATAAAAGCAGCAGTTCTATGACTGCTGTTTTTTGTATCCTTCAACAAGATAGTTTTTGTTCATTCCAAGTGTTGAAATTTATCTGTTTTAAATGATTCATCCCGGAAATTCATTCTAAGTTATTATAAAGGATATTTCATCTTTAACGTATTTGATTTTTTAGTTTTTTGACTTTTACAATAGCGTCTTAATGCAAATAAACTTTCTAGTTATTACCAGATAATGTAAACTTCCCTTCCTAATTTTTTCTGCCTTTCATTTATTTCTAAATCACTCCAACCACTGCGTTCAATTTTGGCTGCCAACATCTCGTTGGCAATCAGCTGTGATCTCTTAAGTTTAATAACCACGTCATTTTGAGAAACTGCCTCTTCTAAATGAATTTCCTTTTCAATAATTGTCCAGTTGCCTAAATAATCAACCTCAGTAATTTGCCGATCTTCCATAATATGCATAGGCTGATACCTGTCCTCATCAAAGACTTTTTGATAAAGATCATCATTGTTAAAATCATCGTATACTCCACAATATAATTCAGAAAGCAGGTAAACGAGCGTCCACTTTTTTGCACCCTGTTTAGATTCTTTTTGCAGCTGCGAAAAGTTACTTTCTGTTTCCCTATCAGATTTCAATAAGTTTTGATCTAATTGATCGATGACATCTTGGGATGTTCTCAATTCCAATGACCAAATTTTTTGTGCAATAGCTGCAAAACCGGTTTCTAAGACGTTAGTTCCTTCATTAGCTATCGTTCTGTGACGGATGAAAACTGAAATAATTTTTTGAACCACTGTTAAAATATCTTCTTCACTAAATCTCTGATGCTGCATCGCAAGCATAATAGGGTAATATAAGACAACTTTTAGTTTACTTAAAATATCTAGTCGCTGACTAATTTGTTTATTATTTGCTAAATGTCAAATTAAGTTAGAAATTCTTGCAGTTGTTCATTTGTAATATGATTCATGAAGGCCTCCAGGGGA
>CAKPZY010000044.1 GCA_934215475.1 uncultured Ligilactobacillus sp.
CTAATGATCTTTGATCTTTACAACATATAAACTCATGTTTTACCTAAATTTCCTTGAAGTCAACTTAATGATCCCTTTTACTAGAATCCACAATAAAAGTTCAGGCCCTCAAATTCGTTCATACATATCATCTTGGAGGTTCACGTGTTTCTCCTAAGATATTCACACAATATTGGCCTGAACTTTTTGTTTCGTAAGGAAAGACCGTGTTTCCGTGACCCTGTTTGAGCAACCATTGTTGATCTGCTAGTCATTACTTAGCAATTGCTCCTTTACTCTGATCTCGGTCAACACCGGTAATTAAGAGCTCATGACCGGTCAAAGTTGAATCTACGGACTTAAAACTCTTCATGTTGACTTCATCACTCCAATCGACTAAATTATCTGTGGTTGAAACGCTTCTCATGTTGGCTCAATCACCCTCTAAAGAATAATTCTTGTGTTGGGAACTTTAACATGTTGGTTCCGACACCCTCTTACATATCCTTTATTTTTTTTAGTTCTAGTTGACTATCATGTGATCAGTCTTCTAAAGCTTACTTTTTTAATGTTGCTATATTCAGTTGTCTGACTCACTAACTGAGCCTTGATCTTTCCTTACACGTATTTTATAACATATCGATTATTGAAATGCAATCGTTGTCACTCCAAAAATTGGTTGGTTTTGAGATGCTTAAAAGTTTTGAAATAACAAGGTTTTTCTGTGATATTTTAACGTCCAGGAAAGTTGCATGAGGATAAGGATTCTTCAAAAATTAGTTAAAATAACTGAATTAAATGGCAAGCGTTGTAGTTACAAATTTTTTTCAAATGAATGCTTTTATTCCTGATAAGGATCAGGAGGCAAACAAAATATCTGGAGTTTCTCCAACTCAATTCGCGTTATGCCTAAAAAATTAAGAATAAAAAACTCAGTGGTCAATCTTTAACCGCTGAGTTTTTTCATGCCAAACAATTTCTCGGCATCAGTCTAACAATGTTTACTGAACTTCGATCTTATGAGTCTTAGATTGTCCTTCTGCAGTCTTTGGCAAAGTGATTTCTAAGACACCATCTTCGTACTTAGCGTCGATCTTTTCATTATCTACGTCTGGGAAGTTATATTGACGAGTAAATCTACCATAGTTCCGCTCGTTTTCGATCAAGTTGCCTTCTTTATCACTCCGGTCTTCAAACGATTCACGTTTAGCGGAAACGGTCAACGTGTTGTCCTTGAAATCAATGGAAATATCTTTTTTATTAACACCAGGGATGTCTACTGCAACCGTATAGTCTTTATCAGTTTCCTGCACATCACTACGCAATTCTTTGAATGAATCACTCATGTTTAAAAACGGACGCCCAAAGTTCTTGAAGAATTCGTCACCAGAATTTACTAAATCATTGAAACGATTCGAAATCTCATTAGCCATAACTTGTAAACTTCCTTTCTAAATTAAAAGT
The DNA here is from genome assembly GCA_934215475.1 of uncultured Ligilactobacillus sp. Lineage (GTDB taxonomy): Bacteria > Bacillota > Bacilli > Lactobacillales > Lactobacillaceae > Ligilactobacillus. The sequence goes on from CAKPZY010000044.1 coordinate 1,444, forward strand.
GCAACGACATACTTACAAAACATATCTACAATAAACCTACCAACTTAATAACTCCCTTTCACCTTCTATAGTAATCATTTTTCACCAAGATGCAAAGAAAAAGGTCAAAAATAGTCAAACGTTTAAAAGTAGCGGTTGCATCCCATTATGCTGCCCTTTAAGTCAATTTAATTCTATTAAGAAGCCACATAAGTTAACAAAAAGTAAGTACCTAGTAAACATTCCTGTGAGAAGGGACTGTTATTTTCTATGTTTAAATCGTGCATGCAACGAAAACAGAACTAAGATGATGATAACTGTGAACGAAATAATATATCCTGCAACCCCCAATTTGTAAATTGCGGGGTGTTCAGCGCTTCCTTGAACTAAAAGAGATGAACCAAGGATCAAAGAGGCCAGGATGATCGCAGTCACTAAGCGATCAATGATCTTACCTAGATTCTCAAATAATGTTTCCTGACCTTTCAATGCGATATTGAATTTAGCTTGACCCATCGAAAATAAATTGACTAGCTGTTCAAGTTTTAACGGGATCTTCGTCCCAACTCGCAAGGATTGTGCAAGGTCTAATGCGCTATCTTCTAACTGCTTTTTCCAATTAAAGTGATCTATGAGATATTCTCTAGCGAAAGGGCGGGCGACGTCCATCATTTCCATGCTCGGGTCAAGTGCTGCAACGATCCCTTCTAAGGAGGCAAATGATTTCACGAGCAGAGTGATCTCTGATTTTGCCTGCAAATTATTACGCCGACAAAGCTTGATCACTTCAAATAACAACGATGGCAGGTCAATTTGGCCTAACCCCATTTGCATATACGGCTGTAAGAAGACCCCAAGTTCTTCGAAAAACTCTTCTTGATCGACTTCCCCATTTCGGTTGCAGATTGACAAAATTGCTTCACCGATAGTCCGCGTGTCTTTTGTATTTAAAGCAAGGACGATCTGGATGATTCCTTCTGTCAGATTGTGTGTTAAATGTCCCATCATGCCAAAATCCAAATAAGTGATGCGATAATCCGGCAGATCCTCAACAGCTCTAAGAGTAGTCTTTTTGCCCCGAACCTTACGCTGGAACTGAGAGATTTGATTTTGCTGTTTTATATCTTCATGATCAAAACGCTTAAATAAAATATTTCCTGGGTGGGGATCAGCGTGAAAAAAATTGTCCACAAAAACTTGTTTGACAAAATTTTTGACCAAAGTCTGTGCAATATTTTTGCGTTCGCGGAGCTGCTGTTGCGCCATGGCCTCATCGTTGCTCAATGGTTGATTTATATAATACTTAATGCTTTTTCCAGGCATATAACTTGTAACAAGGATTTTTTGGGCGGACAGTTCGGTGAAGGTATGAGGTACGGTAATTATGCCACCCCCATTATTCAAGCGCTGGAACTCCAGACCATTACGAATCTCGTTTTTGGTATTGATCTCATTATAGAGGGCGTTTTTTATTTCATGCAGTATCTCTTCCGGGTCGATTACGCCTATCTCTGGTCCAATCTTTAAGATAGAAACGGCTCGTTCGAAAAGTGACATGTCGGTTTCCACTAATTCTTTGACATTTGGATGTTGGACCTTAACAACGACCGATCTGCCGTCTTTTAAGACAGCTCGGTGTGTTTGGCCGATCGACGCTGAGGCGAAGGGAGTTTTGTCAAAAGAAGTAAAAACCTCGCTGATTTCTTTGCCTGTCTGCTCACGAAAGGTCTGTTCAACTACCGGATAAGGATCGGCTTGGACGTTGTCTTGCAAGTTTCCGAATTCACGTGTGTACTCTGGTGAGACAAGATCTGGTCTAGTCGAAAGTATCTGACCTGCCTTAATGAAAGTCGGTCCTAATTCTTCGAAACCCAGGCGGACTTCGTGTGCATTTCTTTGTCTGATAAAGTTGCGCACCATATCATGTTCGCGGATGACATGGACTATTTCGAGCAGTCTTTCACGCTTTGTTTGGTGTTTGGTTGCGGTCTTTTTTGCTGAATGGTCGTGTGCCATGTGAACAATTCCTTTCTTGCAGGAGAACTCCTTAAATATTTACATTTATTTTAGCATTTTTTGTCTGTGAAATGTATCAATACCAATGGTTAAACCAGTTAAATAAATAGCAGTTCCAGTTTGGACTTATTTTGGACGGAAAACACCATTTCCTAAAGTTAAATTAGTTTTAAAAATAAAAAATTAGTAATTTTTAATATTTAGAAGCATGGGTCAATATTTGGGCAGGAGGTCTGCAAATTCGGATTGTTCAGGCAAAATACGTGTGTAATAACGGTATGCTGGTCTTCTTAAATAAGTTGCATTTTCATCTTAATGGTAATATAATCTTAAAAACATTATAAATTGATTAATGAAAAAGGAGCGTAAGTTATGAATTTGAAAAAAATGATCTCTACCGGTGTGGTTGTTGCCGCTGCTGGTTTAATATTAACTGCCTGCGGTTCCAAATCATCTTCGAGCAGCCTGGCTGACAAGCAGGTTCTAAATTGGGATGAGGCTTCAGAATTACCAACTATGGATCCATCCACCGCGACAGATACGATCAGTTTTGACATGATGAACAACAGTATGGAAGGATTATACCGGATCGGTAAAAATTCAAAGGTCGAACCTGGGATCGCCACTAAGACCAAAGTTTCTAATGACGGACTTACATATACTTTCACCTTACGTAAGAACGATAAATGGTCTAACGGCGATCAAGTAGTTGCCAAAGATTTTGTCTATTCTTGGCGGAGAACATTGGATCCGAAGATCGGGTCTCAGTACGCCTATTTGTTTGATGGGATCAAAAATGCTGACCCGGTAATGAACGGTAAAAAACCTGGGACTGCGCTCGGTATTAAAGCTGAAGGCAAGCATAAGCTGGTCGTTACTTTAGATAAGAAATTGCCATACTTCAAATTACTTATGGGCTTCCCGTCATTTTTCCCACAAAGTAAGGCTGCCGTTGATAAATATGGTTCCAAGTACGGGACTGCATCTAAATATATGGCTTATAATGGCCCATTTAAGTTAACTTCTTGGACGGGTTCTAACTTGTCTTGGACACTCGCTAAAAATAACGACTACTGGGATAAAAAAGCAGTCAAGCTTGATAAGATCAACTTTAAGGTCAATAAAGACAATTCGACCGCATACAATTTATATCAGTCTAAGAAACTTGACGAGGCGCTTTTGAGCACTGAACAAGCAAAACAACTTTCAAGCAAACCTGACTACTTTGTTTTGAAACAAGCTCGGACTAGTTATTTGGAATTCAACCAGACCAAGAAAGTATTCCAGAATAAGAAAATCAGACAGGCAATCTCATATGCCATCGATCGTAATCAGTTGGCTACAAAAGTTATAGCGTCCGGCACTAAGGCATCAAAAGGTATCGTTTCCTCTGGCCTGCAGTCATATAAGGGCAAGGACTTTGCAGATGCTGCTAAAACGACAGCAGGAGTGACTTATAACAAGAAAAAAGCTCAGCAGTTGCTCAAGGAAGGGTTAAAGGAAACTGGACAAAAGAAATTAAGCTTCACCCTTTTGGGTGATGACACAGATGTCTTGAAGAAGGTTACGACTTTCATTCAGAGCCAGTTGGAGCAAAACCTGGGTAGTGACGTTAATGTCAATGTCCAAAATGTTCCGTTTAAGACCAGACTCAACCTCGCGAAGACGCAACAGTTTGACGTTGTTGTTGGGTCCTGGGGTGCTGACTTCTCGGATCCAATCAGCTTTATAGATTTGTTCACTTCGAACAACTCTTATAACGATGGTAAGTGGAAAAACTCAGAGTATGACAAACTTGTGCAGGCTTCTAAAACAACTGACGCTGCCAATAAGCAGAAACGTTGGGATGATCTAGTTAAGGCTTCAAAGATTTTAAGCCAAGAACAAGGCGTAGCACCGCTTTATCAGTTGAATCAGCCAACAATGCTGCGGACCAACATCAAAGGGTTGATCCAAAACTCAGCCGGCGTTACTAACAACTGGAAAGACACATACATTGCAAAGTAAACAGTAAGTATCGGGGCGAACAAAACTAACTTTGTGCGGTCATTAGTGACCGGCATGACAAAAGACCACTACTTCAAATGAGGTAGTGGCCTTTTTAGCATTATTTAGAGGTTTGATAATATAAAACTTTTCGGCCGTTAAGCGGTTGGATCTGTCGGTGGTTATTAGGATAATCTGTGTGCAGCGCTCTTTTGGAGGCTTGAGAAATAGGATGCGGCGAGAGCAACACCACCCAAGTGATCCCACCCTTTAGTGGGGGTGTTGTTAAAGACCCCGTGTAGGTAGCATAAGACAAATTTTGCGGGAGCAGGGTTGCAAGCTTGCAAATATTTGCCTGTTCCTGATAAATACAAGCCAGAGGAAGCAGTTCGTCAGCTGAGGGTTTAACTTGACAGAGGATAGCTAAAACTAAATTTGCACCCAATTTATCTTGATACACTAGATGGATCTCGCCATCTAGCCGCTGGCCATTAATTGTGTGTTCACTGCCATCGTGAAAATGCAAACGTTGCAGGGTAAATTTGTGTTCACCTAAAGATAAGGTTCCCTCGGCTTTAAATTGATCTCCATTTTCTTGTGTACTTTTAATTACTTTTCTGCTGGTACCGAAGCTTAATTTTAGTGGCTGATCAGGCCATGGGAAAAAGTGTGCTTCCTTAACCTTCAGGTCGATCGGTGACTCTAAGTGTGACTGGCGTTGCCAAGTGTTTTGTAATGCATAGTTTAAGTGATCCATAAAACGCACCCTTTTCATGTCTGAATTTAAGCAAAAAAGTTTTGATTCAATTAGTTGAGCAACAGGCATGGTTATCTCCACTGTACCTTCGGAGCTTCAGACCTAGCCATAAGTTGATAGTATCTAAACGCGACCATTATATCAAATAATTTCTCACTTGAAGCGGACAGGCACAGAAAAAAGTATTAGTGAAAAAATTCGTTGATAGTGTATGTTTTTCTCGAATATTAGTGTGTTATAATTGATACAGTAATTTTGCGGAAAGCACTATTAGAAATGAGGCTATTTATGACACGCCGAGAAAAAATTTTAGATTACATTCAAAATCACCCCCAGTCAGCTAAACAAGGTATTACGACTAGTAAGATCGGAGCTGCTCTACATTTAGTACGTTCGAATGTTAGCAAAGAATTAAATACTCTAGTGCGGGAAGGAAGCTTGCGTAAGTCTAACGGACGACCTGTCCGCTATTCATTAGCCAGGAATGAGGCGGCGCCTGATTGGCTAAGCTCCACAGACAAAATGGTTATTAATTCTGACCATCAAGCGCAAAAAACGAATAAACCGCTAACAAAGGGCATCAGGCAGCCTGAATCATATGGCAAAAAAGCGGATTTTTTCGAAACAATGATCGGCAGAAAAGAAAGTTTGAAAAATCAAGTCGAACAAGCTAAGGCAGCGATCTTATATCCACCGCACGGCCTTAATGTTCTGATAACCGGTCCGACAGGATCTGGGAAAACCTATTTTGCAAACGCCATGTATCAGTTTGCGTGGGAAAAGGGCGTTTTGTCGCACGAAGGCATGACAGTTTTTAATTGTGCCGATTATGCGCATAATCCCCAACTTTTAATGTCTCAACTCTTTGGTTATACCAGAGGTGCTTTTACGGGGGCCAATGAAGACAAAGACGGTTTGATCCAACAATCTGATGGCGGGATGCTTTTTCTGGATGAAATTCACCGCTTGCCGCCGGAGGGGCAAGAAATGATCTTCTATTTCATGGATCATGGAACCTATAGCAAGTTGGGAGAATCTGGCAAAACACACCATGCTGATGTACGCTTGGTCTGCGCTACTACCGAAGATCCGGAAAGTTCTTTGCTTCAGACATTTGTTAGACGGATCCCCATCATGATCAAGATGCCTGCATTTAAGGAACGGACAATGCGGGAAAGAGTCTCGATGCTTAAACTTTTGCTGACGATCGAGGCTAACCGTATTCAGCGGAATATTCGTTTAAATGAAGATGTCGTTCAAGGCTTGATCGGCAGCGTTACTTATGGCAACGTCGGTCAATTGAAGTCTAATATTCAGCTGGTATGCGCTCAAGGTTTTTTGGGCAGTATTAATGACGAATCAGAAGTGAAGATCGATTTTGATGCGATGCCAGCCGCAATTAAGGACGGCCTGCCGCGACTTGCTTCAAACCGTGGTGAGCAGAGTAAATTGACGAAACTGCTTGAACCGACACTTATCATCCAGCCTGACAACTCTACGACTGTTCGAGCTGAACAAGACAACTATGAGTTACCTTATAACTTATATGAAGTGATCGGTGAAAAAGCACAAGTTTTACAGGATGAAGGATTAGACCAAGCGGCGATCAATAATTTTATTATGACTGATATTAACGTTCATCTGAAGTCATTCTATAAAAATGCCAAGATCGACCGAGCTGAGAAAAATTTTAACGAGATCATCGACCAGGATATTATCGATATCACCAATGATATCGGGCATTTCTTAAGAGCAGAAAGGTATGATGTCGGGGAAAATTATTTATACGGCATGAGCTTGCACATCAGCTCTTTCATCAAAAGGGTGCAGTCAGGCAAGCCATTACGAAGAGTTGCTAATAATATTGTCTCGATGGTCAACGATTATCCCCGCGAATTTGACCTTGCTAAAAAGATCAAGGTTAAGTTGGAAAGACATTATCGGATGCCTGTTCCTGATTCAGAACTCTACTATCTTGCGATACTGTTGGCTTCTTTGAAAGCGGAACCCACTACCGGCAAGGTTGGGATTGTTGTGGCAGCGCATGGTAACAGCACGGCTTCCTCAATGGTCAGTGTGGTCAGGCAGCTGCTGTCCTCAGATAATTTAGCCTCTTTTGACATGGCACTAGAAATGGATCCGCAGACGGCACTTAAGGGGATTGCTGCTATGGTGAAAAAAGTCGACCGTGGTAATGGTGTTTTATTAATGGTAGATATGGGATCATTAGGGGCTTTTAATAGTAAGCTGGAAGAACTGACTGGGATCTCGGTAAAGACGATCGATATGGTTACAACAGCAATGGTTTTAGAAGCTGCCCGCCGCTCCTCGCTGATAGATAGCGACTTGGAAATGATTTATCGGGAATTATCCGACTTTAACGGATATTCTCGTCCCTTTGTCGCACATGAGCAGACCAATAATGATTTGAGTATCGGAGACTCAAGGCAACGTGCCATTGTTGCTTTATGTGCTACAGGTCAGGGTACAGCTCAAAAAATTAAAGATATCTTAGATGGTATTTTAGTTGATCACCTAATTGATGATATTGTTGTTTTACCGATTTCTGTGGTTGGAATGGATCATACGTTAGAAGATCTGAAACGTAATTATCATATTATTGCTACCACCGGTGTCACTCGTCCAAAGATCCCCGTGCCGTTTATTTCATTGGAAGGTCTGCTTCAGGGCGGCGGCGAAAAATTTGTTGATATGATTGAACAAATGGAAGAAAATAGGGCACAAAAGGCTGGCCCAATGCGACTGGAGAGGTCAGAAGACCTAACTGAGCAAAAGGCTCAACAGTATTTAGCTCAATATTTTACCTTTATAAATCCTCAAAAATTGATCGGTGTGTTGTGGAACTACTGTGATTTCGTTGCTGCCCATGTGGATTTTGAATTTACTAATTCGCTGAGGATCAGTGTTGTCATGCACTTAGCGGGGGCAATCGAGCGGTGCCTGACCCATTCGCCGATAACTGCTGCTCAAAAGGAAATTGACACCATTCATAACGACAGACTTTACCAAACGATCATTCAAGCAAATAATATTATTGAGAGTACGCTAAATTTGAAGTTGACGGAAGAAGAAGTGTATTATATTGTAAAACTTTTTGATACAGAAACTGCTAAATAGGATACACTAACGCTCTGATACACTAAAATTGTGTGTTGGAGTATTTTTTATACCTTAAAAACCGCTTTAAATGGGCCTTTGCTTTGAATACACAAAAGTTGGCACGCAAATTGCTACATAATAATCGGAGCATTTTAAAGGGAGTTCTCCCAAAATATTGAAGCGTCTGTTAATGAACTTGTTATCATCTCTTTTATTTTTATTTGACTGGCGTGAACAATATTTTAGGAAAATGATGTTTAAAATTTCCCGGTAATTTTTGCTTGGTACATTCAATCGTCATTTATTGTTTTGCAGGTAAGGTGGTTTAGATGGAAGTTCGATTGATGCGTATTGATAGTCGTCTGCTTCATGGGCAGGTCGCTACCAACTGGGCTAAGGTCCTAAAGGTTGATCGAATTTTGGTGGTTTCCGATCGAGTATCACAGGACAACATTAGAAAGACTCTGATAAAACAAGCTAGTCCTCCTGGTGTTAGGGCTCATGTGATCCCTTTGATGAAAATGCTGCGGATCTATTTTGATCCGCGCTTTGACCATTTTAAGGCACTAGTTTTAGTCGAAGATCCGAGTGATGCTCGGTTTTTGGTGGAAAATGGGATAAATGTCAACAAAGTCAATATTGGAGCGTTGAGCTTTGATAGTTCACGCAAAATGGTGACAGACAGTATTTCCGTTAACAGCCATGATATCAGTGCTTTTCGATGGCTGCATGACCAAGGGATCAGGCTGGATATTCGCAAGGTTTCCGGCGATTCTTCTAAAGATTTGTGGAAGATCTTGCGAGAAAAAGGTTTTATCGGCCATGCAAGACAGTAAAACCAGCTTAGTACACAGCAAAAAATACTAATATATAACTCCGGTGTGACCGGAAAATTTTATTGTGGGAGGTACACAAAATGGTAGGTATTATCCTCGCGAGCCATGGTAGCTTTGCAGAAGGCATTTACCAGTCTGCCGAAATGATTTTTGGTAAACAGGAAAATGTCCAAACAGTTACTTTAAAGCCAAGCGAAGGCCCGGATGATGTTCATGCCAAGATGGAAAAGGCCGTTGCTTCATTTGACGATCCTGAACAGGTTTTGCTCTTGATCGATCTGTGGGGCGGCACACCGTTTAACCAGGCAAGCAACATTTATGAAGAACATAAAGACACCTGGGCTATCGTTGCCGGCATGAATTTGCCAATGGTCATTGAGGCATATGCGTCACGCTTGTCAATGGACAAAGCCCAAGAGATCGCTGCCCATATCATTGAGACAGCCAAAGACGGTGTCAAGATCAAGCCTGAATCTTTGCAGCCTAAAGCAACCAAACCGGCCGCTGCTGCATCAGACGGTCAGCCCAAGGGGGGCTCGATTCCTAAAGGCACAGTGATTGGGGACGGTAAGATCAAATATGTTCTTGCTCGGATCGATTCGCGCTTGCTGCATGGTCAAGTTGCTACATCTTGGACAAAGTCTACTGAACCTAATCGAATTATTGTTGTTTCAGACGGCGTTGCTAAGGACAAATTTCGCAAGAACATGATCATGCAGGCAGCTCCTCCTGGTGTCAAGGCTAATGTTGTGCCAGTTTCCAAGATGGAGGAAGTTGCTAAGGATCCGCGTTTTGGCAAGACAAAAGCCTTGATTTTGTTCGAAAATCCTGAAGATGCTTTAACAACTATTAAGGGCGGCATGGATCTAAAAGAACTTAATATTGGTTCAATGTCACACTCGACAGGTAAAGTAGCTGTCAACAACGTTTTGTCGATGGGGCCTGAAGATGTTAAGTCATTTGATGAGTTGAAGAAGAGGGGTATTAAATTTGACTTGCGTAAGGTTCCTGGAGATAAGAAGGGTAACTTTGATGAATTAGTTGAAAAAGCCCGCAAAGAATTAGGCATGTAAGCCGGTTATTATTGAAAAGGAGGGTTATTTCATGTCTGGTATTTCTATGGTATTAGTAGTGATCGTGGCGTTTTTCGCCGGCATGGAAGGTATTTTGGATGAGTGGCAATTCCATCAACCATTAGTTGCTTGTACGTTGATTGGTTTAGTTACTGGACATCTAACTGAAGGAATCATGTTAGGCGGTTTTTTGCAAATGATCGCCTTGGGCTGGGCAAACGTTGGAGCCGCTGTGGCGCCTGACGCTGCTTTAGCTGCAGTTGCATCTTCTATTATTTTGGTTCAAGGCGGACAAGGCGCTAAGGGTGTCGGTTCAGCCGTAGCTATTGCTATTCCTTTAGCTGTTGCGGGATTATTCTTAACCATGATAGTTCGTACAATTACTGTTGCTATTGTCCACTTAATGGATGCAGCAGGAAAAAATGGCAATTACAGAGTTATTGATTTTTGGCAATATGTATGTATCGCTTTACAAGGTCTGCGGATCGCTATTCCTGCCGCTGCTTTGTTAGTTATTCCTGCATCTTCTGTTCGAAGCATGTTAGATGCAATGCCTGATTGGTTAAATGATGGTATGACTATTGGTGGTGGCATGGTTGTGGCTGTTGGTTATGCAATGGTTATCAACATGATGGCTTCACGTGAAGTTTGGCCATTCTTCATTATTGGTTTTGTTATTGCCGCAATTTCCGATTTGACATTGATCGCTATCGGTGCTTTGGGCGTATCGCTTGCATTGATGTACTTAGCACTTGATAAAGGCGGAAGTGGTTCAAATGGTAATAATAATGGGGGCAACAGCAACAGCGGTGACCCATTGGGCGATATTCTCGATGACTATTAAAATGAAGGAGGGGAAAAACAATGGCTGAACCAGTAGTAAAGGAAAAGAAAATTACTTTATCGAAACGTGATCGTTTAAGAGTTGCATGGCGTTCACAATTTTTGCAAGGTTCCTGGAACTATGAACGTATGCAAAACGGTGGTTGGGTTTACTCTATGATCCCGGCTATCAATAAATTGTATAAGGAAAAAGATGCCCGGGCTGATGCTTACAAACGTCACTTGGAATTCTTTAACACTCACCCATATGTAGCTTCACCAATCATCGGTGTTACGTTGGCCTTGGAAGAGGAACGTGCCAACGGGGCTCCAATCGATGATGCCGCTATCCAGGGTGTTAAAGTTGGTATGATGGGTCCTTTAGCCGGTGTCGGTGACCCGGTATTTTGGTTTACTATCCGGCCAATGATTGGCGCTCTAGGCGCTTCTTTAGCCATAGGTGGGAGCATAGTAGGACCAATTTTGTTTTTCATAGTTTGGAACATTATCCGGCTGGCTACGATCTGGTATACTCAGGAATTTGGTTATAAAGCAGGTAATGCCATCACTGATGACTTATCAGGCGGTTTGTTACAGATGATCACTCGTGGAGCATCTATGATGGGTATGTTTGTCTTAGGTGCTTTGATCGAACGGTGGGTCAACATTAAATTCACTCCCGTCGTTTCCAAGATACAGCAACAAAAGGGTGCGTATATTGATTGGGATAAATTGCCAAAAGGTTCTCAAGGGATCCATCAAGCACTTTCTGAGCAGGCATCCGGACTTTCTCTGGATAAATATAAAGTTACAACTTTGCAGGACAACTTGGATTCTTTGATTCCAGGATTAGTTCCTTTGTTGCTAACATTCCTTTGTATGTGGTTATTGAAGAAGAATGTTTCACCAATTATTATAATTGTTGGTATCTTTATCATCGGTGTCGGCGGTCATGTGATTGGACTTCTTTAATATAGTTCAAAGCTATTTATTGGTCTCATTGCGGTTGTACAATGGGACCTTTTTTTTGTTATAATACACATTGAATGCATATATACGTGGAGGAATAACCATGTTTGGTAAGAAAAAGAAAAATAAAAATCAAAGAGTCAAATCCCTTAATACTAAAATTGACCTTATTATTCCTGGTGTTTCACACATGGGAATGAATGATTATGGTCAGATCATGATCGGAGATAAGGCATTTGAATTTTATGATGACAGAGACCCGCAAAAATACGTTCAGATCCCGTGGAAAGAAGTTGATTTGGTTATTGCTTCGATTTATTTTGGTGGTAAGTGGATCCCAAGATATGGTTTTCAAACCAAACGGAATGGCATGATCAACTTTTCTTCTAAGGAGCCTAAGCGTGTTTTGCGCGCGGTTCGTGTCTATATTGATGCTGAAAAGATCGTACGGTCGTTGACTTTCTTTCAAGTTATTAGCCGCGGGATCAAATCAATGTTTAAAAAGAACAAAAAGGATCAAGAATAAAAGAATATACCAACAGACTAGTCGGCATCTTGTTGACTAGTCTGTTTATTTTTAATATTAAAAAAATAATAAAACCATTAAACGAGCAGGTTGCCAAATTGGTTTTCTGTAGAAGGCATAATTATATAGATTGGGAACTTTTTTTATTTTATTTTAAAAATTCCCTTGACGGTGGGCTTAATTGGCGGTATATTATTAAACGTTGTCGTTGAGCAGGTAGTTGCTTATCAAAATAATTCAAGGAAGTTGTTGACATTCTTTTCTAGAGTTGGTACACTTTAAAAGCTGTCGCTTCTGAATGTTGTAAATTATTCAGTGATTGATTTGCAACTTGAAATTAGAATATGATTGGTTAAAAATTGGTTAATTAATAATCGATTTTAAATTGTATATGACAGCAGGTAGATCTTTGAAAACTGAACAAAGTTTCGACAAATCAAATGTGTGAGGTCGCTTACCGTGAAGGTAAGTGCAAAAC
>CAKPZY010000045.1 GCA_934215475.1 uncultured Ligilactobacillus sp.
AACACCAGATGAAAAAGAAGTAGCAGTTAGTTAGAAATTATACATAATTGTGTCTAAAAATTTGACTCAAATCCAAATTTTATGTGTTGATTCTATAAGAGGATATTTAATAATAATGGTTTTTTAATATTAGACAACAGGAACATTAATTGAGGTAAGGAGAGTTGAATGAAAATTCTAACCATGGGATCGCCAGCATCCACATATATTTTCAATCAAAAAATTAATGAAACGTATAATGGAAATTATGAAGTTCGAACGGTACGTGAATTTTATACTTTGGGGCACCTTTTATCGAATTATCAAGATGTTAAGCATTTTGCACAAACTATTAAACAAGATGGATCACTCTATAATTTTTTAAATTGGGATTTTGAAGAGGGTTTTTGGGGAAAGCTTTACCAATTTCAACCCGATTTACTGTTGCTCGATCTGTTTCCAGAGATTTACTTTGGAAGCTTTTCTTTAGAAGATGGAACGCAAATTACACGTAATTTCAGATTAATGCACTCGATACCGGATGGGGCAACTTTATTTAATACGAGATGTAGCAACTATATCAAAAAAGTTATAGAACAAGTTAAATTGTTTGAAGAAAGAGTGTATGGAATTGCACCTAATACTAAATTAATTTTTAATGGAGCAAGGTTTCCACTTCACATGTCAAAAAAAGGCATTATGCAAAAAAAATATGATCAAAGTAAATACAAATTTTCTGCTAACAAAATCAATGGTTATAATCGAAATTGGGATATTTTAGATAATGCCTTAACTGAGGCAGGTTTTGCGGTCCTTAAATTTGATCAAAAGAACAGTGCAGCGGAGTTAAATTTTCCTACGGGTGAGCACTGGTATTACTTATACAATCAAAATTATTATACAGATGTCCAGAGCCAAATCGAAGTTATTGTACAGAAATATGGATTAGGCCCTTCCATTTCGTCAATAGAATTGGACTCGGATGTAGACATCAATCAACTGGATCAAGATGCTGTTTTTTTGAATGTACCGAATTCCAAGAATGACTTAAAAATTTTTCGATCTAATGTACTTGCTAGAAAAAGAGCACTAGAATTAGCGAGAAATGATTATGTACTTCATGGCAATAAGGGAACATGGTATCGGTTTGTAAAAAGAGAACAACTCAAAACTACGTTTCCAAAATATAAAGGCGTACATTATCGCGTTATACCTCCAAAAGAAAACAAAAGATACTGGAATAATCGCTTGCTTGTTAGAATGTTTAGTTTTCCTTTTCACTACAAAACTTCGGTATTCCAGAGAAATTTTCAATTTGACTTTCCTAGATTAAAAGATAGTGTCGTAAAGGATACCTACATTCTAGAAATTGGAGATATCAATTTAATTGATGGGAGTTTTTACACTAATACTCAAAACTATCCAAATTATGAAGAGCAAATTCAAGAATTAATTCGCATTATTGCAAAAAATCATCATGTTAATCAGAACAATATTGTATTGTACGGTGCTTCTAGAGGCGGAACAGGTGCGCTACTGCATGCAGCATTAGGTAACTATAAATTTATAGTTTCAGATCCAGTGATTGATGGAACAACCTGGTATTTGAATTCTGATGATCATTTTATTCAAGGGGTAAGAGATATTGATTTGACCGATAAAGTATGTTCTGCTTTAAATAATTATCAGCGTCCTCAGGTCGATGGAGTGATACTCTCTGCGAGTAATGTGGGTGTTACTTTTTATTCACATTTGAGATTGCCTTTGAAGAAGTTTCTTTTGCTAGATTTGAGTATTGACCTACACAGGCATCCTCCTTTCAATAGTAAGACAGTACCGATTCAATTAAGTTATATAAATAACCTGTTGATAAAAGATAGTATTCAAGTGATTGAGGATGGTGATGATTTAACTGGTGGAATGGTTCTTGAGGTGAAGCATCTTTCTCAGAACGCAATTAACTTAGAAAAAGTAAATAGGTTTATGATAAAGTTAAGCGATATTCAGAAAAGTCAAAAAGAACTTTACGATTTGGCTATGAAAAATATTAAAGGAAAATATAAATACATTAGAACTGATAAAGAATTTGAGTATTTTGAAATGATTTAATATTTTGAATAATTATTCAAAAAAATACCTATGGTAATTCAGCGATGTAAGTGGTTAATCTGCACCAAATAAAAAGCCAGCCAGGAAATTTATTTCCCGGCTGGTCTTTTTTATTCGCATTTTATTTAACGCCTAACTGTGTTTTCAACTGGTCTTGAGCTTTATTCAAAGCACTTTGAGAAACAACTTCATAAGAAACCCCATCGATCATCTGTCCGTTTCCATGTAGCTGGATCTGGGAAACGTTGGTAGCTTTTCTGTAATGAGAAAAGATCTGTTTCATTTGGTTAAACGAAATATCTGTTTTCATATTGGAAGAGATCGCACTTAATATTGATTGGTACTTGGTAATGCTGCCGACTGAGGCGATCTTTTTGACCATCGCTGTGATCACCAAACGTTGGCGCAATTGCCTGCCGTAATCGCCGCGAGGATCTTCATGTCTCATCCTGGTGAAGTCTAAGATATTATTGTGATCGATAGAGACTTTTCCTTTGACGAAATGGTGTCCACCCTGGGTAAAGTCCAGGTCATTATTGACTTGAACTGAACCAATGGCTTGTGAAAGCTGCTCCAGGCCCTTCATGTTTACTTCAATATAATGATCCAGTGGAATATCAAGATAACTTTGCAAGGTGTTCAGTGAACCTGTTACTCCACCATAAGCATAAGCAGCGTTGATCTTGCTGTTGCCTGGATGTCCAGGAATTGTTACCAGAGTATCCCTCGGAACACTTAGCAGCAATGTTTTCTTAGGTGCTACTGCTGCTACCATGATCGTATCTGAACGCCCTTTATACGAGCGGCCTAGTGCTCCGGTATCGGTACCTAAAAGCAAAACTGAAAACGGTTTTGACTTGGAAAAGTCCACCGCACTATCTCTGCCTGAATCGTGTTTGACAGGCTGATACGTGGTTTCCACTGAACTTTTAGCATCATGATAAAACTTAGCTAATACGACACCATTGATCACTATCAATGCAACTATGATCCAAAGGACCCATTTCCACACTCGATGCTTTTTATGTGTAGGATGATGGCGACGATTAGTTATTTCTTGGTTATTGTCCCTCATTGTTAATCCAACCCCATTTATTAAGTGATTTGCGAAGAAGTATCTTCACAATTTATTATACCAATAAATGAGCAGAAAAAGTATTTACTTTTGAAGGTATAAATTTAAAGTTATAGATTTGTGATTGTAAAATGGCTTTTGATCCAATTTATTCTAATTCATAATTACAAGCATTAAGTTTAAGGTCAAAGCACGATGATAACTATTCCAATATACTTCCCATGTTTTACCACATAAACAAAACAGTAAAGCCCTGTTATCCATTGATAGTTGAATAACGGGGCTTTTTCAAAAATCTATATTAATACCCAATGCTTAGGTTCTTTTTCTATTAATTTTCCTTGCAGATCATCTTGTGAAGCACTGTAGGGGACATAGTGATTTTCCTGATCCAGTTTGGTCGTTGGTGCGGCTGCAAGCAATGATTTGGTATATGGGTGGAGCGGATGATTGTATACCAAGTTAGTCGGACCGCTTTCTACTATCCGTCCCTTATACATCACCAAGATCCGGTCGCTGATATAGCGCACAACTGACAGGTCATGAGCAATGAATAGATAAGTTAGATTTTGTTTAGCTTGGAGATCTTTCAAAAGGTTGATGATCTGAGCTTGGATCGAAACGTCCAGCGCAGACACCGGTTCATCCAAGCACAACACGTCAGGTCTGACGGCCAGTGCACGGGCGATCCCGATCCGTTGTCGCTGACCGCCAGAAAATTCATGGGGGTAGCGACCGCTGGCATCAGCCGGTAAACCGACTGCCTTTAATAGATTGCTAACTTTTGTGGCCCGTTCCTTTTTGCTTGCTGCCAAATGGAAATTATCGATCCCCTCAGCAATGATCTCACCGACTTTTAGGCGTGGATTCAGTGAATCAAATGGATCTTGAAATACCATTTGTACTTGCCGTCGAAATTTTGTGCGCAGTTTGCCATTGAAGCGCCTGAAGTTTATCCCCTCATACTGAATTTGACCAGAACTTGGAGCTAATAATTGTGTTAAAACGCGCACTGTTGTAGTTTTGCCGCTGCCTGATTCCCCGACTAAGCCCAGGACCTCTCCTTTTTTCAGATTAAATGAGATATTGTCTACGGCTTTTTTTCATTTTTCTTTTTGCCAAAAGTCACGGTCAAATGTTTGACGGTAAAAACGGATTCTTCACTCATAGGCATTTCCTTTCCCAGTCAGTTCGGAGTATTTCTCCCACCGTTCTTTGATCTCTTGCGGCGGTTCATAGCTGGGTGTTCGTGGGTCAAGCAGCCACGTCTTGGCATAATGTGTTTCAGACAGTTTGAAAAATGATGGTTCTTCCTCAAAATCAATGTCCAGCGCGTAGGGGTCACGGACCGCAAAAGCGTCGCCCTTTGGCGGATACCTCAGGTCAGGTGGGGTTCCAGGCAAAGTAAACAACTTTTTCTTGCCATTGGAGTCATCAGGAACTGCTTCTAACAATCCCCAGGTGTACGGGTGCTTGGGGTCATAGAAAATTTCCGCAGTCGTTCCGACCTCGACGATCTTGCCAGCATACATTACTGCAACTCTGTCAGCCATATTGGCAGCCACAGCCAAATTATGCGTGATGAAAATTACCGAGAGGCCGAGTTTTTCCTTATACTCCTTGAGCAGTTTTAGTATATTCGCCTGCGTAGTCACGTCCAACGCGGTTGTTGGCTCATCGGCAATTAGGATATCAGGGTTGCTGATCAGCGCCATTGCGATCAAGATCCGTTGCCGCTGCCCGCCAGAAAATTCATGCGGGTACTTACGATATGCTTGTTTAGGTTCTGGGATCCCAACGGCTTGCAGCTGCTTATAAATTTTTTGCTTAGCTTCATTTTTATGCAAATGCTGGCGCTCAAGCAGAGCCTCCAGAATTTGTTTGCCGACCCTCATTGTCGGGTTTAAGGCACTCAATGGGTCCTGTGAGATCGAGCTGATCACGCTGCCTCGGAGTTTCTGCAAATCTTTTTTGGACAGATCTAGTACATTTTTCCCCTGCACAGATAAAACATCTGCTTTGATTTGACTTTTAGTTGGTAACAATCGTAATAGAGCATGAGTCGCAATTGATTTACCCGAACCTGACTCACCGACAATAGCCAGGGTTTCACCTTTGAACAGGTCGAAATCTATCCCCCGCACAGCGTATAGCGGCTGACCATTAACGTTTAATGTTACTTGCAAATTGCGGGCCTCGACCACTTTTTCACTCACAGAGCTACAACCCCTTTAACGAAATGACCTAGCAACCACAACATGCCAACGTTTAAACTAGTTAACAACAGTAATTGTTTGAAAAATAGCGGACCGTGGCGATGTAATAAACTGGCTAGGTTTCTTTTCTTCGTTCTATGCACTCGTGGGGTGCCACTGTTCGTAATTAAGTATGCCGAAAGCAACAGCAGTAAAAGGGCAAGTGTCAGCGAATAAAATCCACTTAAATTTAATAACCATATCTGTACTGAGCAATGTTTGGCGCCAAACAGACTTTGGCCCACTGTCAGCAGGCAACCCGCAAGTATAGATGAAAGTAAAACTATGAAAATATTTTTGAGAGAAGATTTTTTAAAAACTGACATCTTTTAACTCCTTTCTGCTCAGAACAAAACTATTATTTGTCTGATCCAGGTTCTGACATGAATCTGCCACCCAACTTTAACTCCGGTACCGCGGGTCAAATGCATCCCGCACCCCATCACCGATGATATTGAAGGCTAGAACCAATAATATCAAGATGAAGATCGGAATATACAGTTGATAAGGATTCTGAAGCATCTGTTCTTGTCCGACTGATATCAAGATGCCCAGGCTGGTATTTGGTGGTTGTAAACCAAGCCCTAGAAAACTCAGGCTGGCTTCAACGAAGATGTTGCCTGGAATGCTGCGTTCAACGTCCAAAATCAGAATACTCATCATATTTGGAACAAAATGATGCAAAGTGATTTTCCATAATGGTGTATTCAGCATTTTGGCAGCAGTGACGTAGTCTAAATTCTTCAACTGTTTAACCAAACCACGCGTTTGCCGAGCAGCTCCCGACCACGAAGTGACAGCCAAAGCGAACAGCATTGTGCCTACCCCGTTACCCAGGATCGCCATCAAGATCATGGTGATCAGCAGGCCTGGGATCGAATTAAAGATCTCGATGATCCGCAACATAAACGCGTCGACCTTACCCCCAACAAAGGCCATAACGACACCATAAATCGTGCCAAACACCATGGCTAAAGCGGTGCTGATGATGGCCACTAACAACGAGATCCGCACGCCTGTACAGGCACGAATGAATAAGTCGCGACCTAAGCGATCAGTACCAAATAAGTGGGCGAGATCGGGCGCATGATTTTGCAGTTCAGAATTGATCTGGTTTGGGTCATAGCCATAGACCAGCCCGCCAAATAGAGAAATCAAGATGATCACTACCAAGATCACCAGCCAGATCACACTGATCTGCTCACTGCAGAATTTGCGCACGAACATTTTACTGAAACTGGTCCTGGCTTCCGTTTGTATTTCCAACGGTTGTTCTGCCAACCGTTCTCTTTTCGCTAAAGGAACAAAATGAAATGACTGATATTTAGCAGACTTTTGGCTCATTCTCGTTCCTCCTTTTAGTTTTCATCGATCAGTTTGATCCGTGGATCGACCAACGAATATAGAATATCTGTGATAAACAGTGCCACAATATAAATGGCAGCCAAGAACACCGTTTCGCCCAAAATTATTGGTACGTCACGGTTAGTCAGGGCTTGGACGAAAAATTGTCCGATCCCCGGGATCACAAAGATACTTTCGATAAAGACTGAGCCAGTGATCCCAAATGCGATCGTGACCGGCAAGGACGTGATCAACGGTATAAAAGCGTTGCGCACCACGTGGCGCATGACTACCTTGCGTCCAGACAGCCCCTTAGCATAGGCGGTTTGAATGTAGTCGCTGCTTAAGACATCTAACATAGAGTTTTTCAACAAGCGTGCATAAACCGCAATATAACCGATACCGCCGGCGATCGTTGGCAAGATCGTGAAATTCCATCCGCCCAGCCACTGCTCGCTTCCTTCCGGCCAGCCGATGATGGGGAACAAACCGAGTCGTCCGCCAAAAAAGCTTTGCAGCAGCAAGCCTAACACCAGACTGGGGACCGACATTAGTAACAGACTAACCACAGTCACAGAACGGTCGACCCAAGTGTTTTTATAAACGGCTGCTAAAATTCCTAATAATAACCCCAATGGTATGCCGAGGATCATTTGTTGGATGCCTAAGCGAGCGGAAGCGGGCAGCTTTTCTTTTAAAGCAGAAGAAAGAGTTTGGCCTGGTGTAACGATCGACTCGCCAAATTCTCCGTGTGCCATGTTCTTGACCGTGATCACATATCTTTCCAAGACGGGTTTGTCCAAGCCGGAATTTTTATATACTTGCTGTCGCGCGTCTTCTGGCAGTCGGTCAGTCTGGGCGGATAGAGCATCTCCTGGAATGGCTGACAGCAAAAAGAAGGTGGCTGTCGCAATCAAGAAGAGGGAGAGCAGCAATTCTATCCCGCGTTTGACGATCATTTTTAACATGGATTCATCTGTCCTTTCACTCGATAACGCGGTTATTTCTTGGATGCATATATATAGTTATAAGTCGGTCCAAAAGCCGGTGTCTGGAAATTCTGTAAAGAAGATGCTTTAAAGATCTTTGTCTTTGGCACCGTTGTTGGGGCAACACCGAAATCTTTAGTGACCAGTAATTCTTCTAACTGCTTGTATACTTGCAAACGCTGCTGTTTATTAGTTGTCGTTTGCAAAGCGGCAAAAAGCTGGTCGTATTTGGGGTCTTTATAACCGCCGAAGAACCGCTGGAAACCGTTATTTGAAGCCCATAAAGCTAAGAATGTTTCCGGGTCGTTGTAATCTCCGAACCAGCCATTAGATAGGAGGTCGTAATTACCTTTGTTGCGTTCGGCAATGAATGACGCATCGTCAGATTGAGAACTGGCTTGGACCGTGATCCCCAACTGCTTTTTGTATTCTTGTTTGAGATACGAGATCAAGTCAGAATCAGTACTGCTGTCATTGGTCGTTAAAAAAACTATTTTAACTTGGCTAAGATCCGTCGACTTGCCTAGTTCTTTCAAACCAGCTTGGAATAATTGTTTTAATTTGGCAGAACTATTGTACTGTTGTTCTGGTTTGGCCAAAATATTACCGGCATACTTACGGTAATTAGTCTGACCGACTGACACGCTGCCAGGGAGGTACCCTTGGGCTGGCTGTTCTTGATTGGAGGACAAGACCTTGTTGTATTTCTCCCGATTGACGGCCAGGCTCAAAGCTTCGCGGATCTTAGCATTTTTCAGCAATCCTTGCGTTCCACCGGTCTTTTGGTTGAATACCAGTAAATTAGTTCCTGAACCCAGTTGGCTAGTGGTTTTGATCTTGCTGCTCTTGGCAGCTTTTTGATAATTCAAGGAATCAGCACCGGAAGCTTTAACGGCATCCAACTGACTAGACTGCAAAAGTGAAGCAACAGTCGAAGCTTTAGCTGTCGTTATGTATTTGACCTTATTGAAGTTGACTTTAGAGCTGTTCCAGAAACGTTTGTTTTTAGTCAGCTCGATCTTGTCATTGGTTTTCCACTGTGAGATCTTGAAAGCGCCATTGGAGGCTTGGTCGCGCCAGTCCGTTTTCCATTTTTTGTTACCATGCTTTTGGATCAGGTCCAACCTGACGGGGTAAAACGCAATGTCGGCATATTTTTGCAAGAAATTGTCAGTGGGATGAGCCAGTTTGATCTGATATGTATTTTTGTCCGGTGCAGAAACGCCGACGGCGGAGGCCGATGCTTTGCCAGTATTGTAAGCTTCGGCATTTTTGATGTCGTAACCTAAAGTTGCGTAGGCAAAGCCATTTTTCGGATTCAGTTCGCGCAGAGCGGAATCAACGTAATCTTGTGCAGTAACTGCCTTACCATCGGAACATTTGGTATTGCGCAAATGAAAGGTATAAGTTAAGCCTTTGAGACTTGGTATGACTTGGCACCTGCCAATTGCAGCGAATCCTGTCCTTTTTTGGAAGTGATCCTGAAGAGCCCTTCTTGTGTGGCGTTCAAAATGTCAAATTCGTTTGAATTCCGTACGTCGTTGACGTCGACAGTGGTAGGATCACTGGCCTCAACCAGATTTAAAGTTTTTTGTGAACTGCTGCTGCTCGATTGATTACCGCAGCTGGCCAGTATTCCAGCAGTCGGTACCAATATAGCTGCGGTCAGCAGTAATTTCTTGATATTTGTTTTCATACATAGATCTCTCCTCTGTTTGTTGTAAAATTTGCGCAATAAAAAAAGTCCTTATTCAAAAACTTGAATAAGGACGATAATATCGTGGTGCCACCTGTATTTATGATCAAGAGATCAACTCAGTAACTTAAAAGCAAATGCTTTTGCTATGTTAAGTTCAGGCTAATAACGGGCCTGGCGTAAGTGTCGCTTCCACGCACTTATTGCTGTAAGTTCATCTTCATTATGATCAAGGTTGGCCTTTTTCAGCTGACAGCCTCTCTGTACACTTTGTACATAACTACTCTTCTTGGCCGTTGCAAATTTATTAGAATGTTAACGAAATTTTAACTAATTTGTGGAAATATGTCAATAATTAAATTAAAAATCTCAACATAAGCCGTCGTGATGCCAGTTACACTGGAGAAAAAATATTTTTGAGCCCGTATAGTGATTAGACTCGTTTAATATTTCAGAACTCAACTCTTACTTTAGAATCTGTCTGAAAAAATAATTTTTGTCTGTAAGTCACAAAAAAACTTTACTTATTAAAAATAAGCTGATAAGATAGAGCCATGGATGAAAAATATTAAATTCAAGGAGGCAATTTTATGTCCAACACTATCGATACATTAAAGCAGCGCCGCACAATCTACGATTTAGGAGATAAACTCACCAAATCAGAAGATGAACTGGTTTCATTGATTGAAAGTGCAGTCAAGGAATCTCCGACAGCTTTCAACGGACAAACTGTTCGGGCAGTGATCTTATTTGGCGAAGCTTCTGACAAAGTTTGGGATATCGTTGAAAAACGTCTGAAAAGCGAAGTTCCAGATAATGAAGCCTACAAAAAGACACAGAAAAAGATTGCAAGTTTCCGTGCTGGGGCAGGGACAGTGCTGTTCTATACAGAAACTGAAACAGTTCGGTATCAAGAAAAGAACTTTACATTATATGCTGACAATTTCCAAGATTGGTCTGAACAAGCCATCGGTGGAGCTCAACAGTCTGTCTGGGTTGCCTTAGCCGAAGAAGGTCTTGGTGCTTCATTACAACATTATAATCCGTTGATCGATGATCAGGTGGCCAAGGCATTTGACATTCCAGATTCTTGGCATTTACGTGCCGAGATGCCATTTGGTTCGATCAACACTCCTGCAGGTGGAAAAGATTATCTCGCAGATGAGGACAGGTTCAAGGTCATTAAGTAACGGTCTAACTACGGTGTCTGCCCGTTACTTCGAGGTTGTTAGCTAAGTCGAGTTCGGGGGGACATGAATAGTTGGCCGAAGCTTTGAGGAACATTAAAAATATGATTTGCAGCTGTTATTCAATTTATTGAATAACGGCTTTTTTGTGGATGATAAGTGTGCGCACTGAAATTATTTTGGTATTTGTTTGATTTTTGAGCAGAGAACATTTATCATAGGCCGATAGTGTGGCAAATTAAACTTATTGAGTTATAATGATTTCCAATTAGTAAGTAAACAAAAAAGGGGGGGGCTAAACATTTGCTGATTTTATTATGTGCTAGTGCGATCATGGTCATTGCTTTGGTACGCAGAGTATATTATGATTCGTTACTCCAGTTCAAAGCTAAGTACAACTTTTCACCGGTTTTTATCGGCATGATCGTACTGGGCTTCCTTTCACCGCTGTTTCGAGTGATGGCACAATATATACTCTTTGATATGACAGTCGCTGCGTTGGTCATGCTGACGTTTTTAGCAGGGCGCAATGGATTGACTAGTAAGGGTATCCTGTTGCCTAACTTGCTGACCCGGTTGTTGGTTTTTCAGAGAATAGTGAAAGTCATTTTAAAGCCTATTGGTAATGGGCAAGGCAGGAAGCTGATCGTAGCAACGTTTATTGAAAAGCGGTCGTACCGCCAATATGCACTGGTGTTTGAGATGCCGGAAAATGATCTGCTTACGCTGCTGAAACGCAATTTACCTTCCGAAGCACAGATCGAATCTTAAATAAGATAGAATAATATGATCCCACTGGCAAATACTTTAGGTATTTTTGTCGGCGGGATTTTTTTAAATTATTTTTGATCAAGATTTGAGATTTTAGCGTAATTAGATATAGAGCTTTTTTTAGATGGTGGGTCGTGAAAAATTACTGTTAAACTTTCTCAAAACTATCCGATATGTAAAGTGCTAGGGCCCATCTAGTGAGAAAGAAGGAAGTCACTGATGAAAATCAGTTCGGATTTTTTAGGATCTATCACCCATAATTTGGCGATCATTACATTATGATACGCAAAAAAATATTACCTACGTTTCAGATCTTTTTGCCCAGACACTCGGTTATTCGGTCGAGGACTTATTGCAAATGCAACACCAAGACCTTTGTTTTCCCGAGTTTGCTGACAGTCCAGATTACGAAGATTTTTGGTCTCGTTTATTAGCTGGGAACTCATTTCAAGACCAAGTTGTTAGGAGAGGCAAGAACGGGGCAAAAGTATATCTTGAGGCTAACTACTTTCCGTTGCGTGACATAAACGGGCGATTAAACGGGATCTGCAAGGTATGTTTTGATAAAACTGAAAAAATCACTGCCATCAATCAGGAATTGGCGGATATCGTCAATGTTTCGGATGCCTTGGAGAGCATGTACCACCGGCGGAAAATACAAATGAATGACACCAAAAAGACGATGGATGTGATGCAGCAAAGCTCCGCCGATAATTTGGAGATCACAAGTCAACTCAAACAAAATACTGCAAAGATCGATCAAATCACTAAGACAGTCCATGAGATCTCCTACCACACTAACATTTTGGCTGTGAACACGGCTCTGCAAGCTGTGCGCTCCAGTGAAAATAGCGGCGGTTTTTCGGTCGTGGCCAAGGAAATGCGCAAGCTTGCCAAAGACGTCGACCAATCCTCTGAAAATATTAGAGAAACATTGCAAAAGATTTCCAGTGAGATCGATTTGATCGATGAGACTTCTGGCAAGACTAGGGCTGAGGTAAAGCAGACTCGTGATGGTTTTAGAAAGAATCAGGAGAGTCTGGCACAACTTATGCAGAGCTCCGCTGCAATCAAAAGAGATGTCAGTCGCCTAGATGGATTGTTGTCGGTGTTGCATGACAGTGGAAAATAAATCTGGATATAAGAAAATCCGAGTTTAATGACTGGGTTTTTTATTTGCTCAAAGCGACGTAACTTGGTCACACGCATCGAGGCAAAGCTCGGAACCCCCTTTCTTTTTTGACCTGCTTATTTTTGTACAACGGGGTATAATAATAACGGCTAAAGAAAATTTTACTGGAGGTTTTTAAAGTGAGAATTGCTATTGCGGGTGCAGGAGCAATGGGGAGCCGTTTTGGGATCATGTTGACTCAATGCGGAAACGACGTCACCTTGATCGATGGGTGGCAGGAGCATATCGACGCCATTAGAAAAAATGGGTTGGAGGCGGATTTTGATGGGAAAGATGTTACGGTCCACCTGCCGGTCATGGTCCAAACTAAAGTCGATGCAACGGATAAAATTGACCTGATCATCGTCTTTACCAAGTCGATGCAGTTGAATCAAATGCTGCACGACATTCAATCGGTGATAGGTCAACACACACAAGTTTTATGTCTGCTCAATGGATTGGGTCACGTCGCTACACTAGAAAAGTATGTCGCTAAGAAAAATATTTTTTTAGGGAACACTATGTGGACAGCAGGATTATTGGGACCGGGCAAGGTGAAATTGTTCGGGAAAGGAACAGTTGAGTTACAAAATGTCGGCGATGGCCAAGAAGCAGCAGCACGCAATTTGGCGGAGTTATTGTCTGGTTCCGGATTAAACGCCAGTTATTCTTCTGATATTTTATATTCGGTCTATCGAAAAGCCTGTGTCAACGGGACAATGAACTGTTTGACTGCACTACTTCAATGCAATATGGGGGAGCTGGGTGCTACGTCACCCGCGCATGGGATGGTTGTAACGGTCGTAAAAGAATTTGCCGCGGTTGCTAAAGTGGAAGGGATCAATTTGGATATTGCCGAATTGATCGAACATGTGGAATCTTGTTACGAACCCCCGGTTGCAGACCATTACCCATCAATGTATCAGGACCTGATCTTAAATCAACGTAAGACCGAGATCGATTACCTTAATGGCGCCATTTCAAAGAAAGGGAAAAAGTATGGCGTACCAACCCCGTATTGTGATTTTATCACCGCAATGATTCATGCTAAAGAAGAGTTATTAGGCGCAAAATAGTTATTACAAAAACAAGGCCATCCTGGAGCTGATATATGCTTAGGCGGCCTTGTTTGTTACTTATTTTTGAGTTATTGGGTTAATTTTGAGAATACTCCTAGATAAGTACCGATGGTCTACGAAGTTTGGAGGAAACAACGTAGATAATAGCC
>CAKPZY010000046.1 GCA_934215475.1 uncultured Ligilactobacillus sp.
TTTTGCACTTACCTTCACGG
Organism: uncultured Ligilactobacillus sp.; assembly: GCA_934215475.1. Classification (GTDB taxonomy): domain Bacteria; phylum Bacillota; class Bacilli; order Lactobacillales; family Lactobacillaceae; genus Ligilactobacillus. Next base: position 21 of record CAKPZY010000046.1, read on the forward strand.
TAAGCGACCTCACACATTTGATTTGTCGAAACTTTGTTCAGTTTTCAAAGATCTACTTAATATTTCACAACAAAAATAATTTTAGCATCAACGGTTGCAACTGTCAATGAAATATTCTATTTTTAATGATGAAATACTTTTTATCGCTTTATATAATTACCTTATTTTCAATGTAAAAGTGAAAGGAAAGGTTTAATAAAAACGACAACTTAAATATTATACTACATCGTTCAAAACGATGTCAACAACAAATTTTACTAATAAAAAGCGTGCCAACATCCCAGCGACAAATACTATAATAGCAACATTTCAGGACGTCGTCAATAAGTTTTTCCTATTTCTCCATTTAAACTGCCGTATATGAATAAAGAAGTTAATTCTCTTTTTATAGTTAGGATTTTGGTAAAAAATAAACATAAACCACACGGAATTGTTCAGTTTTGACAAAGAATACTACCTTTATCCTCTCAACAAGCAATTAACAATTTCATATTTTAGCATTAAGCAACCGAAAACAACACGATCCTTCAATCAAAAGCAATGAATTGAGTCGGTTTTATTGCTTCGTCGGCTTTCTGAAGAAAGTAAAAAATAGAACACTGCATAAAAATCAATGGCATAGTCGTTTTTACCAAACATTACAACCATTTGGCGGTGTACACATTAAAAACGGTCTTCCACGTGGGAGACCGTATATCATTCCTATTTATCCTTTAGTTCTGGCGCATCCGTTTGTAATAAGTCTTGCGTTGATCTGCCCTGATTTTGATCGATCAAACTCGTCGGCTTTTTCTTTTGTGCTGCTTTCAATGCTTTAATACCATTCGAATGCTTGTAACTATAAAGCGACTTGTCAACTTTGGTAAAATTCTGCGGCGTGTAAAAACGTAAAAGATCGCCAGTCACAACTTTGTCAGATAATGAAAGCGACTGATCGGTATGCTCTTGCTGTTGTTTGATAATATCTTTTTGCTGCTGATCCATATTCTTGGTATTGACCCTTTTTCCCTGGTTATCATAGACCTTGCTGCCGAGTTTACTTAAATCCGGCGATACGAAATCACCATTCCTAAACGCCACTGTCTGATTACGGTTAGTCGATAGAAGGTCATTACCCAACTGGATCGTATCATTATCTTGGATCCCCAAAAGATCCATCAAAGTCGGCATAACATCGATCTCACCGCCATAGGTGTGATTAATGCCGCCTGGAAGTCCCTTAGCATGGATCATGAATGGGACCTTTTCCAGCATTGCTAGATCATATTTGGAAACTGACTTCTTACCTAATAGCTGTGCCAAAGCTTTCGGATGATTATTTGATATTCCATAATGATCACCATAAGCAACGATCATTGATTTATCATACAAGCCAGATTTTTTTAAGTAATCCATAAACTCGCCAAACGCCTGATCCAAGTACCTAGCTGTTTGAACATACCCGTCGACGGTCTTATCACCTGTCTTGGTCTTAGGAATCGATTGATTTTGTTTATCTAACTCGTAAGGGTAATGATTAGTCAAAGTGATCAGCTTGGCATAGAAAGGCTGGGGAAGCTGTTCAAGATACTTAACCGACTGTTTAAAGAAGATCTTATCCTTTAAACCATAGCCGACATTATAATTTGACTTGATCTTGTAGTATGGTTCATCAAAAAAATACTGATAACCCCAAGATTTATAGGTATTGTCACGATTCCAAAAACTGCCGACATCACCATGAAAAGCTGCAGTCGAATACCCTTGTTGATCTAAAATTGCCGGTAGGGCTTGATAAGTATTAGAAGAACCGTACGAAGTCATCCCAGAACCTGAGGGTAAACCAAATAATGAATTTTCTAACATTGTTTCTGCATCGGAAGTTTTTCCTTGCCCAACCTGATTAAAGAAATTATCAAAGGATAGTGTATTGTGGTCAGCATAGAAACGGTTAATGTTAGGAGTGACCTCTTGACCATCAGACTTATAATTGATTAAAAATTGCTGGAAACTTTCCAAATGAATAATAAAAACATTTTTCCCTTTTTCTTTTCCAAAGTACGAAATATTTGGTTGCGAACGATTTTTATTAACAAAGTCTAATACTTTAGCAACATCCTGACTGCTTGCATTCTTCTTAGTTACAGTTTGCTGATGAGATTGATATGCGGAGTAGCCGGCAAAGAAATCGATCCCTAAGTACTTAACGATATAATTATTATCAAATGTCCTCGTTAAAAGCTGCGAGCGGTCACTTTGTGCCAATGTAAGGTTAACGCTAAATAAGATAATTGCTATGACAGTAGTTACAAAACCATAGCGACGCTTTGCCTTAGTAGTATCAGGGTGGATCACCCTGAACACCATCATTAGCACCAACACACCTACATCCAAAAAGACTAAAAAATCAGTAGCATGGATGATCTGTGAAATACTTGTCCCAAGATTATTGGAAACAGACCCCGAAGATTTAATAATTCCTGCAGATAGAAAATCTGTAAATTCGCGATAATATAAGGTATTAGCAAATAGCCAAATGGATTGGAGCAAGCTAACAGCAATCTCGATCCAATAGAATTTTTTACCACGAAAGTAAAAACCTAGCCCAAATAATAACAACCCGATCGGTAACGGGTTGAGTACCAGTAAGAATCTCTGCATACCATTGTTAACGCCTAATGTAAAGTTGTTTTGATAAACAATATATGTTTTAAGCCAAAATAGGAAAAATACTAATGAGAAAAATCCTGCTCTTGAACTTAAAACTCGTTGCGTTTTTTTGAGAAAAGAACTCATTCTACCAATTTCCTCCATTTTGAAAAACTTGTCTGCTAACAAGTATAAAGGACCCACAAAAAAAGAAAAACTAAAAATCACAAATCTTCAGTTTAACTTAACAATCAATCATCAAGCAGGTCATAAATTTCTATTGCAGCCAGGTCAATATTATCGAACTGAAATTTTTGTTTTGAACTGAGTTCTTCTAACTCGAACATTCCTGATTTCGGATCATAAGTCATGATACCTCGTTCTTCACCATTTTTTTCAAAGCGCCTTGAAACCACTTCTTCATCCGCGCTTTTGATCATAGCACTTAAACGAGAAACGATTGCAACTAATTGTGAATTTTCCAAAAACAAGCCCCTCTTCTCACAAAAGCATTCCATAGCACATAAACGGCACACACAAATAAAATACACCACGCTACATACAAAAACGATAATAACATGTTTCAATCAAAATTAAAATTCAAATTAACAAAATGATCCCGCAAAACAATTGCAAACGGCATTGCAGGATCAAAGAGCTTCCATAGAAATCCAAAAATTTTGGAATAAGGTCAAAAAAGGAGAGTAAGAAACTCAAACATTCAGTTACTGGTGAAAGCAAATCTTATCCTGCTGGAGCTCACTTATGTTTAAACTCTTGCCTTTCCTGAACCATTCTGGGTTTAACAATTAATGCCCCCATACCCAAAACCATCCCTAGATAATACGTGATCAACCGCCACAAAACCATGGCAAAAACAACCTCACTATTATGGGTCAAAAAAGTTGAAAAAACGACTGAAAAACTGAACTCTGCTCCACCGATACCTCCAGGCAAGGGAAAAAGCGAAATGATCATCACGATCAAAATGTGCATCCCTATAACCATCAATGCATCGACATTGGTCACGTCAAGTGCCAGTAAAATAAAATATGGAATAATATAGTAAAAGAATAACTGAAAAAGAGTCAAGATACTAATTTGAAATAATATCTTTGGCCTTCCAGACAAACTCAAACTTTCTGCATAAAAAGTATCGATCTTCTTATCAGCAAACGTGCGGTAACGCTGGTATGTCTGGTGTTTCCCCCATTTTTTTACAGGATGTAGGCAAATATCAACTAATTTTTTAGTAAACCCGTGCCAGTACATGACCATCAGCAGTGCCGTGATCACAAAAAAATGGATCAGAAAACCAAAAATAACGAAGGCAGCTAAGACATGCAGCTTGGCAGCTAGAAAATGAAATTGTGCCATCAGACTGATTATGAAACAAACCACGATCATCGATTGAAAAACGATAAATTTTAATAACATGTTAGAAGTCGCACGACCTGCATCAACTCCGGACTGCAACAGTGCAAACAACTGGGCAGGCTGTCCTCCACTTTGAAATGGAGTGATCCCATTAAAAAGCTGTTCCACTAAAGGAACACGAATTGCGTCTTTTAGTGCAAACTTAGGGTATTGCTTCCTTAACAAGGTCCATACGACAAGCCCTTCAAAAAATAAGGAGATCAACATACACAAAAAAGCCACTGCTAACCAACTCCATCTCAGTTCAGCGACTTCATCTTCGATTGTTTTGATTGGGATCCCCTTCATGGAATACACGAAAATGGAAATACCAACTATTAATACTAAAAACAGACTCCACTTATTTGTTTTGTTCATTTTTTCTCCAACTTTGCTTGCCTGTGATAATAGTCTGTCCAAATTTTGGCCAAATGATCTTCATTATAATGCCTGGCAGCTTGGAGCGCCTTATTTTTTAACTCCTGCAAAGAATGCGGATCAGTTTTCAAAGCAACTATCTGTTCATGCATGTCGCCAACATCAGCACATGGCAGATAATACCCTTTTAAAATTGCTTGATATAAATCAAGATTACGCAGCAAAACAGGAACTCCACAACTGAAGGCCTCTAAAACACTCATCGGGAACAGCTCATTATATGAGGGCAGCAAAAAAAGATCGGCTAAGTTATAGTAATCGTTCATTTTCTTGCGATCAACTATACCTGGAAAAAGAAGATTGCGTGGTGGATCAGCGACAACCTTTTTTAATCTATCATAACCATCTGTCATTTTTCCAAAAGAAAAACCACCTACCCAAATAAACTGGACACAGGGCATGTCTTGCGCGAGTTTGATAAAGTCGACAACCCCTTTTCTTTTCTGAACTTGTCCAACGCCAAGAACAGTAAATTTGTCGGAGGAAAGACCATACTTTGACCGCAACGCACCCTTTTTTTCTGGGTCCTGCTGGTAAAACTCTTTCTTAGAAACAAAATTGGGTATATAAGTGATCTTTCTTTTAGAAATACCATAAGCCATTAGTTTGGGAATAAATGACGGGTTAACAACAACTAATGCATCCATCCGTTTATAAAAACAAATCAAGTATGCATTAAAGATCCTAAGCATCCACTGCGGCATGCGCAAGCTTCCCTTGATCGTTTCTGGCAAAAAATGCACATAGCCGATCTTTCGCCCAGTGCCCGGAAAAAAAGTGGTAAGGTAAAACTGCGGATCGATCGTATGGTAGTGACTGATATCGGCCTTGCCAAAACGATTGACGATCACATTCAACTTAGTTGGATAATGATTTTCTAACAAACTTATCAGCTCTGAATACGCACTCCCCACACCCTGGCCGGAAACCTTGGCTGCTGAAGAGTACATCCGTATGGTTAACATATTTAAACGCTCCTAAAAAGCTAAATACTTTCTCGTGAATGCCGTGCATGAGCTTCTGCGTATACCTCAAAACTTTCTTGATAAAACGAAATGATCTGCTCACCAAAATTTTCGGCTGAGATCTCCGTAATTTTTTTATTACGTTGAGCTCGATCAATATATTTTTCTGGATGTTTAAGGTACTCTACAACTTGCTGCACAAACTGTACAGGAGTTTGAAAGGTTGTCCCAACACTCTTATGATCTAATAATTCATCGGTATATGGTCCACTTGCTGCTACAACTTTCAAACCAGCCGCCAAGGCCTCAATAAACGTTAATCCCTGTGATTCAGAGATCGAAGTGGAAACAAAAAGATCTGCAATCTGATAATAAGCAGGCACGTCATCATGAGCGATCTCTCCGATAAAAATTATCTTATCGGTCAACTTCATATCTTTAACCTGCTGCATCAACTGTGTTTTTGCTGGGCCATCACCACAAATCATTAGCATCACGTCAGGTACTCTGCGAGAAATAGCCGGAAACGCGTTGATCAACCGATCAATATCTTTTTCAAAAGCTACTCGACTCACTGTCAGCATCAAAGGAGTCGCCGGCGAGATATGATACTTTTCCCTTAGAAGATTATTGTCCCCGCGCTGATATTTTTTCACATCGACACCAGTAGGTATCACCGAGATCGGCTCCTTGATCCCGTAACTGGTCAAACTGTCTAAAACCCGTACACTTGGCGCTACAATACCAGCCATGTGTTCACAATAGCCGCAGCTGAGCTGTCTAACATGAGCTGGTTTTAATACCTTCCCCTTCATCACATAGTGAAGATAATCCTCATACATAGTATGGTAAGTATGCACGCACGGTATCTTCAGGTTTTTGGCAACAAACTTGCCGATGATACCCAATGAAAACTCCGTTTGGGTATGGATAATGTCAAGGTTCAACTCTTTAGCAATTTCGTAAGCTTGAAAAAGTCCTCTCACCGCGATACGCCTATCAGTGAAAGAAGCAAAAGGAACACTCGTAAAACGAAACACATTTCTCTCGAATACATTTTTATCCACTTTTGGATCAGTCGTCGTAAAAATATATACGTTGTGACCCAAACTTTCCAGTTGTTCCCGTAAAGTCTTGATCGAAGTCGCGACGCCACTGACCTGTGGATAATATGTATCTGTAAAAATACCTATATTCACGGTGATCCTCCTTAATCAGAATAATAGTCAATTTTCATTATATTGTTTTGAGGAAGTATAAGCAACAAAATAACTGCGAATGCTATTATTTCTTAAACAAATTCCAATATACCACTAATAATAGTTCCCTAATAAAAAATCATTTTCCCGCCCCAGCAAGGCTTTTATGCCAAATGTTTTTGCACACTTTCTCTCAGTTTTTCTTAAATAAAAGAAAAAAGCTCAATCATTTACCGCAGTGAATGGTTGGGCTTTGATATTATTATCTATAAAATGTGACTCTTTTTAAGCAGTGTATTTCTTTACTAACTCAACAACCTCTTCAGTTGTTTCACAGTCAGTCACTGCCTTTTTTGCTAATTCTTTCATCTTTGAAGTATCCAGTTTCTTCAATAAACTACGTGTCTTCAAAATAGAAGTAGCACTCATTGAATACTCATCCAGACCTAAACCAGCCAATAACGGAACAGCGACTTGATCGCCGGCCATTTCTCCACACATTCCAGTCCATTTTCCTTCTTTGTGCGAGGCTTCAATGATATTCTTGATCAAACGAAGCAATGACGGGTTATATGGTTGATACAAATATGAAACATGCTCATTGCCGCGATCTGCAGCCATTGAGTACTGAATCAAATCGTTTGTACCAATACTAAAGAAATCAGAATATTTTGCCAATTTATCGGCAATCATAGCTGCGGCAGGAATCTCCATCATCATACCGACTTCGATATCATCTGAGACCTTTACCCCATCTTTAACGAGCTTAGCTTTCTCTTCTTCAAAGATAGCCTTAGCTTCCTTAAATTCTTTGACTGTGGCGATCATTGGGAACATCACTGCCAAACGTCCGTAAGCGGAGGCCCGTAACAAAGCCCGCAATTGTGTCCGGAAAATATCCTGCCGATCTAGTGAGATCCGGATAGCACGGTAGCCCAAGAAAGGATTTTGTTCCTCCGGCAAAGGTAAGTACGGCAATTTCTTATCGCCACCAATATCCATTGTTCGAACGACAACCTGCTTGCCATGCATACCCTCAACGGCCTGCTTGTAAGCTTCAAATTGATCATCTTCTGAAGGCAATTCGGCAGAATCCATGTACAAGAATTCTGAACGGAACAAACCAACGGCTTCTGCACCATTATCATTTGCCCCCTCAACATCCTTAGGTGTTCCAATGTTAGCGCCTAATGTAACACGTTTGCCATCAGCAGTGACAGACTTTTCATTTTTTAACTGAGCCCATTCAGCCTTTTGAGCTGCAAAGTCTTTAGCCTTTTGTTGATATTCCGTTAATTCGTCATTGCTTGGATCTACTAACGCTTCACCATGAATACCATCGATGATCACAGTCTGATTGGCCTTAATGTCCTTAGTCGCCGACCCGGAACCAACAATAGCGGGGATCTCTAATGTACGTGACATGATAGCAGAGTGAGATGTCCGACCACCAATGTCCGTGATGAAACCTTTAACATATTTTCTGTCCAGCTGAGCTGTATCTGAAGGTGTGAGATCGTGAGCCACGATCACTACTTCTTCATCGATCAAAGCCGGGCTTGGTAAGGTGACGCCCAGTAAATGGCTTAATAAACGTTTCGTAACATCACGAACATCACCGGCACGCTCTTGCATATAAGCATTATCAGTCATTCCCTCAAATAAGGAAATGAATGTATCGGTAACACTTTTAACGGCTGCTTCAGCATTAACTTTATCTTTCTTGATTTTATCTGTGATCTGACCAAGCATTTCCGGATCAGAAAGAATGGTTAAATGTGCTTCAAAGACTTGCGCTTCTTCAGCTCCTAAATTTTTGGCAGCCTTGTCCTTGATGACCTCCAGATCTTTCTTGGAGGCTGCTATCGCGTCATTTAAACGTTTTACTTCAGCCTGCGGGTCATCGGTCGTTTTCTCGGAAAATGATAAATCGGGTTGCACAAGCATATATGCTTTAGCTTCCGCAATACCATCACTGGCTGCGATCCCTTTCAACATTTTCGTCATTATTCAGCAAGTCCTTCCTTTTTCATTGTCTCAGCAACTGCCTTGATAGCATCTGCTTCGTCAGCGCCTTCTGCTGTAATTGTGACATCAGAACCCTGTCCAACGCCCAAAGACATAACGCCCATGATAGATTTCAAATTAACTGACTTGTCATTGTATGCTAAAGTGATATCAGAATTGAATTTACTTGCGGATTGAACCAACAATGTTGCAGGACGAGCATGGATCCCTGTTTCTGCAATTACGTGAAAGTCTTTCTTTTCCATCTTAAACCATTCTCCTTTGAGTATAAAAATAAAATTGTTGAGCTTTACCTATGAAAATTTGCACAAATTGTCGAACACGTTTACATTTTCAAAATGTTCACAGTCTGCACCACATAGTGTAAACTCGCTAAAAAAATAATACCATGTATTATGGTATAAAACAAGTTTGTTTTAGCCCTATATGTATGTACGGCTCCAGGCTGGAAGGCGCATTCACACGAGCTATAGTTTCATTAAAATAAGAATACACAAATTATTCTCTTTTGTTTTCATAAGTTTTCATCGTTACTAAAATACATTTTGCAAAACATACCATATTGCAACTGATTCTTTATTTATGTTCGGTACCACTATTATAATGATAGGAAGCACCGCCACCTCGTTTTGCATGGCCCACCACCTGTTTTCTATGTGGATACTCCATCAGCGCTCTTTGAAAGTCCATGAATTTAGCTGTACTGATCTCAACTTCTGTGATTTCTCCTTGACGCAATTGTTCTAAGATCTGCCCATAATCTTTGCTCACAGTAAACCCTCTTTCCAAATTAAATCCAGTAGCAATTATAGCATGAAAAATAATATTTTTTGAAGCTTATGACTTGAAGTTTACTCAGAAATTTGTATAATAAAAATATAAAGGTCAAAGTTGGTCAAATGCTTTTGACCTTTGTCTAACCTGATCTTATGAAAGGTCGTGAATAATTAATATGTTATGTCAAAATTGTCATCAAAATCCAGCAACGATTCATTTGACTACTAATGTAGGCGGACGGCAGACTTCGATAGACTTGTGCCAGTCTTGCTATCAAAAACTTAAAGACAAAGCTGGTAATAGTGGTCGTCCAAATTCAATGATGCAAGATCCTTTTGGCTTTGGTAATTTAGATGATATTTTTCGGGCAATGTCTGGAGAACGTCAAGGTCAAGGACAGCAACCAGGACAAGTTCCACCAACTCAAGCAGCTGGCGGCCGCGGACGCAATAATGGCGGCAACACCATTTTAGGCCAGTATGGGTTAGATCTAACCAACGAAGCTCAAAACGGTCGGATCGATCCTGTAATTGGAAGAGATAAAGAAATTTCGCGCGTGATAGAAATATTGAACCGGCGCACCAAAAACAATCCTGTTCTGATCGGTGAAGCCGGGGTCGGTAAAACGGCCGTCGTTGAAGGGTTGGCTCAAAAGATCGTCGACAACGACGTCCCACAGAAATTGCAAAATAAAAGGTTAGTTCGTTTAGATGTCGTTTCACTTGTTCAAGGTACTGGGATCCGTGGCCAGTTTGAACAGCGGATGAAACAGTTAATGGATGAACTTAAAAAAGAAAAGAATACCATCCTCTTCATTGACGAGATCCATGAGATCGTAGGTGCCGGAAACGCCGAGGGCGGCATGGATGCCGGTAATGTTTTGAAACCAGCCTTGGCTCGCGGAGATCTGCAACTGGTCGGTGCAACGACTATGAAAGAGTATCGGGCAATCGAAAAAGATGCCGCCTTAGCAAGACGTCTGCAACCGATCGAGGTCGATGAACCTTCAGTCGCAGAAACCCTTAAAATTTTACAGGGGATCCGCGGTAAATATGAATCTTATCACCATGTAAAATATACCGAAAAAGCACTTGAGGCTGCGGTCAACTTATCTAACCGTTATATTCAAGACCGCTTTTTGCCTGATAAGGCAATCGACTTGTTGGATGAATCTGGTTCTAAAAAGAACTTGACGATCCATACCGTCGATCCGGCTGTAATGGATGGAAAGATCAAGGATGCTGAAGAACAGAAGCAGGCAGCTTTAAAAGACGAAGATTACGAGAAAGCTGCCTACTATCGTGACCAAGTTACAAAATTCAATAAGATGAAAGAAAATTCTTCATCCGATGAAAGTACGCCGAAGATCACTGAAAAAGATATGGAGAAAATCGTTGAGGAAAAGACCAATATTCCGGTCGGTGAGCTGCAAGCTAAGGAACAATCACAGCTAAGAAACTTAGGCAATGCGCTAGAAAAGCATGTTATTGGCCAAGATGAAGCTGTTAATAAAGTAGCTCGTGCCATTCGGCGGAATCGTGTCGGATTCAATAAATCCGGTCGCCCAATCGGTTCCTTCCTCTTCGTTGGCCCAACAGGTGTCGGCAAGACGGAAACTGCCAAACAGTTAGCTCGTGAATTATTTGGGACACCAGATGCGATGATCCGTTTCGATATGAGTGAGTATATGGAGAAATTCTCCGTTTCCAAGTTGATCGGTTCGCCGCCAGGTTATGTTGGCTATGATGAAGCCGGTCAGTTGACCGAACAAGTTCGGCGTCATCCGTATAGCTTGATATTGCTTGATGAGATCGAAAAAGCACATCCTGATGTTTTGCACATGTTCTTACAGATCTTGGATGACGGTCGTTTGACTGACTCACAAGGTCGGACGGTATCCTTCAAGGATACGATAATCATCATGACGTCTAATGCTGGTAGCGGCGACTCTGTTGCCGAAGTTGGCTTCGCAGCTGAAGCTGCAGGCCAGACTCATTCGATCCTAGATAGCTTAACCAAGTATTTTAAGCCTGAATTTTTGAACCGTTTAGACGCAATCGTTGAATTTAATGCCTTGACCAAAGATGACTTGCACAAGATCGTTACACTGATGTTAGACGACGTGAATGATATGTTGTCAGACAAGAATATCGAATTGCATGTTACTGGTCCAGTGGCGGACAAATTAGTCGATCTTGGTTATGATCCGAAGATGGGAGCACGTCCATTGCGGCGGGTTATCCAAGAACAAATCGAGGATAGGATCGCAGATTACTATCTTGATCATCCGGAAAACAAGAATTTGCTTGCTAAACTTGAAGAAGGTAAGATCAGAATCGTTAAAAACGAGGAACCTGCTGCAAGTAAAAAGAAAGCAGACAATTCTGCGAGTGATAAGTAAGCACAAAAAAGCAGCTGCTCTTAAATTTAGGGCAGCTGCTTTTTTTAATCTTGTATGTTTGCTAAAGAAACACATCTTTCATTGTGTTGCTCTTTTTAAAGTCTAACAGCCGTGCTTTATAAATTTCTCTCATCATTCAACCTTTTTCAAGCTGCTTAAAATTTCCTGGGAAGACCCCCAATTAGTTGATAACTTTGTTTTAATATGGGCATTTTTAATATATAATGAGTATGAAAATAAAAAACTGGAGGTCAAATAAATGATGAATTTAGTAGATGTTACCAACAGTTATGCACGTGTCATCACCGAAGAACTAAGAACTTCCTCAACTCATTACATTAAAGTATACACTTTAGGAAACTCTGTGGTCGTACACAAGAAAAAAGCTGACAGGCACGAAATCGTGATCTCTAATAAATTACGTCCTATCACCGATAAGGAATTAAAATTTGTGGTTTCAAGGCTGCTGGGTGACAAAAAAGATGAAGCTTCAGTTTCTGATGCAGGAAATGTCGTTGAAATTCAAGCACAAATCGACTAGCTATCTAAAAAATTGCTTTATATCAACTCAGTTGGCAGTTTGAGCCGGAAAATTCCAGTACACAACTGGCAATTTTAGTCGAAATAAAGTGGGCACCTTCTTATATCAGGATTGTCCAAGTTAGGAGCCAATTATTTAAAGAGTGTTTAAGTAAAAATCAGCACTTTTGTTATCATACGGCTGGAGTTAGGAGGGATCAATATGGTAAGGTTCACGCCGTTGCAGGTGATCAAACGAGGCTTTAAAGCTCTGAAAAAAGAATTTGCTTCCGATAATCAGACAGTAGATCATATAGAAACAAATAACAACGCGCGCACGTACCCTCTTCAAGTTCCAAAAAAATCACCCCAAATAAAAAAGAAGGCCGAAACGCAGCCTCAACCACATTTTTCTCCGTTCTTTGCCAAAGGCTTGGCACATCCAATTCCAGCAGTTATCTTGGTTATGTATTTGGACGAAAAACAAAATTACTTGATGGATCCTCAGATAGTCCGCGGGTACCGGGGACAGGAATTTGAATTAGTTATCAAAAATTTCCCTGATTACTACGTCACAAACATTGCGGGCTTCACTACTAGCTTTGTAGATCGGTATGGAGTCGTAAAAATTTTATATCAACGCCGCAACGCTGCGGCTCTTTGGATCTTTGCAAAAGACATCGATGAGCAGCGCTTGTTAGCGGCTCCGGAATTTGTTCATGGTAAATTACATGCGCCCTATTCTCTGTCAGCTCCAAGTTTTGCAAATTATGTTTTAGTGCAAGCACACGGTCCTGTTACCGGCCGCTTTCTAAATTCGCAACAATTTGTGACCTACTTCTACCGCAAAAAATGGTGGGAAGAAGTGGATGAAAGTTTGCGTTTGTTGAAGATCATCGAATTTACAGAGTGCGTAGACGCACCTTATGGTAAAAGGATCAGTTTAACTTTAGCCAAAGATACGGTCTGGCAAGCTTTCAAATCGGTAAAAACCACTGACAAGACTATTTGGTACTGTCTGGGCGGAAACACATGGATCAAGCAAAATAAGAATATTAAAGTACTCACACACAGGAATCATTTAGAACAACCCAGTCCGGCAGACACCAGTTTAAAAAATTATGCGACTCCGATCCAAACCCAGGCCAGAATAGACTTTGTGCCTGGTAAAAAAGTCACTTTATATGACAAACCTTGTGGCAAGAAATCATCCCAATTAAAGCATGGAACTGTCATAACACTGACCGCCCATAAACACCTGGCAGGCATGCACTGGTATCAAATAGATAATGATGGTTGGATCTTACAAGAATACCTACGCTTTTAAAAATGGAGTTGGGACAAAACGTTCCATAATCCGATAAAATACCACCATATTTTCCTGTTTTTTGAAAATTTGGTG
>CAKPZY010000047.1 GCA_934215475.1 uncultured Ligilactobacillus sp.
TGCTGAACTTTATTAGCTGCAGCTGCTTGATTTTGCTGTGGAGCCGGAGCTGGAGTTTGAGCTGGTGTTGCTGGTTGTGCAGCTTCTTTGGCACCAACTTCAAGTTTTTGACCAACATAGATCATGTTGACATTTGTTAATTTGTTGGCAGCTTCGATCGATGGTACTGTTACATTATGTTCATTAGCGATTTTTGAAACTGTATCGCCAGACTGGACAGTTACCGTATCAGCATTAGCTGCATATGTTCCTGCTGCCATCATTCCGGCTGCTGCTGTAAGCGTCAATAAAGTCTTTTTCAATATCATGTTATTCTATACACTCCTATAAGTTTAGCATTGCGGTTTCAGAGATCTGAAAAACCGCGGTTATCAATTCAACGAGACTAAGTATAGGAGAATAAAGTTACATGCAAATAACATGGAAATTAAAACAAACGCTTGATTTGTAAATGACCGCGGAATTTGTAATTTTATGTAACAATGAGATCTCTGGTTAGATAGATAAATTAACTGCCAAACTGGTATAAACCATTTTTGAAGCCTCAGCAAATATTACAATTTTGGGGAGTGTACAAGTACAATTTTACAAAAACATTCAAAAAAAAGAGCCTTTTTCAGAAAAAAGGCTTGAATCACACGTCACTCCATAAAAAATTGAAGAAAAAAATAAATGCAGGCAGCCCAACTAGGGCGACGATAATAGTTTCCAAGTTAAAGTTCAACACCAAATAAGTACTAACATATAATATGTATCCCAAAACCGAAAAGGTGGCAACTCCTAAAATAAGAAAAGCCGAGGCTTTCTTGACCATACTTCTTTTCATCAGCTTTTTCTTCCCACCTCTTGAACTGTCAACAATCCGCTATACATCTGCGAGGAATCTTTTGCCGACAAAATTGATTTATGAATTTTGAACCTGTTTCTGATCACTGCATGATAAGAACCAAAAAAGTTTTTAATGGTCATATGACAGTGCCTAGTGACTTTATCAAATTTTTTAGCAGCTTGCAGATCCGGAAATAAAATTGCGTAACGACAAGTTTTTTCTACACCCTGAGAACTAAGTTCTTCAGCTTGATAAAAAAATTGCTTTCCTTTAAAAGATACTCGCAAACTGTTCCTCTCAAACATGCATAAGCCTCCTAAATTTCGTCAAGACGCTCTGTAAACCGTGACCCGCCGCGTTAGCTTTGTCGCGTCTTTCAGATGAGATATTTATACTTAACTAATTATTCCTCAACTTTATAAAACAGAAAAGATCCACCAAAAACCAACTAATACTTAGCTTCTTCAGAATATTTTTCTCTGCTTATCACTAACTCGCGTGTTCAGAGTTTGGTAAAATAGTTTATATTTATTATATATCGAATTTAAAAATTGTGCATCTTCCAACAGGAAAGTAGTAAAATTTCTAATGAGAGGAGGCCATTCATTTGGAAAAAGCTGCTTTGATTTTGGAGGGTGGTGCTTTGCGGACTTTTTTTACTAGTGCCATTTTAGACTATTTTATGGAACACAATATTGAATTTGAATATGTCCACGGTGTTTCCGCCGGAACCTTATGTGCTGTGAGTTATATCTCTAAGCAGCGTAATCGTTCTTCTAATATCAACCTTCATTTTCTACATGATAAACGTTATATCAGTATTAACAATCTCTGGAGTAATGGCGGTATTTTTAACCTCGATTTTCTCTTCTCACCTGAGTGTTTCGCCTACAGCCCTTTTGATTGGAAAGCATATCACCAAAGCCAGCAAATATTTGAAATAACCGCTACTGACTGTGAAACTGGCCAAGCCAAAGTTTTCCGCAAAAGTCCTGATAACGATCAGATCGAAGCAATTAAGGGCTCATCAAGTATCCCTTTGCTCTCAGATATTCGCAACATTAACGGTGTCCCATATTTAGACGGCGGAATCGCTGATTCCATTCCTTATAAACGCGCGCAACAATTAGGGTACAAAAAGATCGTTGTAGTACTGACTAGGAATCTGACTTACCGCAAACGCGAAAATTCAGCGGCGGTGAATCGCCTGGTCAAGACGATGTATAAAAGCTACCCCAATTTCGTTCAGGCATTTATTGACAGACCGGAGCACTATAATGAAGCTTTAATTCAACTCGAAAAGCTGGAAAAAGAGGGACGCATATTTGTGGTACGTCCGGAGGAGCCCGTCAACGTTTCACATTTTGAAAGAGATCCTGCCAAACTGATAGACCTATACAACAAAGGAACAGAAACTATCGTTGAACGTTTCGGTGATTTACAAAAATACTTAAATTCTTGAACGGTTTTCGCAATTCCTGCTGTAATTGCCCTTATCTTTAGAGAATTATTATCAAGTTTTCATCTCCTCTCTGTCGAAGAAATGATGTCATGTTTTACACACGACAGTAGCTGGCTTTATCATTGATGCTTCGACGGGCTTTGGGGGGACAACGTGCTGTTTATTATAAAAGCAAGTGTTTTGCAAATCTCCATAGTCAAAGAGGGAGCACACTAACAATTAATTTCAGCTGCTTTTCTAAAACTATCTGCTAGAAGATAGGAAGAAATTAATAAAATAAACACAGTCTTAACTTGCCGACTAAGCGGTCATGTTAAGGCTGTGTTGTCTAATTAATCTCTCCTAAAGGAATATGAGAAGCTACCAGCTGATAGTATTTTTTAGCAGATAAATATTGGTGGAGTGAGTACTTGCCAAAATCTATTCCAAAACTGGCCTTAAATTCACACCAATTACTCCACAATAAGCCGCAGATCGCTACATAACTATAAATTTTATAACGGGTATCTAGAGCACATCCCTCCGGATAATAAGCAGCGATCAACTGATCGGTCTGTTGCTGATCATAGTGCGAATAAAGCGCAAACATCGCAATATCTATATCAGGATCTTGCATACCAGCATATTCCCAGTCGATCAAGCACAATTTTTCAGACCCATCGCACCCCCCGTAAAAGATGAAATTATCACAATTAGCATCTATATGGCATAAAACCGAGCGCCGTGGCAAAGTATTCACATAATGGATAAGTTTTTTAACATTAGCCTTAGTTTCTTCATAATCTGGATACTTTGAGCGGCCGTACGCAAATAATTTTTCATAATTTTCAATTTGATCGGCCAGATCAAATCTGTGGTTAACCTGTAGTCCCAATTCATGAAACTTACGTAACATTTGCATACACAAGAAGACGTCATTCTCATCATTTGGATCGCAGTTGCGGGCTTGTGGGAGAAATCCCGTCAACTTAAAGCCGTTACTAGGATCCAAATAATAAACAGGATCGGACAGTTCACGACCATGCAAAACCTGATAAACATTATATTCATGATTCCGATTGATCAATTGCCCTGTTCCTTCGCCAGGAATACGCATCATATATTTTTTCCCATGACATTGAAAAATAAATGAGCGATTGGTCATACCCTTTTTAGCTGGTACTACATTGGTAATATCCTTTGGCAAAACATCTAAACAACGTTCAATGATCGTCAAAGCCTCGTTGTTCAAATTAGGAGAAGCAGGATCAAAAGCACGCAGATCATCATACGTGTCAATCTCTCGAACGGTATCAGCCGGAAATATCTTGAGATTATTGTCGCCTTCATTCTGATCAAGCAAACAAAAATCCCACGAGTCATGCTTGTGGAGCGAGTCGTTGCAAACTTTGTCCAGCCGGTCTTGCAGCCGCTGACCAGTATTTTTGGTCACATATGCTAAGCCCAAAGCGGAAGGCTCTTCCCTACTAATTTGACCATTCTTAAATTTGCTTCCTTGGATGCCAGACCATGAATACAGCTCATAAGAAGAAAATGGATCTTCTAAAAAATAAACGTCGCACGGGACAATATAGCAGTTATTCAGTTGGTATTTAACTAGTGCTAAGGAAGCTAAGCTGTCAGTTTTGTCAAAATCAGCATTTTCCACAATATTAACTTGAAATTTTTCATGCAGATAATTATATTTTTCCGCCATGACTCCGACGACAAGAGTAATATCTAGAACATTGTGTGCGTGCAGCTGCTTGATCTCTCTTTCGATTAATCTCTCTCCTCTAACTTTTAGCAAACCCTTAGGCAAATCAAAGTTGAGCGGCGTCAACCCCCGGCCATCACCTGCTGCCAAAATAATTGCTCTTTTTGGCGCAGAATTTATCATTACTTTTCTGCCCTGAAATGTTGCTTTGAGATTAGAAGTTATCAAACCATCCGAAATAAGCTGTTCTTCAATGTCTTTGAGCTTATGAGGCGGATAACCGGTCGTCTTCAACAATTCTTTTTGCGTACGACCATTGCTCAAGTATATTTGCTTCAAGACCTCTGCGTGACTGACATTCATTTAGCTTCCTCCTTTCATTATTTTTAATGTTTCCCTCATATTTAATTATAATCCCAAATTAGTGTAAACGGTTGCAGTTCAAACTATACCCTGTTTTGCTCATGTTCTAAGAGAAATCGGTCTGCAACAAAAGGTACTTTTGGAAAACAGAGGACGGTTTTTATCCAATAGGCACCCCATTGGGTAAAACACAACACTAAAAATTAAAAAATTGTGTCATAACGAGGGATAATTCCCTACTATGACACAATTTTTATTATTATCTACGAGTTATTTTTCTAAGCGCTGTTAGTCTGCCCCAGTGCTTTAAGACGTTTGTATTCATTGAATTTTAAAACAATAATACAAATTAATGGACTTTAAGCGAGTGCGGCAGTAATTTCACGGTTAAAGTCCGGCAGATCATCTGGAGTACGGCTGGTGATCAACTGATGTTTTTTATCAACAACTACAGACTGGTCCAAGACCTGTGCGCCAGCATAATATAAATCCGGACGAACTGAAGTGAATGCGGTCAATTTTAGTTCTTCTGATAAACCTGACTGAATAAACAGTTGAGGGCCGTGGCAAATCGCAAATACATGATTGTTGCTTAGCAAGAAGTCTTTAACAAAGTCTACAAACCTCTCATCAACCCGCAACTGGTCCGGAGAAAATCCTCCTGGGATCAGTAAAGCATCAAAATCATCAACTGAGACATCATCTATGCCCTTATCAGCAGTCAGAGACAAGCCGTGCTTACCAGCAATTTTGCTGCCAGCTTGATTTTCGATTGTCGTTACCTCGTGGCCAGCTTTTTTCAAAGCCTCCACTGGAGAACTATATTCAACATCTTCCACATCATTTGTTACAATAACAGCAATTTTACTCATCGCTAGAAATACTCCCTTTCTTAAAATTCTCTGTTGTTTCTGGGTGAGATGAACCCACCAGAACACTCATACTTACCACAATGTTGTTATAACACGTCAGTTTTGAACTTCCCAAACAATCTGCTTACACACCGGAAAAACTGATGTCATTCATAATTGTGATAGTATATATACTATACCTGGTTTCATTTTGATACAATAACGCACTTTAAAGTGCCCTATTTTAAAAGATAAGGAAGATGAATAAAATGACCGATGTTGTCCGTAAAGATGTTAAACAAAGATTGGAAAACGGAGATTACAGTTGTGCTAAAGAATTAACACTCTCCATGTTTAGTGGAAAGTGGAAGATCGTGATCCTCTTTCACTTAGGAACAGACGGAGCTTATCGTTTCAATCAATTAATGCGGCTATTACCTAAGGCTTCTCATAAGGTGCTAACCAATCAGTTG
Organism: uncultured Ligilactobacillus sp.; assembly: GCA_934215475.1. Lineage (GTDB taxonomy): Bacteria > Bacillota > Bacilli > Lactobacillales > Lactobacillaceae > Ligilactobacillus. Next base: position 5,675 of record CAKPZY010000047.1, read on the forward strand.
CGTGAATTGGAGGAAGATCAGCTGATTGCTCGTAAAGTTATCACTGAATCTCAAGTCAAAGTCAAGTATGAGATCACGCCTCTGGGAAAGACTTTAATGCCCATCATCAACGAAATGTATGCTTGGGGCAATCAAAGGATCGAACAACTACAAGTCACGCCAAATTTTAACATTAATAATGATGCGGCTAGAAAGTAAGAAAGAGTGCTGCAAAAACTGATTTTTAAATAGAAATTTTTTGCTGCGTTGAGTAATGACCTTAGAAATTATATAATTATTTGTGTTGTTCATAAATCAAGTTATTTCAACTTGGACTGGTTCGCAAACTGCCCAGGATAAAAAACCAAGAACTTCTGTATTGGAGGTAGGAAAATGAATAATAAACATGCTGTGATCGTTGATTGTGATCCCGGTATCGATGACAGCCTAGCACTTCTGTTACTGCTAAAGTCTCCGGAGATAAATATTGTCGGAATTACCACCGTTTCTGGAAATGTACCAGCTGAGTTGGGAGCAAAAAATGTTTTCAAAGTCCTCAAGCTTACTGATCGGTTAGATATTCCGGTTTACATTGGAGCAAGCAATCCTTTGACGGTTCCATATGTTTCCGCACAAGATACTCACGGTGATGACGGCTTAGGAAACAGCCGCATTCCACCCGTCAAAGTGCAAGCCAAACACGGCGCTATTGATTTTATTCTCAGAACTTTTCAGAATGCACCCCAAACCGAATTATTAGTTCTCGGGCCAATGACTAATATTGCCATGTGCCTACGTCAAGATCCACATATTTTTGATCAGACAAAACGCTTGATCGCTATGGGTGGAAATTATGCATCCTTTGGCAATTGTTCTCCCGTTGCCGAATATAATTTCTGGTGTGACCCACACGCTGCCAAAGAGGTTTTCACAAAATCTCACGTGAAAATCGAAATGGTTGGACTTGATGTTACCCGAAAAATAGTCCTTACTCCAAATATTTTAGATTACATTAAGCAGGTCGGCGGTCCGATCGCAGACTTTATCAAAAAAATCACCCGTTTTTACATAGATTTTCATTGGCAGCAAGAAGGACTCATCGGTTGTGTGATCAACGATCCGCTTGCTGCGGCGTGTTTGTTGCTGCCAGATCTTCTTTCAGGTTTTGCAAGCTATACAAAGATTGCTGCGACGGGAACTGCCCGCGGGGAGTCCATCGTTGATGCCCATGATTTCTGGCACAAAAAACCTAATTCTTATATTTACACTAAAGTAGATCAAAAAAGCTTTTGGACACTGTTTCTCAGTAGAGTGATTGGAATTAGCCCGACAGAGATTGCGAAAGTCCTAGTCCAACTGGGGGTGGAACTATGAAAAAAAGGTCCTTAAATAAAATAGTCTTTATTGCTTTTTGCATCGTGCTTAATATTGTTGGCAGTAACATTGCCCTTTTACTGCACTTGCCTCTTTACCTTGATTCTATCGGTACTATCATGGCTGCGGTTGTTTTAGGGCCGCTCGCAGGTATGGAAGCTGGTGGACTCACAGGACTAATAGTCGGTGCTACAACAGATTTGTACTCGCTTTTCTTCTTGCCAGTTCAGCTTCTCCTCGGCCTCATATGCGGTCTTCTTTTTAGGAAGGTGTCCGCTGTCAAGGGCAAGCAAAATTGGTGGGCGGCCTTTGTTATTTCACTACCCGGGACCCTGGTTTCCACCTTGATAACAGTTTTGCTGTTTCATGGAATCACCAGTTCCGGCTCAAGCATCCTTGTCCAATTACTGTTTGGTGCGGGTTTAAGCAAAGCAGCGGCGGTTTTTATTATTCAAATCTTGACCGATTACCTAGATCGTCTTCTTAGTCTGTATGTTGTAACTTTGGTTTACAAGGTTTCCCCTAACTTACTTAAACGGTTGACTTAAACTAGACTTTGGCAAAGTTATGCTGAAGGAGGCTCGATCAACATTCTAGATATTACTTTTCATATATAAAAAATTGAGCATAAAAATTCAGGAATCGTCAAACCATCGATCCCTGAATTTTATTATGTCTTTTTAAAAGTTTTCCTTCTTCTTTCATTTTGAAAGAATTAATTGTGAGATACTATAAATTTTTAGATCTCACTTCAAAAGCTTTTCAAATCACCTTGTGCCAGATCATTCACTGGAATTCAAAGCACCAATCATATCTACATTTTTCAGTTTCCGGTGGGTGACAAACATAACAACAGTCGAAAAGGCAATCGTCATTAAGGCCGAAACCAGATAACCAGGCCAATGAATAACCACTGGAAAGACCATCATATTACTGGAAGCATACGTTAAGATGAACCAGTTCAAAAGCCACCCAACTCCAAAACCAAATAGAATACCAAAGAGAGTGAAAATGATGTTTTCCCGTACAATGACCATTGTGACTTCTTTGTCGAAAAATCCAAGCACTTTAAAGGTAGCCAGTTCGCGTCGACGCTCAGAAATATTGATATTAGTTAAGTTGTAGAGCACCACAAATGCAAGTGTTCCAGATAAAATGATGAAGATAAAGACAATGGAACTCATCCCGCTAACCGATTTCTCTAATTTTGACTCGAGGGTGTTCGTATAAGAAGTATTGAGCACCCCATTGCTGTCGGCTAGATCATCGGCTAAACTTTCTTCTTTTTGCTGGTTGAGTTTTTTAGTGTGAACCAAATAAGTGTTATTGTCTGGTTGTTCACCTGCTACCTTATTATAATAATCACTGCTCAAATAGACATTATGACCGACGTAATTTTCCGTTATGCTGGCCAACTTAATAGTATAATCGTTCCCTTGATCATCTTCAAAATGCAGTTTATCGCCTTTGTGCAAATCATAATCTTGAGCTAATCTTTGGCTGACTATGGCTCCTGACTTAGGAATTACCTGCGAATTTTTGTTATGTGGCTCTGTTAAAGAAATATAATCCTTAAGTTTCTCACGCTGTTTAACGGCATATAAAGTTGCATCCTGGTTGCTGGAACCGTTCTGCCTAAAAGTTACCTGTTCAGAATGAACCAATAATTTCTCAGTAACTTGTGAGTTTTTATTGAGTACATGAGCAACTTTTTGCTTGTTCTTAGAATTCAAATTGTCCTTTAATGTTACCAATGCCTGGTAACGGTTGATATTTGAGTACTGTTTGGCCCCTGGAGCTGGGATCGAATCATTCAACCCAAATCCAGCCAGCATCAACCCGGTACACCCAGCGATCCCTACAATTGTTAAAATCATCCGTGACTTATACCGAAACAGATTTCGCGCTGTCATCTTTTGGGTAAAGCCTAATCGCCTCCAAATTGGAGTAATGTGTTCAAGCAAGATCCGTTTGCCCGCCTTTGGTGCTTTTTCGACCAACAAATCGACCGGTTTCTCCCGCAGATCACGCAACAATACCAATAAAGCTGAACCCAGTGTGGCTACTAACGCAGCTGCAATGGCGATCCAAATCAAGTAAGCATAATAGTTGGAAATATAGTCCGTAAAAATATACATCGAACCCAACAATTTGAACACGATCGGCGGCAGTGTCTTAGTCCCTAAAACGATCCCCAAGGCGCTGCCAATCAAGGCAGTCAAAATTGAATACACGATATATTTTACTGAAATTTCAGTCTTTTTATATCCTAATGACAAGAGTGTCCCAATCTCGCGTCGATTCTCCGTGATCATTCTGGTCATCGTCGTGAAAGTGATCAAGATTGCGATAAAAAAGAAGAAGACCGGGAAAATGTTAGCAATGGCGTCGATCCGATCTGATAAGCTGGCGTAATCGGTAAAACCTGGCATATCAGTCCGCCGGTTTTCCATATAGGTCGGCTTAGCAACTTTACTCCTGTCCTGCAATTCCTTTTGCCCCTGCGTAATTTGGCCTTGAGCATCATTAAGTCTTTGGTTCTGCTGGTTCAACTGCTGTTTTTGTTGGTTTAATCGTTGGTTAGCAGATGATAACTGCTGTTTAGCCTGTTGTTCGCCCACCTGGGAAGCCAGCTGAGCCTGTTGCTGCTGCAATTGCTGTTCTTGTACTTGGAGTTGCTGTTGTCCCTGTTGGAGTTGTTGTTTACTTTGATTCAACCGATTTTGCTGGTCCGTTAATTTTTGGCGTGCAGGGGCGGTTTTTTGGTCGGCGACTTTTTGTAGTTCTGTTTGTCTTTCGCCCTTTCTGGCGGCCAATTCCTTATTGACCTGAGAAACCTTATGGCTAACTCCCTTTTTGTATGAACTGGTAGAATAATTCTTATTCTTCAAATTATTAAAACTTAAGTACATTTGTGAATAAACATCAGTAGCAAAATTTTGCTCTGGTAAATAAACGAAACCATCGACCTGACCATCACCGACGGAGGAATTTCCTCGCTCATTGTTAGAAATATAAAGTGGAGAATCTACATAACCGACGACCTGATATTTAGAGTGCTTTAAAGAATCATTTTTCAATGTCATAGTCGAATCCAAGGGATAATCCCCGGAAATCTTTCTATCCACGACAATTTGGTCGGCCTTTTTAGGCAGGTGACCTTTAATAATTGTCAGTTTATTTTGCTTATCCTTTTTAGAATAAGAATACACTTGTAAATTATTCTGGTTCTTTTGCTCAACGGAAGCGAACCCCTTGCTTAGCTGTGCCTCAGTATCAGGCACTTTTTCTACGGCTTTTTTGTCAGCTTGAGTCAGGCCTGCGGTCGAAATGACCTGAACATCTGACATATTACTTTTTTCAAAGGCTTTTTGGGCAGAATTAGTTAAATCTGGACCAACACTTTTGATCCCGACAAAAAGCAAAGTCCCCATAAAAATAATCAGAATAATAGCAATAAATCTTCCCAGGGAAAAACGGATATCACGAAAAGTAGACTTTAGATAAGTTTTCTTCAAGTTTTTCCCTCCTACCATTCAATTTCTTCTACGGAAACAGGACTGTCATTAGTCTTGATCTTTCTGACTGTTGAATCGTTGATATAAATAACTTTATCTGCCATCTTGGCAATCGAAGAATTGTGCGTCACGATCACTGCCGTCTGGCCTATTTCGTGACTAGCTTGCTGGATCAGTTTGAGGATCTGTTTGCCGGTGGTGTAATCCAGCGCCCCCGTTGGTTCGTCGCATAAAAGCAGCTTGGGATTTTTGGCTAAAGCACGAGCGATCGCAACCCGCTGCTGCTCACCACCTGAAAGTTGAGCCGGAAAATTATTGGCTCGGTCTGCCAAACCTACTTCTGATAAGACCTCATCAACATTCAAGGCATCAGGCGAAACTTCAGTTGCTAACTCCACATTTTCATGAGTTGTCAAATTAGGAACCAGGTTATAAAATTGAAAAACAAACCCGATGTCCACCCGACGAAATTGCGTCAGCTCTTTCGCGGAAAACTTGGCAATATCGGTGTTATCAATGATAATTTGTCCTTCAGTTGGATGATCCATCCCACCCAAAATATTTAATAGTGTTGATTTTCCGGCTCCACTTGGACCTAAAATTACTACTAATTCACCCTGATCTATCGAAAAACTTATGTCATTATTTGCTGTAATTGTGGTGTCGCCTGTTTTGAACCGGCGCACTTCGTTCTTGACTTCGATAAAACTCATTTTTATACCTGCCTTTACAAATTGCTTATCACTTAATTATAAATGATTTAGCCTTGTCATACGCTTTCATCCCAGTTTTTAAGGAATTAATTAATTTTACACTAGACTTTTTTCTAGAATCTACTTGATGATATTTAATGGTTCCATAAACAGACAAATATCTGGCTAATATCTTTGCCACTCCGCTGATCCGCTCTTCTGATCGATTTGCTCTAACATTTTATGAGCTGTCTCTAGCAAGATTCGGCACCGCTTTACAATCTAAAATATTTTTTCAAACATTCAGCAACTCCATCAGTGTTATTATCCAGCGTGATCGCCTTCGCTGCCTCTTTTATCTGAGGGATCGCATTTCCCATAGCAACACCAAAACCAGCACCTGCGATCATTTCTAGATCGTTTTCCTCATCACCAAACGCCATCAAATTATCGAGGCTCTCGCCAAAACTGCTCAACAATTTTGTTAGGCCCTTAGCTTTATTGACCCCAGAGGGCAAAAATTCCAATAATTCTGGTCGAGATGGCACAACATGGAAATTTTGTAAAACATCAGCTGGCAAACCTGCACGCGTACTATTGACGACAGCAGCAGGGGCCGCACAAACTACTTTTCCAAAACCTTGTCCAACTGGAAGCGCAGAAAACTGAATGTTTTCGAAAGGCAACATTCCATTCATAAATTTCTCGTATTCTGACTTGCCAAACTCTATTAAAGAATAAACTTTATCCGCCCCTAAAACATCCAAAGGATAGCGGCGTAATTTGGCATCATGATACAAAAGATCAACATTATCCCTACTTAGGGTTGTTTGTGCCATAATTTTTTGAGTGTTATTATTTTGAACTAATCCGCCATTAAAAGTAATCGAATAGTCGTTAACCTCTGTTAATTCCAATTGTTTAATGAGATGCTTTATCGCTGGCAAAGGTCGGCCAGTGCACAAAATGACTCTTTTACCAGCTCGATGTAATTGTTTAAGGATATGTTCGTTATTGGCAGAAATTTTCTTGTCTGAATTCAATAAAGTATTGTCTAAGTCTAACGCGATCGTAGTGATCATAATTTTCATTTGCTCCTTAATTTTACAGAATAACAAAGGCAAAAACATGAAACCATTGCTTTAGTATGTGAACCCGTACGCTATTCATTTTTGCATAACACACCAAAATTTATTATTTAGATCGATAGCGATAATAAACCCATAGTGTGAGAATGACCAAGGCTAGAGTCATCACGAGCGTCCCCGTCCAGGCCCACTCTCCTCTGGCCCATGGCAAGTGCATGTTCATGCCATAAAAGCCGGAAATGACGGGCGGAGCAGCTAAGATCAATGACCAGATGGTCAAAAATCTCATAGTATCATTTAAGTTGTTGTTTAAAATATTATTATAAGTATTGGACAAACGGTCAACTAATTCTGCTGCGTCCCGAGTGATCTGTTGACTTTGTTTGGTCTCAATTTCAACATCATTCATTAGATCTTGTTCTCGTCGGCCAACTTTAAATTCATCCGTATCAGAATTACTGCTGAGTCTCATTTGCTGAATGGCAACAACATTATTGTCGGCGGCAGTAGTCAGATAAACTAACTGGTCACTGAGATGAGATAAGGCCTCGATTTGATGGTTGGTCGGACGTTTGCGGTAGTTAGCGAGCTCTTCCCGCCATTTATTGACCTGATCGATCTGATCTACATAATGATTATTGATCCGCCATAATAAACGCAACAGTATTCTGGGTAAAGATGGCTTCTCCTCGTCTTTTTCATTAAAGTCATGCAAAATATCTTCTAAATACTTATTGATCCACGCTGTTTGCTTATTAACAGCTGAGATCAAGTGCTTATCTGAAACGATAAAACTAATAGGCATCACCTTAAAACTGCTCTCTTCTTTCATCGGAACAGTGACTCGCCAAATCAATAAGCCCATCTTTATCTCTTCGTTAAAATCAAAGCGCGATCTTTCGTGAGGGTCTAGGATATAGGAACGGTACATCCGCGGTAATTTGAACTTTTTCTGAATCTTGGAAAAATCTTTCTCACTGGGATCGGTCACGCTGATCCATGAGTAATCCTCCCACAATTTATGTTCTTTATACATCGACATTCCGCCTTTCAAAACCAGCCTCATTATACCAGTTTCTATACCTTATCTTTTAGTCAAAGGTCATAGATGTAAAGTAGGCACTAAATCCGGCTTAAAAAATGTTCACCTCAAACAATTTTGTAAAGAAGTAATTCCTTCAAATTGATCTTTTCGATCTTTTCGATTTTTTTAACGTTTGTCATCTTTCTTATTAT
>CAKPZY010000048.1 GCA_934215475.1 uncultured Ligilactobacillus sp.
CATCCTTTTAAAATCAACCGAATATTTCTTCCTGCTCATGGGCCAACACGATCCTTTCTTAAAGAAATTCTATCAAACCGTGTCTACAACTTCATCCTAAGTCCATAATTTAACCGAATTAGAAAACATATAAAGCACAGCACAACAGTCTCATAGACATGTGCCATAACTTAAGTAGAAAAAGGAAGCCCTGCATGAACAGGTCTTCCTAATAAAGCCGTCTTAGACGGTTATTTTTTGGGCTGGTTTTTTATTAATTCAACGACTAAGGCCAGCAAGGCCACCAGAAATGTACCAAACATCAACATCAACTGGACAGCGTCTGCAACTGACATCAGACGACCCCTCTCTTTAAGAAGCTCATACCTTAACTTTGCTACTGGTCGCCAGTATATCACACTTGTTCCTAACTCGTGGACGTTGCCCGTTCGTGAGCCTTGCCCACACCCACAAGCTGAGCCAGCTTGACCGCAACTATGAGCGGACTTTCCCCCCGCTCAAACTCACTCCCCCACTCGCCGTGTGGCAGGAAAAGCCAAAGTTGGGTGACCTTTGGCTTTCCGCCAGTCCAGTGTGGCGTTCCATTCCGTCAAGCACGGGTCGTATTTTTTTTGTAACTAAGGGCGGATAAATTATAATGAACATGAACATTTAGCGGGTTGAGGAGGGGAGGTCTATACTATGAAAAAAATGTTAGCCATTCTATTAATATTGCTAGTTATTTTGGCTGCAGCAATTGGACTGTATGCTTATCATAATCTTCATTACGACAAAAAAACTGCACGATTGATTAAAGATGCAAATATAACTGAAAAGCAAGTGACACTGCCAGATAATTCGGTTTTGAACTATGGGGAAAATCAAAATGAGAAGACGCCGCTTTTGCTTTTGCATGGGCAAAATGTATCTTGGGAAGATTATGCACCGGTTCTGCCGAAATTAGCTCAAGATTTTCATATTTATGCTGTTGATTATTATGGGCATGGTGGCTCCAGCAAAGATCCCGACAAGTATTCAGCTAAAGCAATTGGTGAAGACCTTATTTGGTTTATCGAAAATGTAGTAAAGGAGCCGGTAGTTGTATCGGGGCATTCTTCAGGAGGCTTGCTGACTGCATGGCTAGCTGCCCATTCCTCACAAAATGTACGAGGCATCGTGATAGAAGATGCACCCTTTTTCTCGACGGAACCGGGTAGAGCGGAGCAGACATTTGCTTGGAAAGGATTCAAAGTTACGCATGACTTTTTAAATCAGACCGCAGAGAATAATTACACTCGATATAATTTGGAGCATAACTATATGCAAACTTTTTTCAATCAGGATGGAAAGGATAATTGGTCTACTATTGTCAAAAATCCGGCATACAAATATATGAAGAATCATCCTAACCAAGTCCCTCGTGTTTGGCTCTATTCTCCTCGATTAGGTGTGAATGAAATTTACGATTTGACTGCTAATATGCAAGACGGAACGGGTGAGTTTGACTTGCGTTTTGCCGACACTTTTTACGATTATTCTTGGTTTGATGACTTTAACCAAGAGGAGACATTAGCAGATATTACGGTTCCTGCAGTCTTGCTACATGTAGCGCCTAGCGAGGTAACCGCACCCTCTTATTATGATGAAAATGGCGTCTTACTATCAGCTATGGATGAAAAGGATGCCACTCGTGCTGTAAGGCTGATGAAGAATGCGCGGTTAATAAAAGGCTTTAAGTCCATGCACGATATCCATAAAGACCAGCCGAAACAGTTTACGAAAGTAATGACGGAATTTAAAAATGATTTGAAATGAGAGCTGGGACAAAACTAGTTTTGTCCCAGCTCTCATTTTTTTAAAAACTTGACTACATTCTCACTCTCTCCCAAAAACCAAATAATTGTATTCAGGTTTTTGATATAATATGCTTTTATAAAATATTAAAGGGGAAAAAGAAATGTTTACATATCAAATTGATAATGAAATTAGTTTAGCTTTACCAAGACCAAAAATTGACGCAGAGCCCTTATTTAATTTGATCGATGAAAGCAGAAAAGAATTAGAACCTTGGTTATCCTGGGTTTCAAATACGAAAAGTGTAGAAGATGAAGAAAAAGCTCTAAGTGATGATATGGAACACTTTGGGACACGGTACTCTTTGAATACCATTATCCTTTTTCAAAATCATCCTGCTGGAATGATTAGCTTTAATAAATTTCGCGCAAAGGATCAAAGTACAGAAATAGGTTATTGGTTAGGAACTAAATTTGTAGGTAATGGAATTATGCACCGCGCAGTGTTGGGTTTGTGTGGCATAGGATTCAATGAATATAAGGTTCATAAAATAGAGATTATGGCGGTAGTGGAAAATCAGCGTAGCAATAATGTAGCTAAACAGGCAGGCTTTCATTTTGACGGTTCAGCTCGAGCTATAAGATTGTTATCAGATGGATTTCATGATGGTAATATTTGGACGTTACTTGAAGATGAATTTAAAAAATAAAAAAAGCAGGTCATAACCTAACAGTTGTGTCCTGTTTTTTTTAGGCCTTATAACGATAGTGTTTATCGTGGTCTATAACTTAGGTTCATAAACCAAGTAAAATATCATACTATGATATATCATGTTATGCTATGACATACTATGTTATAGTGTACGGTCTTTTTCTTCGGCATGATATTTTTCAATGCGATACAAGGTAACGGGGGCAATTCCTAACATTCTGGCAATCTGGCGCTTAGTAAGCTCAGCTTTGCCAGCTTTTTTTTGCTCTAATAACTTACAAGCTTCCTTGTAAATATAACGCTTTTGGCGGTTCGGAGAATGCGGACCATACTCCCGGACTTTCCCTTTGTACTTGCCTTGTTTTTTAGCAATCGCAATGCCTTGACATTGGCGTTCGCGAATCGTTTCCCGTTCTTCTTGCGCCATATATTTATACAGTTCCACAATAATATTGGTAATCAGGTTCCGCAAATTAGGATCCTCAATACTGGCAAAACTCGGTAAATTGAGGACATTCAAAGTCGCACCTTGGTGCCGGATTGCCTCAATAATGTTGGTCAAGTTTTGCGAGTTACGGCCTAAACGATCGAGGCTAACGACAATCACTTCATCATCATCACGTAAATAGTTCAGCATTTTTTGGAGCTGGGGACGCTCCTCATCTTTGCCAGAAATTTTTTCCTGGAAAACTTTGGTCACTCCCGCACCTTTTATTTGTTTCAGTTGCCGTGCTAAATTTTGATCTCGGGTACTAACACGTGCATAACCAATTTTAGCCATTTTTCAGTTCACCTCCGGGTCACTTATATGTAACTAATGATAATGCACTTTTTAGCTAGCTACAATAGGGTACACCCCATTGATCCTTTTTCATAACATATATTTTAAAACGATTGAAGCCGATAAATCTTAAAATTAACATATTATTATATATGGTTTAATTACAGCTTTTGCACCATAAACAACCACTTCCTTTTACAGGAGGTAGCTACCGTCTTAACTTTTCTACTAAGAGTATGTATTAGTAAAAAATGCAACTGTCTCAAATATAAAAATAATCACGCAAAAAAGTATCACGAATAATAACCATAATTAATAACTGCTTTTTTACATATCAATTTTCACAAACTTCAGGCGTAGAAAAAGACAGATACCACACAAGATGCCTCAAAAATATTATAATTTTACTCTAACTACCTGGGGCGTGAAGCAAACCTGAAAATGGATAAAGGTTGATCCTACATACTATGGAAATAACGTATCACTTCTTCAAAGCCGTTAAAAACATGATCGGCTTGACTTTGGTCTATCTTGTATTCTGGGTATTTAAGAGCCCATGTTTCCAAACCGGCAGCCTTAGCCGACCGAATACCAAGAACACTATCCTCTAAAGTAACACATTTAGATACACTCAGCCCTATCTTATCAACACTTTTCAAATAGATATCTGGGGCAGGTTTGTTTTTACTTACTTCCTCACCACTTAAAATTGAATCAAAATATTGTCGAAAGTTGCATTGATCCAACATTTGGTCGATCAAACTGATATTTCCAGCAGATGCCAAAGTTACTATTTTATTATTTGCTTTTAAATCCCTCAAGAAATCCCCCACATAATCGTGCACGAAGTCGGCGTAGTTGATCTTGTGGTCATTGAAATACTGCTTAAACTTTGGTAGCAGCTTATGTTGTAAAGATTCATCGGGGACCATCATTTTCCAACCGTCTTCAAAAGATGCTCCAACATAATAATTTAGTTCACTGACCCCAGGTTCAAGTCCCTGTTTATGCAAAAAGTTCAACCTTTGTTTGTGGTAATACTTCTCACTATCAACGATCACACCGTCCATATCGAAAATAAACGCCTTTTTCATTATCTGCACCTCTAATTATTTTAAAATATTCTCTAACCTGTCCAAATCCTTTGAAGATATGTTCAGCTTGATTCTGATCGATCTCATATTGCGGGCACTTGGTCGTTCAAGTTTCTAAACTAGCACTTTTCGCTGCACTGATCCCAATCATTCTATCTTCGACCGCAACAAAATATCCCATTCGCAAACGCAGCTTCTTGACACTCTGTAAATAAATATCTGGTGTAGACCTTTTATTTTTAACATGTTCTTCGCTCAAAACAAATGAATAATCGTCCCCGTAAATGTCTTGGATGGAAAACGCCTTATGAAACATTCTTTAATGTAATGGTGCACTTAATTTGACAATTCAGGTCATTAAAAAATGCGGAGCTGGGAGAAAACATTTCTATTTTTATCCCAACCCCCTTTGGGGATTTCAGTATAACCTAACTTCAAAAAACAGACTATTAAAATAACTATTTAGATTTTAGGGTAACATATTGCTTGTTTGGTGGACACTTACCACTAACTTACCACTTACCCATTTATTAGTTGAAAAAAGCCTTAGAATACGTCTTTCAAACAACAAATTAACAAAAAAACGCTCTATAAAGGCATAAAGGCGTTTTTTCATTAAAATATATCCTACTTAAGAATCCAGGTGTAAGTCAAATCGTGATTAATCGTAAGACCAAGTCCTCTATCTTTTGAAAAATCATTTTTCCATCCTTAAAATTAATTTTTTTATTAAAGGCGGGTTGTAACCATTCAATACGTTCCACCCAAAATTTTGTTTCAATAAGTTTCAGCTAATGGCAAGTGCAGTTCCATTAAGAAGTAGGGTGCAACCATCAACTTTTTTATCAGTTCTGCCGAATACTTTTAACAAAGTAGTGATTCCACCCAGCCGGCCAGCATCTGGCATTATTAAATCGACAGAGTTATTTTTCATAAATTTATTGATATCTAAAAAGCTAGACAACATCTCACCAGTCCCAATGGGTTTAGTTAAAGTTTCCTTTAGCTTTTTATACCCGAGAACATCATGTGCATTTGACCAATAGTTCTTATTTTTTCGTTTGCTCTAACTGTTAATATCCAAACTTTTTACTGTTTAATTTCTGATGAAACTCAGGATCCTTCGGTTGCGTTGGATCGATGCCCTTTAATTCAGGAACCAACGCAGCCATCACTTGAAACACTAGTGGACAAATAAAGGTTTCAAATTCTGGTACAACTGTAACTCCGTATCCAAATCGATCGACCCTTTTTTCCTGTGAAAAATCAACTGTATAGATTTTATCCGTCCATTGTCCTAAAACTTCACGAATTTTTTTGATTCGCTTTTCTGTTCCGTTATCCATGATGAAAATTGTTGATTTTTCGTCGACTGCATTATAAATACCATGAACAAACTCATCAAATTCGTACCCTGTAACAGGAACTTGACATGTCTCCAACAATTTAAGCGCACTTTCTAAAGTGTCGCCATAAAGAGAAGCAGGTCCTACAATGCGAATATTATCAGCTTTACTTAATCTTTCACGGTTTTCTGTCACCCAATGAACTGCTCTTTTCAAGGCCTCCAGAAAAACATCCAAGACACTGTCGATTGCTTGCATATCCTGGTCGAATTGCTGCTGATCTACCGTATGATTGCCTATACCAATATATTCGGCTAGTAATAATAGGTTCATTTTTGTGGCATAATAACCCTTGGTTCTTGCACCAGCTTTTTCTTCACCAATATTGACCGTAAAGATCTCGTCAGCAATTGAATCCAGATAAGTATCCTTTTCACCACACATCGTTGCTACGGTGCAACCAGCTTTTTTTGCAAGATTCATTGCATCATATGTCGATAGACTACTACCGCCTTGCGAAATACCTACAAAAAGACAATGCCTGTTTGAATTTCTTAATAATTCGGGAGTAACTTGAAAAGGATAATAAGATGCAACTCTAATTCCGCTCCTTTTCCGCATCAGTTGGGCCATTTGTGTCCCAGAATGAAAACTAGTGCCAGAGCCAACCACGATTACTTGCGTATAACCTTGTTCCGCGATATTTTCAAATAACTCTTGCGATCCTGCAATTATTTTACGCAACTGAGCAGGTGTTTCTTTTAAATATTGTTGAATCAGATTCATTTCAATACCTCCATGCTTCGTCATAAAAAAGCGTGGGAAAAGAATTAACGTTCTCTTCCTACGCCGTCTTATCTAATATTTTACTTTCCACATATAATGTCTGTCATTATAATCTTGACCAACAACGTATAAAATTTCACGTATATACACGTTATTTAAAATTGACGAGCATAATACATGGTTAAAGTATTCAGCAACCTCACTGCAAAGTCTGTCTAACCCAAGCAAATTGCTGTCAAGCAGATAGATCTTATCTCCACCATACCACCTTAAGAACTTCACAGCCCGTTCATCAACTGATAGATTTTTCACAGTCGAGATTAACTTTATAGTCGTAGGATGAGGCTTGCAAGTTTATTAATACTCAAGTTTCCACATATAACGACGTTTTGTCACAGGATGTTTCCTTGCTGTGGCTAATGCCTCCGCATAAACGCGCATTACGCCGGTCAACAGCATTGGGTTGAAATAGTCAATAACCTCTTCACTTGCGATTGAAGCCAAACCGTAATCTTTAGCATCAATGTTAGTAATCTTAGCATCAAATCTTTGTAAGAATGTCAAGGCACGAGAGTCCAAGTGACGTGTCTTGCCATCGTTCATCAACAACAAATATGGTGCATTTTTTTCAGTCATTTCGAAAGGCCCATGAAAGTATTCGCCAGTGTGAACAGTTGGAGCAGCGATCCATTGCATTTCCATAAGTAGGAATGATGCCGTTGAATATGCAACTCCCAATGATGCACCACTACTTAAAACGTAAATTGTCTTTTCGTCTTTATATCTTTCACCAAATTCTTTAGCAGAAGGGCCAACGGATTTAACAGCCTCTTCAATCAAATCTGGCAATGCGTCAAAAGCTTTTTGTACCTCTTCATAATGAGCATATCCTTCAAACTCCTTAACGACCTCAATAGCCAGTGCTAAGCAATAGGACATTTTTTCTACTTTGGCAGCATAATTTGCCTGGAATCCATGAATAACTTTATATTGGGCTTCTTTAACAATCGGTGCATTTTCATCATTTGAAAGTGTAACAACATGTGCGCCTAACTCATGTGCTTTCTTTGTGGCAGCCACAGACTCGGGTGTGGTACCGCCAAGTGAAGCAGTAATAACGATTGTTTGTGCGTTTATGCCTTGTGGAGTATCATAGTTAAACTCATTTGCAGTCATGAGTGATGTCAAAATCTTTGTACTTTCATGGGAAACAAAATAAAAACCAGGGTAAAGGTCAGCCATTGAAGCACCGCAACCAACAAACAATACGCGATCGACGTCCTTTTGTTTACCTTTGATATCACCAACAATAGTTTTAATTTGTTCAAAATCCATAATATAAAGCCTCCAATTAAATAAATTTTTAACAGTCACTTATAAATAAAACACTAATCTGTTATAGGTATATACTCTTTTTAGCTTATAATCTTAAAATAACTGAGTATAAAAGAAATAACTACAGCAGCTATTAATATAAGGTTACTGTTTATTTTTTTGTTAAGTAGCCAATAAAACAAGCCCGTAAGTCCTAAAGAAAGTGCTTGAGGTAGAAGTGAATCAAATAACTTTTGAAGTTTATAACCTTCCCCTCCAGATGGAATCACTATTCCTGTTTTCAGGTTTACCATGCTTGCCACCATAGCTCCTACAAGCATTAAACCGATAACGTTTATAGCAAACATTAATTTATCCATTAACCCATTTTCATAAATCTTTGTTAGATATTTATTTCCTGCATTATAACCAAAGAAAGTCCCAAAATATTGACATCCCATTGCGGGAATATTATATAAAAGAAAAGCTAATATTGGACCTAAAATTGATCCATTAACTGCCAATGAAGCTCCTAATCCAAAGCAAATAATTCTCCAAGTCCCTTGGAAAATTGAATCCCCAATACCTGCCATTGGGCCCATAAGACTTGTTTTCATAGCGTTTATTGATTCAACATTAAAACTATCTTCATGGTTTGCATGTTCTTCTTCCATTGCTCCAAGTATTCCAAGAACAAAGGTGTTAACGTACATATTATTATTAAAAAAAACCATATGTCTCTTATAAGCTTTCTTTTTTTCTTCAGGCTCATCTCTATATAGCTTATCCAAGAAGGGAGCCATTGAATACATACATCCTAAGTTCATTTGTCGTTCAAAATTCCAAGAACCTTGAATAGTAAAATTTCTAAAAAACATTCGATATAATTCTTTTTTCTCTATTTTTTTGTTAGAAGATGATGTTTTCGTAGAATCCGACATTTCTATCCCCCCTATCCTTTCTCAGAATATGACCTAGTCTGCAGCAATATTAAAGCTAGTAATACAGCTATAATTGACATGCCTATCAAATCTATCTTTGAATAAGCTACGATAGCAAAACCCAATAAAAAATATACGACCATTTCTTTTGTTACCATAGTTCTTAAAATCATCGCAAATCCTAAAGCTGGTAATACCTTTGAAACAATGGATAAAGCGTCTTGTATGTTTTGAGGAATCATTTGAATAATTGACCCCACCGAATGAGCTCCAAAATAAATTGCAGCAAAAATAAGGACAAAATATAAAAGGCCATATAGAAATGGTCCAAGTATAACGTGAACCCTTTGTGCTGCTTTATATTGTCCCTCATCAATCAACTTATCGGCGCTATGCCCCAATTGTGCAAGAAAAATGCGGATAGCAGTGGCCACAAAAGTTCCAAGTGCAGCAATTGGAACGGCGATTGTTAGAGCTGCACCCACATTTCCACCCTGCAAAATACAGATGGCAGTTGCAATAACTGACCCAAGGATCATATCTGGGGGTGCTGCAGCGCCTATGGCAACAGCTCCCATAAAGACTAGCTCTAAAGCGGCACCAAGTATAACACCCGTCTTAAGATCTCCTAAAACTAATCCTGTTAAGGTTCCTAATATTAAAGGCCTCTCTAGCTTCAAATTACCAAAAAGTCGTGTATCCCAAATACCAATAACACCAACTAGACCCACTAATATTGCTTTGCCCAACATGTTTTTCCCCTCCTTTTTTAAGTCTTCATTCAAAATATTTTCTGTGTTTTTATTTTCAAGTACTTTCGTAGTAGTCTTTAGTTTGGTTGGAAAATTCCCCCTACTTGAGATGCTCTACAACCTCTTTTTAGATAAATAAATTTAAAATCTATTCTACATACCACGGTAATGGATCAAACTGGCCCTACTAGCTAATGATTGTTTAACAGGGCAAAAGCCCAATAGTACTTAAAAACTTAGATTTATGGGTTTAATTAGCATCTTCTGAATTCGATTTTCTTCGTACTTGGATATTAAAAAAATTAAATAAAGCCAATCGTCGCAAGTTTTCGGATAGAAAAACATTTCAAACTGTGTTATTTCTCTTTAAAGATTTAAAAATTACCTTTAAATTTTTCCTTTTTTGATGTAGGTACTTGTTGCATGTAAATTTTTACTCCTGTATTCAAAATAGCATTTGAATCTTTAAGTTCTTCATTTGTTAAATAAACTGCTGGAGTAATTTCCTTACTTCCCGGTTTTTGTTTGATACCACCGTAATTAATCTCTTTAATAGAAGGTACAGTTTCTATTAGTTTCTTTGCTTCCTTTGTTCCTTTAACAATAACCATTATTTTTTTATCTTTATTTTTTATTAATGTGCCTTCTAATTCATTGAAACCAATTATTGAAAGGCCAACATTTGCTGGCTTTACCAGAGACAGAGTCATTTTTCTAAATTCGTCTTTAGCAACTTCGTCATCTAACACGATAATATAGTTCACTTTTTCAGACTGCGTCCATGCAAATACTACTTGTCCATGTAGCAATCGGTGATCGACACGCACATGTTTTATCATTCGTGTTCTCACTCCCCCATAATTTGAACAAATAATTGACGTGGCTGAGGACCATCATATTCTGCAAAATAAATATCTTGGACATGCCCGATTTTTAGCTTCCCATTTACAACAGGAAACATACAGTTATAACCAGAGAGCATAGATTTCAGATGGCAAGGAGCATTGCTACCTGTAGCTCCATAATCTGGAAGAAAGTGAGCATGGAGATAATTAGACTTTACAGGAGCGATCTTTTCTAGGAGCTCCAATATGTCAACCTCAACGTCCTCGTAACCTTCGTTTACGATGATTCCAGTCGTAGTATGCCCACTTACAATAAAAACCATGCCATTTTGTATTGGACTTTCAGCGACGATTTTCTTAATTTTACTTGTAATTTTTTGCAATTCAATTCGATCTTTAGATTCAACAGTCAGTTGATGGAAATCAATCATACTGATCTTCCTTTCCCAAAAAACGTAACGCATTTTTATATAAAATTTTGTCGTTCGTCAATTTCCTAAAACCTAAGTCGTAAAATGCTGGCAGAAGTAAGGTAGCTCTTTGTCTAGGAGCATTTGTGCCAAACATAACTTTATTCCTTAAATTCCGCTCAATCCACAATGGTCCCATATTTACCTGGAAGACTTGATGATAAAAGTCTTCTGCATTATCCATTTGGAGAATAGAGATGTCCGTATAGACATTAGGATATTTCAAAAGTAAAGCAATAACATCATGGGTCCATGGCCACCCGAAGTGTGAGAGATCTATTCTTAGGTCAGGGAACTCCAATGCAACATCTTCAAAATTTAATGGCTTAGAATATTTCATAGGAGCGTCTTTTTGCCAGGTTAAACCGCTATGAAAAATTACAGGCTTGTTGTATTTCAAACAAATTCTATAAAGTTTTTTGAGTAGTGGATCATTTGGATAAATTTTAAGTTTAGAGGTATGAACATGTAAGCCTGCTAATCCCAGTTTAGTAAAGCAATACTCTAACTGTTCCGAAGCATCTGAATCTCTGGGATCAACACTAGCAAAGCCTACAAATCTTTGCGGATAACAGGCGACTATTTTTTTTATCTGTTCATTTGTAATAATCATGTCGTGAGAAGAATTAGAAATGGCTTCTGGCAGCAACACTGCTAAATCAACTTTGTTATAATCCATTTCTTTAATCATTACTTTAGCCGGTTTAACACCTTGTTTATCAGTGCAATATTGACTTTTGCGCATTTTAAGTTCTTTTTCTCCATCCAAACCTTCTTGTATATATATTGGATGATTATTAATATCAATAATCAAAATCATTTCCTCCTATCTAAATAAATTAAAAAGCTAATGCACATCATCCTGTAGCAAGATTATTTTTCACAATTTTTAATACCTCAATTTTTACTAATGATTGCTTATTTATTAGTAATGTCAGGAATTAAGTCATTAACTAGTAATATGCCTTTTTTACCAGTTTCAACAGCTTCCAAAATATCTTTTTTTCGTACATTCTCACCATAATTTGCTAAAGTAATTATTAATGGAAAGTTCATTCCTGTTACTAAATATACATTTTGGTAACTGTTCAACAGCTGAGTTAGTTCATTATTAACCGATCCGCCAAGAACATCAGTTACAATAATAATAGTTTCATTTTTTACATTTTTAACTATCTTTTTAATATCTTCTATAAATTCATCTCCTGGACTAGTATTGTAAGCCTCGTATGCCACAACATTTGCTTGTTTGCCAGAAATCATTTCTAAAGTATCCTTCATCCCCTTTGCTAATTTTCCATGGCTAGCTAAGATTAGCTTCAAATCTATCACTCCCCCCTCTAATTTCTCTGTCTTCCTTACACTTATTTATGTAGCAAAAAGCGTGCCACATTTTGTGGCACGCTTTATTAATTATTATTTTTTATTTTATATTGATATAGAAGCGCTTTGGATCACAATGTCATAAATATATCCCACTTCCGATTCCGGAATCTTGACACTATATATTTCTTCGATGACACTAAAAGCTCGTTTAATGTTTTCGAAGGACTCCGTTTGACGAATATCTTTCTGACCTTCTTCAATAAAATTATACGTGTCAATCGGTGTATTCCTGATCAAACGCTCGATCAAGCAGCTTACATGGACATAGACTGCCATTTTGGTCGGATTAGCGAGATTATTTCTACTTAAAGCCTCATATGATTTAATAAAAGTCTCAACATTGCCCATTACAGTGTGCACGTCTAAAATAGTAATCGAGTTTAAAACCCGCTCCAAAGAAAAATTTCGAATGAGCTTAAGATTAAGTGGTTCAACTTCGACCCTTGATTTTCCTTTAGTCAAGATCTTACCTAAAACATCAATTTTCTTACCTGAGATCAGATCTTCCAAAGGGATATACGGCACATCATCTACACCCGGATCCGCCGTTCCAATGATCACCAACACGTTATAAACACTCCGCAAGTTCTTTATAAAAGGTTCTTGGCGAATTCGATCAAATTCATACGCATTGATGATCAAGTCTTTGTGTTGTGGCATACTCTCTTCCAACAGATCCTTGATCCGCTCGGCTGTACCGAGCCCAGTAATGCAGCTAGTAATGATCAATCTTTTCTTGTTTTCTTGCGGATAAATAATTTTCATTTTTGGGCTAGACAGCTGATTCACCACCTGTAATATATTTTCTAAGCCTTTTTTGGCTTGGATATGATTGGCTACATCTAGCGCCATTTCCGTAGAAACTTTATTAATGATCCCGATCGAGAAATTGACCTCCCTATTGATATATTTTGTAATACCCTCTAAAGAACCCATGTCGACTAAAAGCAGTAATCCTTTTTCAATCGAATAGTTTTCGATATAGTCTGTTAATTCGTTCCCAATTTG
>CAKPZY010000049.1 GCA_934215475.1 uncultured Ligilactobacillus sp.
CTTTCTTTTGATTTTGACATTCAAAAGTCTATCACAAATGGCTTTTTATATTTCTAACTTAATTTTACAAACCAGGTGTAGATATTCAAAATAGAATTGTATTGTTAAAAATTTATGCGCAATTATTTGTGCTAGGTTTGTTTATTTCATAAGAAAGTACGATTTAACTTCCATTTTGCATATGACACCTGACCCAGAGCTAAAGACTAAGGGAACCAAACATTGATGTTCGAGACATATAATTTTCGTCTGCATGCTTTGTTTGCAAATACAATCCTATTATAAAATAGGAAGCACTTGCTTCATTAAGAAGAGTCCTTCTACTGCTTATTTCAAAAATAAATGTGTGAGGTACAATATTTGAGGGCTTTGCATATCCAGTGGAAAAGTCTAAAAATTCGAAAAAAACAAGACAATAGTGGGTACTAATTTAAAATATTTAAATTTAGCACTATATTTTGGTATAATAACCACGTTTGTGGAAGAAGACAAAAGTATTATTAGAGGGGCGAAAGAAAAATGAAAAAAGTTATCAAAATTAATAAAAGCCGCAGCGGCTTATGGCAAGATACAGATGTTACATATGCTCAAGTGCCCGGATGGTTAGGTCATGCTACTAGAGACTTGAAGTTGACAGTTATCAGACATTTTGAAGATCAGCCCCATAATTTACCATTCATAGTCTGGTTTGCCGGCGGGGGATGGATGGATATCGATCATAATGTACATTTACCTAATTTGGTAGACTTTGCTCGCGCAGGCTTTGTCGTTGTCAGTGTAGAATACCGTCATAGCAACATTACTAACTGGCCTGGGCAGCTGGAAGACGCAAAAGCTGCGATCCGTTATTTGAAAGCGCACGCAGCTAAGTATCAGATCGATAAAAAACGAGTGATCGTAATGGGTGAATCAGCCGGTAGTCATTTAGCAAGCATGGTTGCCTTAACTGGAGAAAACAACAAGTATGATGTCGGTGCTTATTTAGACCAGACAAGCTCTGTATCTATAGCGATACCATGGTATGGAGTCGTGGATCCTTTATCCGCCAAAAAAAATAGTAAATCAAATGATTTTGATTTCGTTTACCGTAATCTACTTGGTGCGGAGCCTGAATCAGCTCCAACATTAGATGAACAGGCAGACCCATTGCACTTTGCCCAGGAAAATAAAGTTCCATTTTTGATTTTACATGGCACAGATGATGAAGTTGTTCCCGTCTTGGACTCTGAAAAGTTATATGACAAATTAGTTGAGTGCGGACACCCGACAGATTTAATTGAACTTGAAGGTGCTCGTCACATGGATGAAGCTTATTTGCAACCGGAAATCAGTAATTTGATTGTTAACTTTATCCATAAACATCTTTAGGTTGAAATTTCTAATTTTTCTCTTGTAGGGCGTATATCGTGCATTTGCAACGCATAATGTGTTATTTTACTAAATAGAATTTACTTTTAGTTTATCAACAATGACATAGATTTTGATTGCTGGAATACTGAAATTTTTTAAGTATATTTTTCAAAATTTAATGAAAATACTTTGAAAAGATAAGCTAATTGAGGTAAACTATATTTTGTACGATTTTTATCGCGAGAAGCATGTTTTACTAAAATTTTCAGGAACACAGATTTCTTATAAATCTCTATAAACAACCGTTTATGATGTTTTTGTATACGAACATAACTGCCATGAAAGCAGCAAATTTTATCAAGGAGAGACTAGCAAATGAAAAACGGAGCGGATAGATTAGTGGACGTTTTGACTGCGTGGGGAGTTGATCATGTCTATGGTATCCCAGGTGATTCTATAGATACAACTGTCGATGGGATCAGACGACAATCGGACAAGATAGATTTTATTCAAGTACGGCATGAAGAAGTTGGAGCTTTGGCGGCGGCAGCTGAAGCCAAGCTGACGGATAAATTGGCCGCTTGTTTATCGATTGGCGGACCAGGTGCCATCCATATGTTAAATGGCTTGTATGATGCAAAGATGGATCACGCACCTGTTTTAGCACTCTTGGGTCAAGTTCAATCTAACTTGCTCAACACAGGCTTTTTCCAAGAAGTGAATACTCCGCAGTTATTTGAAGATGTCGCTGTTTATAATCGCTTGATCACATCCGTGGATCATTTGGCGGAAACAGTTGATGAGGCGATCAAAACCGCCTATGCGAAGCATGGCGTCGCTGTTTTGACTATCCCTGATGATATTCCTCAGCAAAAATTGAAAACGGCTTTCGAAGCCACTGCTGCTAAATTTAGCTTGCATAAACCTACTGTTTCTGAAGAACAAGTAGAGCAAGCTGTCGATTTGTTGAATCGCGCTAAGAACCCGGTGGCACTTTTTGGCACTGGCATCAAACATGCCGGTGAGACTATGCAGCGCTTTGTCGAAACATATAAGATCCCATTTGTGGAAACTCTTCCGGCAAAGGGACTGGTACCAGATGATCATCCCAATTCTTTAGGCCAAGTTGGTAAGTTAGGTACTAAACCAGCCTATCATGCAATGAAAGATGCAGATCTTTTGATCATGGTTGGGACTAATTATCCTTACACACCTTATCTGCCAAAGCCCGGTCGCGCTAAAAGCATCCAGATCAATTTGGAACCTTCTCATCTAAACAAACGCTTTCCTGCTGATATTGCGATTCATGGCGATGCAGGTGAAGTGGTAGAGGCCATTTTAAACAGCGGTTTGCAACCGTCTGACGGCAGCTTTTTAGCAAAATATCAAGGCAAAATGGCTACTTGGAATTCTTGGATCGATGCCAAAACAGAATTGAAAGGTTCACCACTGGCACCAGAAGTTTTATTTGATCAGATCAAAAAGACAGCTCCAAAAGATACGATCTTCTCGATTGATGTTGGTACTGCAACTTCTTGGAGTGCTCGCTTCTTACCGGTGGGGGCAACACAGAAATATACAATTTCATCTTGGTTAGGGACTATGGGTTGCGCACTGCCGGGTGCGCTCGCCGCTTCTCGTGCTTATCCTGAAAGACAAGTCATCTCCATTAACGGCGACGGAGCGTTTGCGATGGTCATGGAGGACTTCGTTACCGCAGTCAAATACAAGATGCCGCTGATCAATATCGTTTTAAATAATAAGAAATTGGCGTTTATACAATATGAACAGGAATCGGCTGGGCAGTTAAATTATGCTATCGATCTGGAAGATATGGACTATGCTAAATTTGCAGAAGCTGCTGGCGGGATCGGTTATAACGTTTCCAATAAGCGTGAGTTCAGCAATGCTCTGAAAAAAGCATATAAATCTAAGGATCGCCCAGTCTTGATTAATGCTTTTGTAGCTGATGATGCACCATTACCAGGTCAAATCGTCAGTGATGAAGCTAAAGGGTATATGAAGTTTGGCACACAATACTTGGCTGAAAAGCACAAAATACCTGTATTGCCGCCAATCAAAGATATTCTTCGGCACTTTTTCTAAAATAAATTAGCAACAAATTACCTGAGATTAGCTTGTTAATGTCTCAATAGTGGTGGTGACAAAATGTCACCACCACTATTTTTCATTCAAACTATTTTTTCCAATTTTTTCAGAAGTGTCAACAATTTTTGGAAATTAACTTGCTTCACCTCCTTAAGCAGCTATCATTTTGCAACTTAATTTGGTAAGATTGGTTTATTAAAAGAAGGGGGCTGATTTTCAGTTGAGTTATCAAGAATTAGATCCAGAATTATGGCAGGCGATCGATGCCGAACAACAAAGGCAAGAAAATAATATCGAATTGATTGCTTCTGAAAACATTGTTTCTCCTGCGGTTCGCGCGGCTCAAGGTTCGGTTTTAACGAACAAATATTCAGAAGGTTATCCGGGTAAACGCTATTATGGCGGTAATGAATATATCGATCAGGTTGAAAACTTGGCGATCGAGCGGGCCAAAAAGCTTTTCAACGCGGAATATGTCAATGTACAGCCCCATTCTGGCTCTCAGGCGAACCAAGAGGTTTATGCGGCTTTTTTAAAACCTGGGGATAAAATTCTAGGGATGGATCTTGACGCTGGTGGCCACTTATCGCATGGAGCGAAGGTCAATTTTAGCGGCAAACTGTATAAGTCTTATACTTATGGGTTAAATCCTAAAACTGAATTACTGGATTATGAGGCCCTTGAAAAAATTGCTCGCAAGGTCAAGCCAAATATGATCGTGGCTGGGGCTTCTGCTTATAGCCGGATCATCGATTGGGCTAAGTTTCGGAAAGTCGCCGATGAGGTAGGGGCTTATCTTTTAGTTGATATGGCTCACATCGCCGGACTAGTTGCTGCCGGATTGCATCCGAGCCCAATACCGTATGCCGATGTGGTTACTACGACCACTCATAAAACTTTACGCGGACCAAGAGGCGGTATGATTTTGGCTTTGGCAAAGTATGGCAAAAAAATTAATTCTGCAGTCTTTCCAGGAACGCAAGGCGGGCCTTTAGACCACGTAATTGCAGCTAAAGCTGCCATGCTATACGAAGATCTGCGGCCAGAATTCAAGCAGTACGCACAAAGGATCATAGATAATGCCCGGGCAATGGCCGATGAGTTTTCACATTTTGAAAATATAAGAGTCGTATCTGGAGGAACGGACAATCATTTGATGACTCTGGACCTTTCTCAAACCGACCTAAACGGCAAAGAAGCGCAAGAGCTTTTGGATTCAGTTTCTATCACAACCAATAAAGAAGCTATTCCAGAAGAGAAACTGAGTCCTTTTAAAACATCAGGAATACGTCTTGGCACTCCAGCTATTACGACTCGTGGTTTTGGTGAAGAAGATTGCCGCCAAGTAGCCAGGTTGATAGTACGTGCCATCGATCGGCACGCAAACCCAAAGGAATTGGAAGAGGTCAAGGCTGAGGTGGGTCGCTTGACCGCTGCTCATCCAATTGATAATTTCGTAGCCCCAATAGAATTTTCTACGATAAAAATATAAGAATTTAAACAGCTTTCGTTATGGGATAAAAAAACGTGGATCTCTTTGCAGGTCCACGTTTTTTATCAGCTCAAATAATTATTGGTCATTTTTAAGGAAAATATTTGCCCATGATACTAAGATCAAGATAATGCCCATTGATTTGTGCCACTTTCGGTAATAGTCCCCATTGGACAAAGTTTTGCTTTTGAAATAAGTGCATACTAGGTGTATTTTGCTTAAAAACAAAAGCAACTAAGTTGTTAATATCTAGATGGTGCAGCTGATTCGCTACAAAATCCAATGTCTGAGTGCCTACATTTTGTCGGTGAAACTTTTCATCCACATAAATGCTGATTTCTGCAGTATTTTGATACGCTGCTCGACCATAGAATGGTTCTAAACTTACCCAGCCGATCATCTCAACACCTTGGTAGATTACCCAGATGGGATATTTTTGCGGATCAAAGGCATCAAACCAATCTTGACGCTCGCTAACAGTTACCGGTGCTAAATCTGCTGTTACTGTTCCTGAGTCGATCACTTGGTTATAGATCTCAACGATTTTAGGCAACTGGGACTGTTTAGCATGCTTAAATTTAATTGCCATCTATAAATCTCCTTATATATTCTAAGTTAGTCTGTGGTAGTTAATGTCACCTGGTACCTTTATTTGTATATGACAAATGAAACAATGCGTTGATTTATTATACTTATATGTTCTTTTCAATGCAAGAAACAAATCATATTCGTTTTAAATCAATATTTGTTATACTTAAAAATGATGAATAAAAAATTTAGGAGGGTCCTACAATGACAATACCAGAAGTAGTTTTAAATGACGGGTATAAACTACCCAAAGTTGGCTTAGGCACCTACGAACTGCGAGGCGGAAAGGGATATCAACAAATCATTTCTGCCATCAAAGACGGCTACCGCTCGATCGATAGTGCTACTAATTATGATAATGAGGGGATCGTGGGGAAAGCGATCGGCAGTTCTGGCGTCCCGCGCGATCAATTATTTGTATCTTCCAAACTTCCAGGCAAATATCATCATTATGATGATGCTTTATCCTCGATCCAGGAATCGCTAGCGCGCATGGGCCTAGATTATTTTGACCTCTTTTTGATCCACTGGCCATTGCCAAAGAGAGGCTTGTATGTTGAAGCATGGGAAGCTTTAATTACGGCTCAAAAATTAGGGCTTATCAAATCGATTGGTGTTTCTAACTTTGAACCGGAACATTTAGACAAGATAATCTCTGAAACCGGAGTAACGCCTTCAGTCAACCAAATCGAGATCCATCCATACTGGATCAATGAAGCCCGGATTAAAGAAGATACCAAACGTGGGATCGTAACCGAGGCGTGGAGCCCGCTGGGTCGCGGAAACTCTGCGCTAAGCGAACCGATCGTCAAAAAATTAGCTGAGAAATATGGTAAGAATGTCGGGCAAATCATTTTACGCTGGCACTTACAGCGAGGAATCGTTCCGTTGCCAAAATCATCTAATTTAACGCACCAACGTGCCAACTTGGATGTTTTTGATTTCAAGTTAACTTCAGATGAGGTCAAGGCGATCAATACGCTTGATCGGGCAGACGGCAGAATAGATGACCAAGATCCTAATGAATATGAAGAATTTGAATGATGATTAACATTACAAACAAGGCAGCAGTCACAAAGTTGTATCTTACAACAAAGTGATTGCTGCCTTGTTTAATTAAATGCTTTTTAATAAGACAGGATCAGAAAAATGGTTTGCAAAAATTTTCCGCCAATCTTTTCTTTGCCTGTCTCTACTGGTGATGATCGGGCTTATCCATTGATTTGTTGGCAATAATTTTAGCAATCCGTGACCATTAAACTGGGAGAATAAAAAATTTCTGCCATACAAACGAGCAATTATTTTGTTAAATTTGAACTCATTAACTGGTAACAGCAGATGATTCAAATTATTTCGCCTTCCAAGATAGAGAGGTAAATGCACAAATTCTTCGGTTAAATCGAGTGGAAGAGCTTTATGCTGCGCGGCAATTTCTGGTGGCAGGCTGACTGCACAGACCAAGCCTGATCCTTCTAAATTAATTAAAAAATATAATGTCGCGATTTCAATTGGTGATAATGAAAAATAAAAGTGCCGGTTTCGGTGTTGGATCAATATTTTAGGCAATTTCACAGGCAGATGCTTCAAATCAGCAGGATTGCCGAAATTGTATTGTAACTGTTGGGCATGTTTGAGCCAGAGCGGATGGTCCGCTGTCCGAAGTGTTAACCACTTGTATTTTTTGTTTAATAGAAAATACGCACTAGTATCAAATTTAGAAAAATTCGCCGCCAAGATCTGATAGTTGCCAGCCTTTTGACCCGATTCTTTAACGATTTTAAATAAATATTCGAAAAAAAGGCCGTGGAGCTTTTCATTATACATTATGGATATCCTTTCTTTCAAACTAAGGCAGATGCCATTATTTTTCCCGGTAGTCAATACCATAATTACTTAGCAGAATCATTTTTTGCATAACTTCTAATTTGCGGTGGAATATATGCATTAATGAAATTTGTGATTTCATCTAAAGAGGATGAAAATAATAATTTTTCCTGGTCTTTAGCGCTCAAAAAACCGTTGACCACCATTGAATTAAACATATTTTTTAGAGGAGCGTAATAATCAGCAACATCATACAATATGCAGGGCGATGAATTTTCTCCGATCCTCGACCATGAGTAGGCTTGAGAGATTTCTTCAAGCGTACCTGGTCCACCTGGGAGGGCTATTGAGACATCGGCCATCTCAAGCATTAATTTTTTACGTTCAGACATATCACGCACTATTTTAAGATCCGTTAACCTATCAAAAGCAATATTTCTTCGATATAAGGTCTCTGGAATTATTCCGTACAATTTGCCACCGTTGTCACGAACGGTTTTTGCTAAGATACCCATCAAACCGTAACGGCCTCCGCCATAAACTAATTCAAATTTATTAGCCACTACCCATTTTCCCAGCTCAATAGCTGCTTTTGTATATAACGGTGAGTTCCCTGAAGAAGCCCCACAATATACTGCGATCCTTTTCATATGATTCATTCCTCTTTTGTCAATTTTGGAGCATCCTTTTAGTCCATTCCTATCAGCTCGACTATTATTAATACTTTAACACGAAAAATAAATCATATCACATTGATTAATTTCTTATTGAAGCAGAGCTAATTGCCACTATAAAAGAATGTTGTATTTCCAAAATTAATGCGGATATTTGGAAATGATTGATCCAGAAGATATTTATAGACTGTGTTCGGACAATAAGTGCCGATCGAATTCACAAATTTGGTCAAGCCTTAGTAAATCTTAGATATCATTTAAATTGGCGGTCTATGTTTGTTATCCTTCAAAGGTTTGATGTTTTATCAGTTATCATCCTTATATGAATTGACGTTTAACTCTGCTACAAGCTATAATATAGCGTTAGATGACTAATCAGGATAGAAAGCAGGAATTTGCTGAATGAATATCGATGAAATGAAGGAACGGCAGAAACACATCCGTAACTTTTCAATCGTGGCACACATTGATCATGGCAAGTCAACGTTAGCTGATCGGATCCTTGAAATGACTGATACTGTTTCTCAACGTGAAATGAAAGACCAGCTTCTTGATTCCATGGACCTGGAACGCGAACGCGGAATAACTATCAAATTAAATGCAGTAGAATTGCATTATCAAGCTAAGAATGGTGAAAACTATATTTTTCACCTGATCGATACTCCTGGGCATGTTGACTTTTCTTATGAAGTTTCTCGTTCCCTAGCAGCATGCGAAGGTGCCGTACTTGTTGTTGATGCTGCACAAGGAGTTGAAGCACAAACTTTAGCAAATGTTTATCTTGCTATTGATGATGACTTAGAGATCATCCCAGTGATCAATAAAGTCGATCTGCCCTCGGCACAACCAGAAAAAGTTCGTCAAGAAATTGAGGATGTGATTGGGCTGGATGCTTCGGAGGCGGTTTTAACCTCTGGTAAAACTGGCCAAGGAGTACCCGAAATGCTGGAACAGATCGTGCATTCTGTTCCAGCGCCTACTGGGGATCTAAAGGCACCATTAAGAGCACTGGTATTTGATTCAATTTACGATGATTATCGTGGGGTTGTGTTGAGTATTCGCATTATGGACGGTACAGTTCAACCCGGCGATAAGATCAAATTAATGAATAGCGGTACCGAATATGAAGTGGCCGAAGTAGGAGTTAATTCTCCCAAGCCACTTAAACGGGATATTTTGATTGCCGGAGATGTTGGCTATTTGACCGCCAGTATCAAAAATATTAAAAATACGCGTGTCGGGGATACTGTAACCAATGCTGATCATCCAGCGGATAAACCTCTAGCAGGTTATCGCGAAATGCATCCGATGGTTTACTCGGGGCTTTATCCCACAGACAATGCCAAATACAACGACTTACGCGAGGCCTTGGAAAAACTTCAGTTAAATGACGCTGCATTGGAATTTGAACCTGAAACATCGAAGGCATTGGGTTTTGGGTTTCGCTGCGGGTTTTTAGGCTTGCTGCACATGGATGTCATTCAGGAACGGTTGGAACGTGAATTTAACATGGACTTGATCACCACCGCACCGGCTGTCACGTACAACGTGAAGTTAACGGATGATTCAGTCATTAAAGTCTCTAATCCGACTGATATGCCTGCTATATCAAATATCAAGCAGATCTATGAGCCTTTTGTACGCGCGGAGATCATGGTGCCTAATGACTATGTTGGGGCTGTGATGGAGTTGTGCCAACGCAAACGAGGACAATTTGTAACGATGGATTATTTAGATGATACAAGGGTCAATGTGATCTATAAGATGCCCTTGGCAGAAATTATTTTTGACTTTTTTGATAAATTGAAATCTAATACTCGTGGTTACGCCTCTCTAGACTATGAATTTGATGATGAACAGCCGAGTGATTTGGTAAAGATCGATATTTTACTCAATGGCAGTAAAGTAGATGCATTGAGCTTTATTTCACACCGCCAATTTGCCGAAGAAAGAGCACGGGTGATCACTAAAAAATTGAAAAAAATTATCCCCCGTCAGAATTTCGAGATTCCCATTCAAGCGGCTATCGGTGCTAAGATCATTTCACGCACCAACATCAAAGCATACCGAAAAGATGTTACCTCTCGGATCCATACAGGGGACCCTGATCGTAGAGCAAAATTACTCGAGAAGCAAAAGCGCGGTAAGAAGCGCATGAAAGATGTAGGGTCTGTGCAAATACCTCAAGCAGCCTTTATGGCTGTTTTACAGTCCGAAGACGAAGGCCAATAAAATAAAAATTTTCTTAGCGCACTCTAAAATAAGCTTGTGTTTTTCATCTATATGAAAAATACAAGCTTTTTCATATGGTGGTAATTATCAGAAAGTGAAACTAAATTTACAGCAGTGTTACCTATATAAAATAGTTTCTTTACTTAAAAGATGTAACCTAGATGAGTACCTATTGTTGTCCGATTCAAAAATAAGTCAGTAACGGTGGGGGAGGAAGATTCTTTATGACAAATGTCAAGCAGCGGCAGCTATTTGGAATAAGTGCGATAATTTTTATAGTTTTGATGTTGATCGCGACCTTTAAGGACTTGCAGATCAGTAATACCGTAATTAATTACAATAGTATTTTTGGTACTCTTTTTCAAAGCGTTGGAGAATTTCCGGAGTACTTGATTTTTATAGTCAGCGGGCAGCTTGCTCTTTGTGCAGCTTTCAAAGCACCATATCCGCTTCGTTTTAAATTTTTCTTGGGTTTAGGCGGAGCTGGTTTGTCTGGTTGGCAGCTCAAACAATATTTAAATGAAATTGAAAGTTATTTTTTATCGGTAAGCTCTAACAAACAGCATAATAAACCGATCGGCCTTGCCAATAGTGATAGCTCTTCCAAAGCATTAACTGTTGCTCACGCTTACATGATCTGGATCGTTGTCTTCATACTGATCACGTTGCTCTTGCAGTACTGGTTTAGTCATTTTTCTTTAATTACCATTCAACATCTTTTACTTATAGCCGTGTTTGCTTGTTTAACAACATGGATCTCACTACAAGTTAATCAAGGCCTGAAAAACATCTGGGGACGTGTCCGTCCATATGAGCTAAATAAGGGGCAAACGGATTACACTAACTGGTTAACGATCAACGGAGTAACAGGCCATATGTCTTTCCCGTCGGGTCATACACAAGCAGCGACATTATTAATAGTTTTTTCGTGGTTCTTTAATGGTCAAGCGAAAAAAAACTGGTGGACGATCGGGATAGTTTACGGAGTTTTAATGGGTATCTCAAGAGTCATTATTGGAGCGCATTTTATGTCGGATGTTGTCTTTTCTTTCTTCATGACTGCGTTGATCATTTACACTATGCGCTCACTTTATCTTATTTTTGAAGAAAACGTTATTCACTATGATTAAAATTAAATTTTTCACACCTAACTCTGCTTTTTGTAAAAATAAGTTTAAGAATGAGAGAAAATATTTAAAATTCCAGACAAACTCAATAGACTATAAATGAGCAACAGAATTTGCTCGTTTTCTACAACTGTTTAAGGAGGAAAGTATTAATTAAGATGCTTTCCTCCTTGTTTTTTGGCGTTAATTACTTGCAATAGTGGCAGGCATTAAATTTTTGTGAAAACACATACAGAAACTGATTTTTATTTGAATTTGTTATCCAAAATTGCTAACATTAATAGCAGCATATTTGAGAGAGGTTTTTAATTATGACAATGTACCAGCTTGTCGCTGACAACATTTTAGGAGTCGATAAAACAAATAGTTATTTATATGTGATCACAGTCAAACTTCCGAAATACTTTGAATTTAGCAGTCGCTTTGAGTTTAATGAAACTGGTTTTTTTGATAAAGCTCTAGCAACCAAGTCTTTAGATATTAAATATCACGAAGACAAATTTACCCGCCTCAAGTTGAATCTCGGCCTGTCAACGGATATGGAAGCAGGGCAATTAAAAAGTTTCACAGTAAATTTATTGTTTCATCCTGAATTGATGAAGATTCAAAGATATGTGTTACACCATGGCAATCATTTTGAGTGCAACACAACCCCCCAAGATACCGATGTTTCTTTAGATACGCTTGAGGACAGATTTGACCAGTTTCAACTGATCAATACATTTGTGGGCTCACACCTTGAAAAAATTGGTGTGCGAAATCAGTGATAAATAACATATTGTTCAGTTATACAGAAAACATGGTCCTACGAAAAATTTTTCGTCGTAGGATTTTTTTATTCATAGATTTAATGAAACTTGTACGCAAAAAAATAGTATCAATGAATATTCATCGACACCATTTTACTGTGAACCAGTATTTTTTATTTCCATTTATCTCGTTGATCTACCTCGTGATAATTTTCAATTTTGTATTTCTTGCTATCTTGAATTTCAGCATAGAGTGTATATACCAGAATGATTATAAAAACAGCTGAGAAGTAAAGGAAAGAATTAAAAGTAAAGTGAGAATCATCTTTCAAAACAGAAGAAGACGGCGGTGCATAAGCCGTTGATCCGTTCGTAAAATCGACGATATCTGCATTTTGTAGTGCGTTTCCTCCGTTGCCGCCTGACGAACTTGAATCATCATTCGCAGCGACATTCCCGGCGGCCAAAACCTGAGCTCTTCTGTAAGTTCTTGTGATCTTGCTGACTTCGTTATTTTGTGAGGCCAGTGACGCCTTTGATTGCTGGTCATCTTTTTTATTCGCAGACGATGCTTTCTTGCTGCTGGAAGCAGGTATGTTTACAGTAGATTCGGCACTAGAACTGGGGCCTTTATTGGCATTATTAGAACCGTTTCCGCTATTGTTATCGTTGACAGGAGAGCTACTGGAAGAATCGCCTGAAGATGAACTGTTGGAAGAGCCGTCTGAAGAAGAGCTGCTTGAAGATGAGCTGCTGCTTGAGCTTGAAGGCTCGCTCGAGGAACTCGAGCTGGAAGAAGAACT
>CAKPZY010000050.1 GCA_934215475.1 uncultured Ligilactobacillus sp.
TCATTTTAATTGGCTGTTGATTAAAAGTAATTTCGCCGCTGGTAACATCAAAAAAATTAATTAATAACTTAGCCAAGGTCGATTTTCCTGAACCACTCATCCCCACGATCGTAATTTTCTCATTTGGAACAAGGTTGAAGCTAACATCTTCAAGGGCATTTTTGCCATAGCCATAACGATAATTAACATGCTGCATACTAATTGGTCCTTGCAGTTGCCTATAGTCAGTAAGTGCTCTAGATTTTTTAAATTCACTTTCGACTAAAAAAACTTCATTCAGACGATTATTAGCTACTCGTGCGCTTTGTAATTTCGGTTGTAAGTTAATAATATTTTGTAGCGGTTCAATAAAGTAAGCCAATAAAGCATTGAATGTCATTAACTGACCGATCGATAAATTATTATGAATTACTAATAATGCCCCAACCCATAAAATTAACACATTTAATAATGATTGAATTACCAATTTAATGGCCTGTTGCAAGACATCTGCTTTAGTATAAGCAAGCCCTTTTTTAAGGAAGTCGGCAAATTCGGAATCGATTTTTTGATAACGCTGTTCCTCGCTATTCAAAGCTTTCACCGTTTCTATTCCGTGAATATCTTCAATAATTGAAGAATTCAAAACGGCATTACTTTCCATTTCTTTTTGATTTAAACGTTCAAATGCTTTAGCAAAGGCCAAAATAACCACCAAATAAATTGGTAAGGTCGCAATAGTTAATAAGAAGAGCTTTAAACTCTGAATGGCTAGAATAATCCCCATAATAACCACAATACCGACGTCTAAAAACATTGATATAACAGTGCTAGCCAAAGCATCAATGATTTTACTGGCATCTGAAAACCGTGAAACAATTTCACCAACTTTGCGTGTAGCAAAAAATTCCATTGGTAAATCAAAAATATGTCGAATATAACCAAGAATAATTTCAATGGACAACCGTTGTCCTAAGATAGCTAATAAGAAATTTTGGGCATAGGTAAAGATTGCTTGAAAAATATAAAAAACAATTAACCCTAAGGCAATGATTGCCAAAGTATTGCGCATATTGTTAGGAATGTATGTATCAATAACACCTTGCAGGAAATAGGAACCGACAATGCTAATTAAAGTAATTAATAAGGCCGCTAAAACAATATTAATTATCAGTTTCTTTTGTTGTACCATATTGGGAATAAAAGAAAAAAGAGAACTTTTCTTTTGCTTAGTTGGCTGGTAAGTAGGCTTAGGCGCCATGAAGAGGGCAACCCCGGTCCATTCTTTAGCAAAATTCTCTTTAGTCATTTTTATTACTCCGACAGTATTATCCGGATCAGCAAGCAAGATATTGTTTCCTGTTACTTTATAAACAACATAGTAATGTAGTAAGTTTTTATCTTTAACAACATGCACAATAAAAGGCAAGGGTAAATCAGAAATATCAAAAAGAGACATATCAGCTTTAAGTGCTTTAGTATCAAAGCCTAATTTATTTGCCGTTTTAACTAAGCCCAATGCAGTCGTACCTTCGTTATCTGTTTTAGCAAGATTCCGTAAATAAGCTAGTGAGGTAGTTGAGCCATAGTGTTTTAAAATCATAGCTAAACAAGCAACTCCACAATCAGCTTCATCTATTTGCGAAACATATTTAATATTTTTATTAAAAAAAGCCATAATTCACCCTTTTCTAAAGAAAAATGAACATCTTAGGCTTTTAAGCCTACTACAAAGTTTGGTATTAAGATGGTTACAAAACCCAATACCTAATACCCAACCATTTTTAGAGAAACCAAGTAATTCAGATCTTTAATTTTTGTAAACTAACATACTATTTTTAAAAAGCTGAAGTGATAACAATTAACATATTATAAACGGAATGTAATAAGATATTGGATCTAATTGATTTAGTTTTTTCTAAAACAAAAAACAATGCCAAAGAAAATAAAACATAATAAAAGAACATAATTATATTTGAAGGAGAATGAATTATTGAAAATATCACAGAGGAAAAAGTAATGCCAATCAATTTATGCTTAAAAATACTGGGTAGATAAAATCTGAACATTAATTCTTCTGACACAGGCCCAAATAAAACAACATATGGCAAAAATATGCCAAATACTTTTGTTGATGAAAGAAAATCATCGTTGCTGTATTGACCTGTGATATAAATTCCAACTCCTTGAATGCCAACAAAAAGAATGGCTATAAGGAATATATAGATATACGTACTAAAATTTAGCCTAGAAGGTTTTATTTGTTTTATATATTGGTAAATATACAAAGTAAAACAAATATAAATTAGCAATGCCACACCTAAAATAGCATAAAAACTGATATTTAGTTTACTTAATCCCAATAAAATTAATTGTATTACAGATGAAAACAAAAAGATTTTTAAAAAATTTAACATTTTATATTGTCCTTATATAAAAAAGAAGTTACCACTTTTTTATTAGCTGTAACTTCTAATTGTGAATTTATTTATGCTTCTTTACAGAACTATAAAATCCCTTCCAAACCCCTCGTGCAAAATCATAAATAGGCTGTGCAAGGCCAACCCAGCCCAGCTTACCGCCTCCAGATATTCCAGAAAGTTCACTAGTTGTTAACGATTGATATTGATCCAAATTTTTCATAATATGTCACCCCTTAATTGCCGAAGATCCTTTGCAAAACCAATATAGGCCTTTGCCAGCTATTTTCCCAAGTTGATAGAATACATTATGCTTATCTGATCCTCCTACTACAGAGACAAGATCGTTATCAGACAAAACTTCATATGCATCTAAACTCACATTTTTTCTCATAGTCGCATGCTTCTTTCATAAGAAATTTTTAAAAAACTAAAGTAATTCTTAATGTTATTATAATCCTTTATTTAATTAGAATAAAGATAATTTTCAAAACTAATTTTTACTATGTTTCCTTACATAGCCAACGAAAAAATAGGGTCCATAATACAGTAATGGACCCTCGAAAAAGTTGCTAAATCAGCCTCTAAATGATAAGCTAAAAAACAAGGGGCGAAAATAACCACAAAGATATAAAAATAGCCCCTAAAAAAGGGGCGTTTTTTTATGGAACAAAAAGTGTTACCGATCAAAGATTCCAATGTTTTAACCCAAGTCCAACGGTGCTTACAAGAAGATTTTAAAGCCGGGACCCGTAACTACACCATTTTCCAAGTTGGCAAAGCAACTTTGTTGCGGGTCAGTGACATTCTAAGGCTGAAACGGGCCGACGTCTTCGACGAACAGGGTAACGTGCATCTCAACGCATATCTCCACGACCAAAAGACGGGCAAAGCCAACCATTTATACTTAAAACCAATCGTAGGCGATTTATTAGCCTATCAAAACTGGTTGCAACAAGAGAATTTAGTCTCGCCTTGGCTTTTTCCGTCCCTGCAGCACCCCGAAAAACACATCACAGAAAAACAATTTTATAAAATAATGTGTAAAGTGGGTGATCTCTTAGGTTTGGACTATTTAGGCACACACACCATGCGCAAAACCGGCGCTTACCGTGTCTATGTCCAATCTAACTACAATATTGGACTGGTCATGCACCTGCTTAATCACAGCAGTGAGGCCATGACACTCGCTTATTTAGGCTTAGATCAAGCTAGTACCGAAGAAATGTTAGATAATATTGATTTTGGATAGCATGAGTGTTTTTAAGCAAATACCAGAACAAAGTAATTAATTTATGGAGAAACAAAAACCTACTAAAGCAATCTTACTTTTAAAAGAACTTCAGCTACTTGCACAATTCTTTATTCAGGTTTTTCCAATTGCCAAATCATTAGACAATATAAATATATTTTGTTATATTCAACGCGTAATAATTTGTATCATGAAAGAAATAAAAAATGAAACTTAATAATTTTCTGCTTATAAGTACTACTGTTTTAGCTCTAGGTGTGTTAGGTGGAACATCAGCAAATACTTTTGCTGATGAAACCGACGAGAACAATGCTATAAGTTCACAACAAAAAAGTTCCCCTAATATATCGCAAAGCTTAGCCGATACTGCTAATACATATATCTCATTTAATGAACAAAGACGGGAATTTATAGTACAAGATAATCTAGCCAAAGTGGTCTCACCTGAAGAATTTAATGCGGTAAAAGCACAGCTTGCTGCAACTAATGCACAAATTAATCAAGCAACGCTAACCAATCCTAATACCCAAGTTATTGCTCCTGATAATACTGAATATAGTATAAAGGGACAAAATAATATGGGTGTAATTTTAAAAGCTGGAAAAACCGCTATTAAATTTCATTGGAATTATGCGCGTATTTATTTAAGCAAAGCTACTTTACGGACAGCAGTTAGTGTAGGTGTCGTTGTAGGCGGTGTATATGCCCCCTCAAGGGTTGTACAGGTTGCCTGTGGTATCGCAGGCTTAAATGTTAATAAAATTACCAGTGGAATTTGGTTTGACTATAATTATTTTACGAAGGTGTTACCAGTAAATGCAGGACTTCAATAAACTAATTAACAATGCATTATCAATTCTTGGATTAATCTTTCTTATACTTATTTGTATTTCGTTTTTTTACCCAAATATCCTAAGTGGTTTGTATCAAACAGGACCTAAGTTAATTATATTAATAATTTTTATTGGAATTGTCATTCACGATATGATAAAAAATAAAAGGACTTAAGCAAAATCATTTAAAACTGTCTATAATGTCCAGGTCATGTAAAATAAAAAACGTCTTCTAAAATTTTTAGAAGGCGTTTTTTGTTTTTATCTTTTAAGCAGGAACTAAACCTACTTTTAATTTTAGTCCCAACCCTTTAGCGTACCGGTTTAAGGTCTTTAGTGTTGGCACAGATTCCAACATTTCGAGTTTAGCTACTTGTGGCTGTTTCATACCAATTCGTTCTGCTAGTTCTTGTTGTGATACATTATTTCTAATCCGTTCGGCATATAATTCAGCCATAGTATCAATAATAAACTTTTCATCTGTTGGGATTGAAGAAAAGCTTGTTTCTAAATCTGCTAATCTCATCATTATTCTCCTTTTCTTGTTAACCAATCTTCTAATAGCGTAATTGCATGTTCAATTTGTCTTTTGTCGGTTTTATTTTGCTTCTTCGTATAGTGACTTAATAATACAAACTTTTCGCCGTCATAACTTGCATAGAAAATTCTTTCTGGTTGTGGTCTTAATTCCATAACCGGATATTTATAGCCCTTGAGCACCTTTGAATGTGGGGGCCTAATATCAGTTCCTAATTCTTCCAAAATTTTTAACTGATAACGCACCTTTTTCAGTACTTTCTGATCATCTTTTTGTTTGCTCTCGTTTAGACTATCTAACCAAGCTTTGATCTCACTATAACCGTTCCTATCTTCGTAAACTTCTATTTCATACATACCATTAGCGCCTTTCAATATAACTTATATGCTATATTATTCCGTGCATATAATATAGCATATAAGTTATACATTGGCAACTTTAATGGACCAGTAAATGCAGCAATTAACTGCCATTGCGGATTCTATGCACTGGAACGGCAACTTTTGGCAGCTCGAAGATCTCAAAAATGTTTCTCAATGGCTGGCTCAATTTCGGACCGAACAGGACCAAAATTAGGCGGTCTGCTTTTAGGAAAAATAACCCACTTTGTGACGACAAATGCGGGTTATTTTTTTAGGCTTTTTTCGGTCACATTTTTTGGCACAAAAAAGGGACGGTCTCAGCTCATTTTCGTCACGAAAAGCGGGCGTTTTTTGAGGGGGATAAAAGGGGGAATTTTTGTACAACAAAAAGCCCTCTTTTCAAGCAGGAATCAAGACAAATTACGCTAGTAACTTGTATGTCATTCCGAAAGCTTGCAGTATTAAACCAAAAATGTTAGGGTAAACGTGCATAAATCATAAACGTTGATCCTTACATTTTTCAACAGGAAGCTAAATGAATAATGCAGCTTAATGTTGTCGCTTTTAAGGAGGTAAATTAATTGTCTAATCTTAAATCGGACAATGAACGGCAAGTCAAACGCATTAATTTTCGTTTGGATCAAACTGAGTACACTAAATTAAAATTATCGGCGCAAACTTATGGTTTGACCATTTCTAGTTATGCTAAAAAACTGGCGTTGAATTCTAAGCTGCGGCAGCCCTATTTTGATCACGCGGCTACTAAAGAACTTTTATTGGAGTTAAGTCGCCAAGGAACTAATTTAAATCAAGTTGCTCGGCAGTTGAATCAACAACCGGCACAGCCCCAAACTAAACAACTGTTAGCTGCTTTACAAGCAACGCGAGAGGAGTATCGCAAATTATGGCAACAATTGCGAAAGTAAGTAACGCCGCCAGTGCTACTTTTGCGCTGGGGTATGGTCTGGGTAAAAATACCCCTTTACATCACGACACGCAAACTTGGTTAGCGGACCATGATTTAAAACAACCGGCTGAATTACTGCATTGTCGGGCTGTGGCCGTGGGCGGCACTAATGGCGTTGATCCTTTGATCGCTAACGACCAATTCCGTGCGGTCCGCCGGTTGTATCAGCAAACTCAAAAACGTAATCAAGTCTTCCGGATTACCCAGTCTTTTGCGGATAACGAATTAGACCCTTTAAACCAAGCGGATTGGCAAACCGCTAATGACTTCGGCGTGAACTTAGCCAAAAAACTTTATCCGGACTATCAAAGTGCGGTTTATACGCATTTAGACGGTCAAAATCACCACTTACACAACCACATTATCGTCAATAAGGTCAACTTAGCGACGGGTAAAAAATTAGACGAAAAACGCGGTCACGTGGTCAGCCGGATCCGCCACGCTAATGACGAATTAGCCCGAGCCCAAGGCTGGCACATTCTGCCACCAGTCCGCGAACATCAGTCACAAACTGAACAGGACTTGACGCAGGCCCAAAAATATTCTTACATGGCTGATCTCCGCCACCGCATTGATGAAGCCATGCAAGACCCCACTGTGAGCTCATATGAGGCCTTCTCAGCTCATTTAGGTGAATCTGGGGTAAATGTAGCTTTGCGGGGCAAAAACATCTCATATGCGTTTCTAGACGCTGATCAAAAGCAACGGCGGGCCCGTGGGGTCCGTTTAGGGACAGACTATGACAAGGAGGCGCTTTTACATGAGTTGGCGCGACGAGAACAACAAACCTCAAAACAAGCTGAAATTTCAAACGACCAGCGACCTCTTACAGCTGCTCGAGCAATTGAACAACGAAAACCGTTACTTGAATCAAGAAAACCAGGTCTTGACCACCTTGCAGTCACAACTGGCCGCACTCAACGAGCACAATCAGACACTCACAACCGCCTTGAACGACTTAGAATCGCAGTACGCCCACTTACAAACGGATTACAGTACTTTAAAGACGGCTTACAAGAACTTACAGGACGAATTAGAAAATTCATAGAACGCCGGCAGATCGGCCGTGATTTTCAACAACGTTTTCAAACTGAAATGACCCGACAAAAGCAAGCACATCAGTCCAAAGCGCAAGCTCAAACTGAACCAACACAGAAAAAACCAGAAAGGGGACCGCATAGATGAGTGGGGAAAAAAGTAACGCGGAATTAGTTGATGAAATGTTACAGGCTTTTCACGAAGGAAAAATTCATTTAGCTGAAATGCCAAAGTTTAAGGAAACTATCCAGCAAGAAACACAAAAACAGCTTAACCAGGCAATTAATGCCACTGAACTTGAAAAAAAGCAACAAGCCGCCTTAAAAGACGAACAGGCTTGGTATCATCAACAAATTGACCAGATCCTCCAGGATAAACGTGAGCAGCTTGATATAGCTACTTTTCAGCAATCAATTTTTAGTGATTTAAACAAAGCTCGCAATGCAGTTCTTGACCAGCAACAAGAGTTGAATTATCAAAGAGAACAAATAGCAGCGGCCGAGAAAAAGCAATTTTGGCAACATGCCATGGTAACTTTATTAGCAATCGCCAATACTTTGCTCCTCGTTTGTTTCAATTTGTTTGTCCTAAAAAATGTGCTCTATGACGGCCTTTGGCATGGTTTGGGCTTCTCTTGGTTATATAAGACGGTCTGGGCCTTACATACCGATCATTACGTGGGTTCTATTATTCTAGGGATCGTAGGTTTTATTGTTTTAGCCCTGGCGCTTGCCTTTAGTTCCTGGTGTGCCTTGCAGATGACGCATTATTTGACCGATTTCAAACTTTCACGGCTCAAATTTTGGCAACACCGGTAAAATACCTCGCCAGCTAAATAAACGGCTTGAATCGTTAAATCAGTGCTCTGTTGTAGTAACAGGGCTTTTGTTTTGGCCCTCGGTTGCCCTTAGTACTTTGGAGCTTGGTCAGGTGGTTGGGAACTATTAGCAGTTGAGGCGCTTGCTCTGAGGGCGTGCCCGAAGATTTTCTGTCAACATGTTTTGAACTTAGCAAAGGAGCCGGAGGCGACTGCGCAATGAGCAAAGCGAGTGGAGTTTAATGTGAGAGTGTTCTTCTCTCATACCTTTTAGGCGAGGGTACCGAGCTGTTTTTGATCTTATTTTTGGGCTTGAGCTTCTTTAATAACTCTTTATAAACCTCTTTAAAACCTCTTTAGGAGTTCTATACCCCTTGGGAGCGTAAGAACACAGAGTCCTTTTGACGACATTTCTGCCGCGTTTTGACGACATTTCTGCCGCTATTTTGACGACATTTCTGCCGCATTTTGACGACATTTCTGCCATTTATTGACGACTCAAAATAAATGATGTAGTCTAAATATATAAAAGTTATATTATTACTGTATTTGGAGATGATTACGTGGTCAATGAAATTGTAAAATATGAAAATCGGCTTAACTCTGTACCACTTCGTAAATTTAATTCAAGAGAAATGAATCTCTTTTTTTCAATTGCTTCTAGAGTTAGAGACAA
Source organism: uncultured Ligilactobacillus sp. (assembly GCA_934215475.1). Lineage (GTDB taxonomy): Bacteria > Bacillota > Bacilli > Lactobacillales > Lactobacillaceae > Ligilactobacillus. The sequence continues at coordinate 8,883 of CAKPZY010000050.1, forward strand.
AGGAACAACAGAAATAACATTTGCATTCGAAGATTTAAGAAACTTAAGTAAAAATGATCGGCATGGAGAAACCTTTGTACAAGATTTAAGTTCCACATACGACAAATTACTATCTTTAAGTGCTTGGACAGATGACGGTCGCATTCTTACAAAGTTTGTAGCTTTTACTGAATATAGTATTGATAGAAAAAAGCAAATCGTTACAATTGCTGTAAATCCTAAATTTAAAGGACTATTTAACCAGCTAAGTACTTGGACAAGATTTGGTTTAGAACAATTTGTTAATCTCCGAAGTACTTATTCAAAGACCCTATTTAGACTAATAAAACAATATAGAACAGTAGGTCGACGCGATTTCACAATTCAAGATTTTCGAGAAATTCTGGATATTCCAAAATCTTACAGAACAACTGATATAGACAGACGTGTTTTAAAAATTTGTCGCGAAGAATTATCACCTATATTTAAAGGCTTTTCTATAAAGAAACTGCACAAAGGACGCGGAAATAAGGTTACTGGTTATAGTTTTACTTGGAAAGCAGAAGCCAATGATCAAGATGATTTTTCAAAAAGTTCTTGGTATGAGGTACGTAAGAGGGTTACAAATATTGAAAACAACAATTCTTTAACGAAAGAAGAGAAACAAAATTCCAAAAAACGTGTCTATAAAAACTATTCTCCGAAACCTATTAAACAAAAAGAAACACTTCCGCCAAAAATAGAAAATAACATTTCTGAAGAAAAAAGAGCACAGTTAATGCAGGAAATTGAAGAACGTTTAAGGGAATTAGATAGAGACAATAAACATATTTAACAAAAAATGAGGTATCTAAAATATGTCCAAAACCATAAAACAATTGGCTGATGAATTAAACGTTTCTCGCCAATATATACACAAAGTAATTCGTTCGCTGCCTCTTAACAGTCAACCAAAGAAGGTTGACAATAAATATATAGTTGACACTAAATCCGAAAAGCAGATCAAAAAGTACATGGAAACTAGCCATTCAGCTACGTCAACCCGTAAACCACGCAAACAAGTTGACACAGTTGAAAGTTTACAAAAAGATAGAATTAAGGATTTACAGGATCAAAACAATTTTTATAGGGAGCAGATTAAAGAACTGCAAAAACGCCTTGAAAATTCTCAAAAACTAGTCGACCAAGAACAGCAACTTCATTTATCTGATCAAAAAAGAATTGAGAAACTGGAACAACCTGCTAAAGAAGAAAAAAATGCACCAGTACAAAATAATACAACTGACAACCAACAGAAAGAACAACCAAAGAAAGGCTTCTTTAAACGCCTTTTTGGTAATAAATAAGAGGGTCCATTTGTGAGAAATCCCCCCATAACATTGGAAAGAAGGAACCTTTTAATGAAATACTTAGACCATAAATATTTGATACTTAAAAGAAACAAATTACTACAACGAAACTTTTATTTCCGAAAAGCTTCAAGAAACTTTATCTTAGGAGCACTTTGTTTTATTCTTGCAAGTTATGTCTTTAAAAACGTTGGTCACTATTATTTTGCAGATTTTACTAAAACTATTGCGATATCCCTTATTTTGGCTTTAGTTGTTTCGCTATTTTCTGATTATCTTGCTACCAAAAAAGAAATAATGACTATAGAAGTAAAACTTGATTGTCTCGGAATAGCCTACGAGCCTCGTAAAGAACTGGAAAAAAAGTTAAAAAGAAAAAAATTACGCCAGTTAAAAAATTGACTCCTAAGTTTTATATCCTATTGATACAAACGATAGAACAATAAGTATCTTCTCAATCAAGATCTCTAAAGATTTGGTTTCCTCTAATTACAATAAAGATAGCTAGACATAAAAAATCGTATCCCAATTATTACAGGATACGATTTTTTGCCTGATGCACTAAGTGATTAACTTTTAATACACTCACTTAATTGAGTATTATTTATTCTTTGTTTAGCAGCTTATTTTTGTAATAATTAAAAAAGGTTTCTTTGCCAGTAATTACTGAAGTCGTTCCTTCCATTCCATATTTTAACAATTTCTTTTGCTTTGAATTGATTTTTGCTGTAGCTGTCACGAGGTAATAATTCCCATGGTTGATTGTTATTGGTGAAACGCTGATTTGCTTGATCTTACCAGTTAACAAAACCGGTTTTGGGACATTCCTTGTGACCTTAAATCGTAATTGTTGTCCCTTTTTTACTGATGAAATATCAGTTGTTGGCACATAGGACTTGATTTTTAGATACTTTTGCTGCCGTAAAACAGGATAAATTTCTGCTAAACTAGCTCCGTTACCAACATATTTTGCTCCTTGATATTGTTCAGTAGTATGTATCACGCCAGTTTTAGGTGCTTTAATTTTATACTTTTTGTTATCAGTCTTTAAATTAGCAATGTTTGTTTTTATCTCCTGCAAATTTTGTTTTGCTTTAACCTGATCCTGCACTGCTGCATTCATTTGATCGTCTTGTAACGTTTGCATTTTCTGCTGATTCATTGCAACGCTATAATTAGTATCGTCAAACTCTTTTAATTCTTCAACTTGAGCTTTGGCAGATGCAACAGTATCTTGCAAGGTATCAATTTCTTGCTGGATATTGGTCAGGTAATCCTCTTTAATGCCACTTTTATCCGTGTTATCCGTTGCGCTCGCAAGCTTATTTTTGTATTCTTGGTAAATGTAACTGTACTTAGCCTTTTTATCATAACCGCTATCATTATTAACTGCTTGATATAACGCTTGATAGGCAGTCAAATTAGCATTATTGCGCTCAACAACTTGTTGTTCTATCTGAGTTAATGAGGTCTGTTTTTGCTGGGTACTAGCTGACTTTTGCGTTAACATTTGATTTTCAGTTTGATAAACTTGTCGCTGTTTAAGGTAACTTTGTAACAATTGCCGATAACCAAAAGTATCGTTCTCTTCAAAAGAATCTGTATTGTTTGTTATTCCATTTTTTAATGTATCTAATGCTGCAATCTGCTGTGTAAACTTTTTAGCTTGAGTTTCATATAAGCTTAATTTATTGTGGTTAAGGACGTTATTATAAACCAACAGAGTTTGTCCCTGGTGTACATATTTACCCTCTGCCAAATAATTATTTTTTATTGCGCTATTTGCTGTTGCTTGAATTGTTGGTACAGTTTGCATCGTGGCAGTAGTACCCACACCGTCAATGATGACTTCTTTTTTCCCGAAAAAGGAAAAAAGAAGGACTATGACTACTAGACAGGTAGTTGGTAAAATCAGTAAAGTTGAAAAATTATGATAGCGTGCAGTATAAAATTCACTGCTTTCTAAAAAACGTTTATCCACGAGAAATTATCCCCTTAACTCTGAATTAGATCATAATAATATCCTTGTTTTTGAATTAATTCAGCGTGTGTTCCTTGTTCCACTAACTTTCCTTGGTGCAGTACTAAAATATTATTAGTGCGCTTAGCAATTGCTAAGCGGTGTGCAATAAAGATAATAGTTTTGTCTTTTAAATTAACTAAATTATCAACTAATTTTTTCTCCGTAATTGCATCAAGCCCACTAGTCGATTCATCAAAAATCAAAACTTCAGCTGGGGATAGCAAAGCTCTAGCAATCGTAATTCTTTGCCGTTGCCCACCTGATAGTACATTGCCATTTTCATCTAATAAAGACCTATATTGTAGCGGCATCCTTTCGATATCAGTATCGATTAACGCTAGTTTACAAGCTTGTCTAATGTCAGCTAATTCAATCTGTGCACGGTTCCCTAACCGCAGGTTATCTTCAATTGTGCCTGCAAAAATATACGGATCCTGGGGAACATAATTAACAAACTTACGTAAAGTATGTTTATCGATCATTTTAATTGGCTGTTGATTAAAAGTAATTTCGCCGCTGGTAACATCAAAAAAATTAATTAATAACTTAGCCAAG
>CAKPZY010000051.1 GCA_934215475.1 uncultured Ligilactobacillus sp.
ATTGGCTGCAGAAATCAAATATCGATTTCTGCAGCCAATTTTCTATCTAAACACTAGTTTTGTCCCAGCCCCTTTTAGGGTCTATTACTCACAAATGGACCCTGTTTTTTCCTAAGTTATTCTTCATATGAGAAATATCTTTCTTTCGTTTTACCTAATATTTTTAGTCGCTCACTTTTTACCTTCACATGCAGTTATAAGAATCTATCAATAAAAACTTATGTGACAATGCAAGAGAGAAAATAGCTGATAATAAATAAAATGTCCATAATCATCAGACTTATGTCTAGTAATTATAGGACACTTCAAAAATTATGGCTAGAGCCTTAATATCTTTTTATATTACCGTTAATGGCGTCGCCTGATAAGGATCTGTATCCAGCAAGGCAAAATCGTGATCGACTGCCAGATCATGACCCTGCATGATCGTTTGAACGGTCATATGTGCCAGTGCTTTGACATTGTTTTCTTGACTCAAATGTCCTAAATAGATCTGCTTTGTCCGATTCCCCAGCGTTTCCATCAAAGCATTGGCACCATCTTCATTGGACAGGTGACCTGTATCACTTAAGATCCGTTGCTTCAAGGGCCATGGGTACCCGCCCATCCGCAACATTTCGACATCATGATTACATTCAAATAAGTAACCGTCTGCATCCCTGATGGTGCCGCATACTCTGTCAGACACATAGCCCGTATCTGTGATGATCACAAACGACTTTCCATGATAATGAACCTCATAAAATTGCGGATCAATAGCGTCATGGGAAACGCTAAAACTTTCCACATCCAGTCCGCCCAATGATTGCACCTGTCCAGCTGGCAAAATATGTTTCTGCCCAACGGGTATTTGCCCGATCCGCTTGCTCATGGCACCCCATGTGCCCTCATTTGCATAGACATCCAGCCCATAGCGGCGGGCTAACACGCCTGCACCTTTACAGTGATCGGTATGCTCGTGCGTGACAAACAAACTATCGACGCTTTTAAGCGTTCGACCGATAGAATGCATGAGCTCCTCGAGCTTTTTACCCGACAGGCCTGCATCGATCAATATTTTATGTCCAGGAGTCTCAAGATATGTAGCATTTCCTGTACTTCCACTTGCCAAGATGCTGACTTTTAAATTATCTTCTTTATCAATTTGCGGCATTCAGAGTTATCCCTTTCTTACGGTTTCCGTTGTCTATACTAACAGGTTCACATCCTTTTTTCCATTATAGGCGTAGATTCTCACACATTTAATTCAAGATCGATCATCCAAGCATTGCTTAAACATTAGGAAATAATTTGGCGTGAATACTAGGGCACACAGAATTGACCACATGCAGCAATTAGCAGGCATTGCTCAGTTTTTTCTTTCATGTATAATGGAACTATCTTTACAGTGAACCGCAAGTTTATTTATTATTTGCGAAAGGAAGACAGAACTTGATCAATTCAATTTGGATCTTAGCCGCAGTCGGCTTATTCGCGGGAATCATTGGAGCAATCTTCGGCATTGGCGGAGGTATGCTCGTTACCCCCATTATGACGATTGCTTTAGGACTTGACATCAAATATGCAATCGGAGCCAGCGTTATTTCAGTCATTGCCACCAGTTCCGGTGCTTCGATCGCCTACTTAAAAGATGACATGCTCAACTTACGTGTATCGATGTTCCTAGAAATTGCTACGACGGTCGGCGCGATACTGGGTGCGATCTTGACTGGTATCCTGGCACCTCAGATCATCTACATTCTTTTTGGACTGCTTTTGATCTTCTCATCGTGGAACATGCTGATCAAGATGCGGGCCGGCTCGAAAGACATTAAAAAAGTGTCACCAGACAATTTATCAGAAAAATTAAAGCTCAACAGCAGCTACTATGACAAGGCAAGTGCTCGCCAGGTCGATTATCAGGTATCAAATGTCCCCGGCGGATTTACCATGATGTTTGGCGCAGGTTTGGCCAGCGGACTTTTGGGCATCGGGAGTGGAGCTTTTAAGGTCATCGCTATGGACGCCATCATGAAAATGCCGCTCAAGCCTTCGAGTGCGACCAGCAATTTGATGATGGGTGTAACAGCTGCAGCCAGCGCAACCGTCTATTTCTTTAATGGCTCGATCAAGCCTGAGATAGCTGCCCCCCTCGCGTTAGGGATCTTAACCGGTGCAACTCTGGGTTCCCGCTTAATGCAGCACTTAGAAGCAAAATTGCTGCGCAAAATTTTTATTCCCATCTTATTTTTGATCGGTCTGCAAATGTTCCTTAAGGGATTTGGGGTGAACTTTGGATGAGTGAAGAAGAACAAAAAAGACGTCAAGAAATGGCCAAGATCGAATTAGTGATCGGTCAAGTATTGCGTATAGGTGTCATAACTTCCGCAATCGTAATACTTATTGGACTAGCCTTAGCACTAGTTACCGGCAAAACTGGCTATCCTACCGGCGTATTTCCGACCTCTTTTAGTGCGATTTTCCAAGGTACTGCTGCGCTTAGACCATTTGCCATTACGATGCTTGGTTTATTTCTCTTGATCTTGACGCCGGTTTTACGAGTAGTAGTTTCGATTTATGCGTTTGCGAAAGAAAATGATAAATTATATGTCTGGATCACGACTTTAGTTTTATTGATCCTGGTTATTGCCATGTTTATCGGCTACCTCGGCAAATGATGAATGCACTAAATATGAAAAAACATTACGGAAGCAAGCAAAAAGACGAGGCATTTAGTGTGCCTCGTCTTTTTGTTTAAGCTTTCTTGACCTTACCTTGATTTTAAAGATAAGTCTCGGAAAAATTTATTTTCGCATTATTGATCCATCACGGCACCATTGAAAGCATTTATCCGCCGATAAATCGTATTGCCGCCTGTTTTGACGGAGAAAACCCAAGTTGGAATATAAACAGTGCTGCCATTAACACTCAACAATTTGGTATATCCTAACTGCCCCCAATTAACTTTGGAATTAGCCGGCAATTTGTTGTACTGATATAACCAAATCAAAGCTCTTTTCTCACTGATCGTGGGTTTCTTTTCTCGCAAAATTTGAATATTTTCCAAGTAAGACTGTGAATATCCGGTCACATAGCCCCCCTTGACATCAAATTTAAGCTGACCTTGTTCAGAAGGAACACTTTTGCCATAAACCATTTGAGTATAGACGACCTCACTTGAATTAGATAAGTTTCTATCATACCGATATTTCTCACCTTCAAGCACACGTGACTCATCATTGACAACACTATCTAGGCTTTGATCAGGGTGATCAAGATCTTTGATCTTAACTCTTCTGTCAAGGGTAACCGTTAATTTCCTATCTGCTTTCTCATAACTAGTCTGATCAACGCTTAATTTATTAGCATTTTGCTCTAAATAATCGCTGTTTGGACTGGCAATATAGTAGGCACTATCTTCTTTATTAGATAAATTAGCGGGATAAGAGATTTGATCATCTTTCAAACTGCGCATAACAGAGTTTGTTGTCCGCGAACTCGAAGTATCACTCTCAGTTTGAACGCCATTCTGATTATAATAAGCCCCAATCAGAAAAATATCCAAGGCGATAAAAGCAATTAAAAAGATCCATTCAATTCTTTTAAAATTCAAATTGTTACCGCCTTTCTTTAAGATACCTTTCCAGAGAGTATGGTTTGTTGATCGATCCAAGAACCGTTATACAAAATAAAGTAGGCTGGAACCAGATCGACGACCTGCTTAGAGGTGTCGTTTAACTGTGCCTTATAGCCGATTCGAATGCCTTTGATCTTCTTTAAATCGATCCCGGCCTGACTTAAATCGTTCAAAACATCTTGAGTCGCAGGCAGTTCAACGGACTGCTGTTTTGATGGAACTGGGACTTGCAGCGAATATAGCGAAAAATTAGTCTGTTCACCGCCAGCACTTGCCAATCTGATCTGGTAAGTTCCATAATTATTATCCGCCAAAATTGGAAAGGCATTGATATACGAGCGATATGTGATCTGTTGACTAGCTGGATCATACTCATCGTACCTCACATCATCCAGGAGCCGGCCAGTCTCTTCTAGCTGTCTGAATCCTTGATTTAAATTATCAGATAATGTAGAATCTTTGCCTACTTCATGAGAATAGTTCGAATAATTTATGACACCAGTTTTGTTTTCCACCGCCAAACGCTGACCAGCATTATCAAAATAAACTGTCTGCTGATCCTCTTTACGAGAATTGACGGAAGAATTGCTTGTTCCCAACAGTCGGGTCACAAAAATACTGGCCGAGTCTTTATTGACTAAATAACTATACTGTGGGATCTGAATCTTATTTGTGTAAAAGTTTATATATTTACCATCGAAACGTTTCAAGCTTACTGGCATCTGTTGAGTATCATCAGACGAAACTATCTTTTTTAAGTTAGTATATTTGCCATTTTTAAGCGATAAATCTGTGACCTCATAATTATTATCATTAAGCAAATAAACACTTGACTTTTTCTTCAGATCAATAGCTACTCGATTAAACTTCTTATTCTGGATCTTTTTAGGGATATCTTTAAAAATGTCAGTCAGGTCTTTGGGGGCTACTTTATCCGGAAATACCAACAAAACCATGTTCTCGCTGCGCAAAAAATTCTCATAGCGTTGACGAGATAATTTTTTGACATCAGACACTGAACTGACTTTCCAGGATCCAAGGTCATGGCGAATTTCTTGCATGAGATCAACTTTGCTGCTGGCCAATCTCATTGTTTGGTTGCCATTATTAAAATCGATCACGGTGGGTTGATATATATCTCCTAAAACTGTTTTAGCTTCATCATTATTAGAACTATTACTTTTTTGCGAACTTTGACTATTACGGTCAGTACTTTGCAAATACGTCGGATTGACCCACAGAGTAGCGGACAATGCAATACTAAAAATAACGGCAACAGCTAATGCATAATGAACGATATTATTCTTCAGTTTCATTCCACAGGTCCTCCTCTCCATATTCTTCGTATGGCAATGAGATATAGAATGTCGAACCTTTTCCTTCAACGGAATCGACCCAGATCCTGCCATGGTGCATTTCAATCACCTCACGTGAAATTGCCAAGCCTAAACCGGTCCCGCCTTGAGCACGGGAACGAGCCTTGTCGACTCTAAAGAAACGATCAAAAATACGCCCAATGTCCTTTTTAGGAATACCAAGGCCTTGATCGGAAATACTCAAGATCACGTGATTATGTGTCTCGATCAAGCGGCAAGTGATGACGCCACCATCTGGAGAATATTTGATCGCATTATTCATAATGTTGTCGATCACTTGAATAAACTTGTCAGGATCTATCTCGACCCACAGATCGCGCTTGGTAAATTCACGTTTGATAGTGTAATCTTTAACCTGTTTCTTTCCATCGCCTTTGGTATCATTCTTGATCATCATATCAAAGCGATTCAAGATATAGGTAAAGAGTTCGTTCAAATTAACTAATTCCAATTCAAGCTTAGCTGTACCAGAATCCATCCGAGACAAACTGAGCAAATCATTGATCATTCTGATCATTCGGTCAGTCTCTTCTTGGGTCACCTTTAAGAAAGAAGGCGCAACTTCAGGATCTTTCCAAGCACCATCGTTAAGGGCTTCAATATAACTCCGCAAGCTGGTTAATGGCGTCCGCAACTCATGGGAAACGTTGGAAACAAATTGTTTGCGCTCCCGGTCGATCCTTTGTTGTTCGGTGATGTCATGCAAAACACAAACTAAGCCGGAAATAAAACCTGATTCTCGCTGGATCAATGAAAAATAGGCATTCAATATCTGATCATGATCTTTATCTGACATATCTATGACGATGGTATCGTGGCTTTCCAATAAATCTCGCAATGTATAATGCTCGCGAATACCTAAAATATCTAAAATTGACTGATCCTTGGCCGTTGCAGGCGAAATATTCAAAAATTCCGCGGCCATGTCATTAACGATCGTGACCTTGCCCCGCCTATCAGTCGCCAGCACACCATCCGACATGTGAGTCAAAACAGAATCCAACCGACGTCGCTCTGATTCTGATTGTTCTCTCGATTCTTCGATCCGCACTGATAAATTATTAACTGCTTGCGCAAGTTCACCTAATTCATCATTGCCATAAACACGGACATGTCCTGAATAATTTCCGTTGGCTATCTCGGCGGTTTGCTTTTTCATCTCATCGATTGGCCGGGTAATAGCCCGTGAGATCACAATTGCCAACCCTAAGCCGATCACCGTCGCCAAAATTGCTGCGGTCGCAAAAATCAAGGTCACTCCATCGATAGAGTCATAAACCGTTTCTAAGTCGGCTCGTAAATAAACGGCCCCAACCAAGGTGTTGTTATTTCCGCTGGAACTAAAAAGCGGAGTGATAGAAACATAATAGTGCTTATTAGTAGGTCGGTTAAAAGTTATCTCGCTAAATGACCTACCGGATTGCAAAACGTTTTTGACATGGCTGTCCGTGGTCCTTTGGCCAACTACCGCATGACCATTGATACTGTCTTCACCACGAATATTTCCCTTAGCATCGACAACTTGGACATCTGAAATATTTTGGTTGTTGATACCTGTCAGAGTAGAACTGATCCTTCTGTTAGCTGTGTTAGAATTTGGCAAACTCAGGCTTGTAATCAGTGAATTGTCCACGTATGGTGTCAGTTCAACTCTCTGTTTAAAAGCCTTCAAATTCTCGCTTTTCAGACGTTGTACAAAAACTGCTCCAACGATTTGAAACGCTAGAAACAACAATAATACGAAGACCAAAGCTATTTTAAAATGAATGGATTGAAAAATTCGTAATCTTTTTTTCAATTTTTTCTCCCGTTACTTCGTTGCAATAAGTAAAAAGCCGGCTGTATTTCTACGGCCAGCATATTAATTTCCTTGGTGCTATACAAGCCAATTACTCACATTTCATACCACATCGACACATAAAGCAAGTATAATCTGTTTTAGAAATGCTTTAGCTTGTCGCACTCTACGATCAATGGTTCAGGAACTTCTAAACAAAGCTCCATCACAATGGAAAACTCAAGGCTCGATATTGATCTACCTTGCCAGGTTGCTTTGTCAAACTAAATAAATCAATTCCCTATAGCTTTTTAAACTAGTCAGTTTCAGGATTGCGGAGATAATAACCAACCCCTCGTCTGGTTACCAGCCATACTGGCCGGCTCGGATTATCTTCCACTTTCTCCCGCAGCCGTCGCATTGTCACATCCACAGTGCGGACATCACCAAAATAATCATAGCCCCAAACAGTCTGCAAAAGGTGCTCACGGGTCATTACTTGTCCCATGTGCTTTGCCAGATAATTCAATAACTCAAATTCTCGGTGAGTCAGCTCGATCTTCTCTCCATGGCGTGACACAGTATAAGACTCTGGATGAATTACCAAATCACCGATCACGATGTCGCTGTTTTCTTCTTGTTCTTTATTGTGCGCCTCTTGAGCTACTGTATTTTGCCGCCGTAAGTTAGCTTTAACACGGGCGACTAACTCCCGGTTGGAAAATGGTTTGGTGACATAATCATCGGCACCCATCTCTAACCCTAAGACCTTGTCGATCTCGGTATCTTTGGCCGTAACCATGATGATCGGCATTTCATGGGTCTTGCGGATCTCGCGAGCTACCTCAAGGCCATCGATCTTTGGCAGCATCAAATCGAGGATGATCAAGTCAGGGTCTACTTCTTTAACCTGTTTAATTGCATCCTCGCCATCGTAAGCTACGTAGACGTCATAGCCCTCTTTGTTCAAATTGAATTTAATAATATCAGTAATTGGTTTTTCATCGTCAACCACCAAAATTTTCTTCATACTAATAATCCTCCTCGGTACGAATCTTCGTATTTAATGATGTATTTCCAGATAAAATCAGGTTTAAAACGCCATGGCAATAAAAATACCGTCTCTTTCTGGCGTTATTCCATTATATTATAAACCATCAAGTCCCTTATTCCAAATCATAGTAATACCGCCATTATTGGAACATTTGCCTTCCTTAAACGGAAATTCTTTGTTCTTTTATTTTTCCACCAACCAATACTTTCTCGGTTAATTTTCAAGAATATTTTTATTCATTTTTAAATTGCTTCCAGACCGGCGCCCCAAGTATCCTTTTCTCCTCATTTTTGCCTAAAAAGGTGCTATACTCAAAGTTAAATTAAATCATACCGAAAAAGGAGGCGGCTTTGTGTTCAAAAAGATTTTAGTCAGTGAAGATTTATCATGTTTTGGCCAAGTTTCATTAACGACAGCAATTCCGCTGCTAAGTGCTAGCGGTTTAAATGTCAGTGTTTTACCGACGGCCTTGCTGTCAACACACACTGGGGGCTTTGGAAACAATACGTATTTGGATCTTAGTCTTGAGATGACACGTATTATCAGACACTGGCACGAGCTTAATCTTTCTTTTGATGCAATATATTTGGGTTATTTGGGTATCAAATCGCTTCACCAGTGGCAAAAAAGTTTGTCTTCCTTAAAGTCCAGTCGTGGGCTGGTTTTACTTGACCCGGTCATGGGTGACTACGGGCAGCTGTATCAAGGATTCGATCAGAATTATGTTCAGGAAATGCGTTCACTCATTAACCAGGCTGATGTTTTGACCCCTAATTTGACAGAGGCAAGTTTACTGCTGGGGGAACCTCAATTATTATTCGGCGGTGTCAGTGAAGCCAAACAAGCTGCCAGCAAACTTCAAGCTAGATTTCACAGCACTGCCGTGATAATCACTGGTATTCCTGCCAGCAACAAACAAATCGCAGTCGTGGGTCAGGAAAGGAACAAGAAACACCCATGGCTCGCCATCCGGCCAAGCTCCTCCACCAACTTTTTTGGCACTGGCGACCTCTTTGCTGCGGGATTACTCAGTGGGCTGCTCAATGAATGTTCACCAGAGAATGCAGCCAATGCCTCTATGGACCTGATCAAAAATGCGATCAGTCAAAGATCAACTAGAACAGATCGGCGAGTAGGCTTAAACTATTCGGCAGCTTTGCCTCATTTTTTGCAACAAATATCTCAAGGAGGATACAAAAATGCTTAAAAATGATAAAAACTCTCTTCGTGCAATTATATTAACAGGCTTGTTTGCAGCTATTATTTACATAGGGATCTGGGTTTTGCGCATTCCGATCCCCGCCTTGGTAGGTCGCCCCTTCATCCATTTTGGAAACACTTTAACCGCGGTAGCAATCTTATTTCTAGGGCTGCGTAACGGTATGCTGGCTGGGATCATAGGTTTAGGTGGCTTTGACATTTTGAACGGTTACGCTGCGACCTCCTGGTTGACAATGCTTGAAGTTGTTGTCATTGCTTTAGTGATCACCGGCGTATACAAAACTTTCAAATACAATGATAGTAAACGAAATATTATCGTGATCGCCGTTGTGGCAGGGGCTACGAAGATATTTACCACCTATTGTGTGTCGATCGTGGAGGCATTAATGGCTGGGTCGATACTCAAAGCAGCTTTAATAGCCTCTTTTGTGAGTTTACCGGCCACAGTGATCAATTCGTTCTCGACTGCGATACTCACACCGCTCCTATACTTTTTTGTCAAAAAAGTTTACACCTCGCTGCGCAAAAACCCGACAAGGTCCTTATGAGCCGCTAAAGGTGTAAGCTTGCCCAAACATAAAAATAGGGAGAACTTTTCTCAAATGAAAAGTTCTCCCTGTTTTATTGCCTTTTTGTAAGCCGTGTTCCCTTAATTTTCGGAGCGGCCTAATTTTTCTTGCATTATCTTATTATATTTGTAGTATTCATTTCGCCATGGGCTGACATATTCTCCTTCACTGACCCAAGGCTTGCTGTAGCCCGTGTAATGTATGATCGTAGGATTCTTTAAGGCCGCAGCAGCCAGTTTTCTTTGCTGAGGATCGGTGCTTTCTTTTTCATGCCGCATTAAAGGGGACTGCAAATCATACTTTGGATCCAAATTCTGCCACTTATGTGCCAGGACTGCGTTTAAAGCATCTTGATCTTGAAAATCAAGGATATCTCCATGCTCGCGTGTAAAATTACGTGCCTTTACAGTAATGTCATTGTCATTCCACTTTTTCGTGTCGATCAACAATAAGCCCGCATTAAAGTATTTGGCAGGTTTATTGGAAACACCTAAAATTCCCAGCCGATCCACATACATTTGCGACTCAACTGCCGCAATAATATTATCATGTAAATCGGTCCTGAAAAGGTTGCCGATCTTTCCGCGGCAGATCAGATCACAATCTAAGTATAGCAAACGCGGTTGATTCACAAGCCGAGGAAGTTCAAAGCGGTAATACGAATTCTCTTTGATGAGTGAACGCGACGAATTCACGTTAGCTCCGCGGTACAATTCTGCAAAATCACTGCCCAGAAAAACTAACTCGCGGCAATTAAGGTATACTTGCACTAAAGACCGCAGGCGCTGCCTATCTGCATCGTTCAACCCATCATCAATAATATGGAAGCGAAAATCTTCTTCGGGGTTGTTTTCCAGTAACGAAACATAACTTGTTAACAATACATCAGTGAATTCTCTGTCAGTAGTCGAGCCGATCTCTATCATCGTAAAAGCTCCCTTCACTGGAATTTCGTTGATAGCTTAATTTAATTTTAAAAAATGTTAGTATATTTGTATAGCAGAGTGCATTTTTTCATTATTGCTTATCAGGCTGGACATCCGCGCGAAATTTTTATGTTGTCACGTAACAAGGGTCATATACTGTCGCTAATTTCAAAAGGAGGTACCCTCATGCTTAAAATTGAACGTATTTACTCTCATGATCAGTCATATTCGGGTTATCGGATACTGGTGGACGGCTTGTGGCCCCGTGGGGTTTCCAAAGAGAAAGCCAAGCTTGATACATGGGAAAAGTCAGTAGCGCCCTCTAAAAAACTTCGCAAGTGGTTCAATCACGATCCAGAAAAATATGCAGATTTTAAAGAAAAATACGTTAAAGAGTTAGACAAAAACCCAGACGCTGTGACATTTGTGACAAAGGTCAAAAACCAGCTTAAGGAAGGCGATGTCATTCTCCTATTTGGGGCTAAGGATGAACAGCATAATCAAGCTGTCGTTTTATATGATTACCTCATTAAAAAATTACATTTAAAAAATAAGATTGAAAATTAAATCATTCCACAAAGTTTGCCATAACGAACCAATTAACTTTCGTTATGGCAAAAATTTTTATATTTAAAACAAACAGCCAACATTATTCCCAGAAAAGTACTGAGGGTCAAGTTACCATAAAGCCCAAGGATCAAGCCATGCTCAGCTTTTTTGGTGGATCTCAAATTCTTTCCTGTTATTTTAACTGAGTATCAAAACTCACTGCACACCGGAAGGGGCTGGCTGCTCGGTAACGGTCGGCCCATTGACTTTCAAGATAGTTTGTCCCTCTTCATCATTTGTAAATTCGATCCGGTCAATAGCCAATTGTCGCGGATCAACCTGACTCAAGTTAAAATGACGATGATAAACAATGAACATCTCCTTTTGATCTGGGGAGTACGTGATCGCGTGATGGCCGGCTCCGTGAACTTCATCATCGGATTGCATGATCGGGTTATGCTTATACTTATCAAATGGACCCAGCGGATTTTTGCTGGTTGCATAGCCTGAGCCATATGAGGGGCTTCTAAAATCCGACCCTGAATAAGTCAGAAAATAGGTATCACCTTTTTTGAGCATATATGGACCTTCATTAATATTTCCGCCATCTTTTTCCCATGGCTGCGATGGTGTCAGTAGTTGTGTCTCGGTGCTCTTATCTATCGACAACATGTCATCATTTAACTTGGCACCCCAAATCTCATTACCATTGTTAAAGCGAACAAAGTATAAATAATATTGATCACCATCCTGGAAAACATTGGCATCGATTTCCTTGGTGTCTTTGTTCATCGGCTCAACTACTTTCTGTTCAAATGGTCCTAAGGGAGAATCGCTAACAGAAACGCACAAATGTTCCTCAGCTGTATAGTACATATAAAATTTGTCACCGCGCTGAATCATACCAGGAGCCCAAAAAGCGTTTTTGCCCCAATTTTTATTATCTTTTATAGTCATTGCAAGCCCTCTATCTGTCCAGTTTACCAGATCTGTCGATGAATAAACTTTGATGCCGCCAACGTTTCTGCTTGGTGTCGTTGCATACACGTAATAGGTCCCATTGCCGTTTTCATTTGCACCATCTTTGACATACAGAACATCCGGATCAGCTACGTCATCCAACAGAGGATTTTTGTAAGTGGACTCCTTTAACGGCACTTCACTGGTAGGTGAAACTGACATATTATTAAGGGAAACATTGGCTAGGTTGTTTCTTAGCCCCGCCATCCCAGTTTTATGGTGTGTTT
>CAKPZY010000052.1 GCA_934215475.1 uncultured Ligilactobacillus sp.
CACCAGATGAAAAAGAAGTAGCAGTTAGTTAGAAATTATACATAATTGTGTCTAAAAATTTGACTCAAATCCAGTTCCCTGTTTTATTAAAAAATATAAAACTCGATAACCAATATATAGAACACTAAGCAGGACCCATTACTACATTATGGACCCTGCTTTTTAGTTAACAGATTTTGCTAAAAAGTGTAATTTTTCACGCAGGAACGGAATGACCAATGATCTAAACCAATTTTTCCAGCGTTAAAACCGGCGACTAAAATGATAAATGCTAAGATTATTAATAAGGGATTGGTGGAAATTGTGCCCGCTAGTAAGTATGTGAATTTCAAAGATAACACGAAAAAAGCTGCGGCAGTTGTGAATGCCCGTAAAATTAATCCCAGTCCGGAAGACGCACTGGTAATAATTGCAACTGACATTTAACTTCCTTCTTTCTAAATTTTTGTAAATCTCACTATAATTGACTGTGGTACCAAACTCGCCATCACTCGAAAAGCTTTATAAAAAGGCAGCATTGTATAAGTTGCCCGACCATTTCTGGCTGCCCTAATCGTCCGGTAAGCAAATTTTTTGGTATCGACCACCGGCACCTTATTAATGGCCCCCAACCGTTCTCCTTGGTTCAAGCGGGCATCCATTTCTGTTTTCATCCGGCCCGGAAAGACAACACAGACTTTTATTTTTCGGTCACGCAATTCTTCTCGAAGTCCGAGCGAAAAGCTTTTGAGATAAGCCTTAGTTGAGCTGTACACGCTCATATGCGGATGGGGAACAAATGATGAAGTAGAGGCTACCGATAAAATAAAGCCATCTGAATTGATATAGGGTAAGCAAAGCCGAATTAAAGCGGTTGCCCCAATCACATTTAATTTAATCATGGTCTCAATTTCTTGTAGGGGCTCATCAATTACGTTTTGACTATAGGCCACTCCTGCATTGCTAACGACCGCTTCAATCTTTGGCTGGAACTCCCTTAACACTTTGGCCAATTCCGAATAGCTGGTTTGATCCGCTAAATCCAATCCCAAGAGTTTAAACTTCATATTTGGATACTCATTCGCAATTCTTGCCATAACTGCCTTACGTCTGGCAATCATCCAAATTTCGGTTACCTCTGGACATTCGTCAAGAATCGCGTCGACATACTGACGACCAAGTCCTGACGTTGTACCGCTGATAACAGCAACTGACATTGATTGATCCTCCTTTGCAATATAAAATTACTTCACTCGCTTTGGCGCAATGGCAGCTAAGCCGTGCATCCGAATGGTATGAAGCAATGGCAACCAAGCATTGGTCCTGTACTGCGATTGTTTACCAACCGCAATTCGGGCCATTTGCTGCTCATAGTAACTATTACCGGCAACCGGCCCAACCAACTTGTCTAGTGGTTTAATGCCGGTTCTTAAAAATGGAATTGACACTGTCTGGTAAGTTCCAGCTAAAACCCGCTTTGGTAAATCGGGCATCAAAACCATTGGCCGACCAATCCCAACCATATTGGTATCACCGTCCACGACCGCGCTTTCCATGCTGTCAACCGATCGAAAGCCACCGGTCAGCGCGATCGGTACCTCAACAGCGTCTTTAATCTTTTCAGCATACTTTAAAAAGAAAACGTCGTTTTTATTGCGACTGGTGCCCACCGACATTTTGGGATTTTGATAATTACCCCCAGAAATTTCGACAAGATCAACCCCCAATTCAGCCATTTTTTTAATTACCTGAAGTGAGTCTGCTTCCGTAAAGCCACCCGGTTCAAAATCTGACGAATTAATCTTAATGCCCACTGGAAAATCATTTCCAACAGCTTGGCGAATACCTTGATAAATTTCAATTAAAAAGCGCATTCGATTTTCAAGCGCCCCACCATAATCATCGTCACGCCGATTATCCCGTGGTGATAGAAATTGATCCACCAGATAACCATGAGCCGCGTGAATTTCAACACCGGTAAAGCCGGCCTTCTTAGCAATGGTAGCCGTTTTAACAAAGCGCTGCACCAACTGTTTAATTTCAGCTTTACTTAACTCACGAGGGGCATTAAAAGCTCTGGCATAGACACCCTCAAATGGAATGGCACTCGGCGCTACCGGTTGTTTGGAAAGTGATGCGGGTGACTGCTTACCGGGATGATTAATCTGCATCCAAAATTGTGTACCGTTAGCAGTCCCCGCTTCAGCCCACTGTTTTAACACGTCTAAATCCCGGTCATCTTTAACGACCACGTTGCCGGGTTCACCAAGCGCCCCGCGATCAACCATGACATTACCGGTCAGCAATACCCCAGCTCCGCCAACCGCCCATGTTCGGTACAGGTTCACCAATTGTTGATTAGGGTGCCCATGTTGTGCCAAGTTTTCGCTCATGGCTGATTTAAAGAAACGATTTTTGATGACCACACCGTTTGGTAGAGTTAGTGGTTGAGAAACGTATTTAACTGTCATCGATAAGTTCCTTTCTAAATTTAAATTAATGTGATTGACGATTTGTACTCAATCCATTCCAGACTTGAATTTTGAGTTCAGTAAGGGCTTTGGGATCCACCGATGATTGATCAACGTCTTGGCTGATCCAGACAAAGTTAGCCATCATTGACAAACTTCCTATTAACAAAGCCAATTGGGTCATTGGCTCAACGGCCACAAGAATTTGTTGCTGTTGACCCTCTTTGATAAACGCCGTGACCCGTTCAATAATTTGTCGACGCAACTTTCGACTGGTATCGTCGAGGTCTTCGTTAAAGCTATTTTGATAAATGAAGTGTAGCGCCGTTGGATTGCCATTGACTAAGTCAACACTCTGATCAAAAAATTGATTAAAACGTTTTTTGATTGGTTGATCGGTTTGCAAATCTTCCTGAATAATTGTCATGATTTGATCACAAATGGTTTGAAAAACCGCATTTAAAATAGCCTGCTTATTTTTGAAATAGTGATAAATCGACCCCACACTGACACCTGAAGCCGCTGCAATTGAAGGCACATTGCTGGCCGCATATCCCGGACAAGCAAAAATATCAATTGCTGCGCAGATAATCTGTTGTTCTTTGTCATCTTGATTAGTTTTCATCAATATTTTCCACCTTTTAGAATGAACGTTCATTCTAAAAGATAACATATCGCCTTACTATGAGTCAACAACCAGCGAGGGTGGAAGGTAGAAAATACAAATTACTTTTAATCCTAAAGATAACAAAAAAACCAAGCTGAGTCTTTTCTACTCCGCAACTAATCATCAAAATTTTCAGGAAGAGGTAAATATGAACAGGACTTTCTATTGTCAAATAATTTTGAGCCATCAAAAGTCATTCCTTTGTCTAAAATAGCATAGTTCATCCTTTTAAAGCGCTATTTCTCACAAATGGGTCCTGAATTTAGCATTTTGCTGTCCATTCATCTGAAAGTATGGTCCAAATATTACTATCATGAAATCCATCCGATAACAATTCTGTAGCTCGAATTGAACCGTCAAAATGAAAACCGGCTTGTTTAGCAACATTATTGCTACGCTGATTCTCCACTACCGCTATAAGGTCTATTTTATGAAGTTTATAATCATCAAATCCTATCTCACACATGCCCGACACTGCACGGTGCATAATTCCGTTACCTACAAATTTAGTTCCTAACCAATAACCCATTTCTGTACTTTGATTCTTTGCCTGAAATTTATTAAAGCTAATCGATCCAGCAGGCTGATTTTGAAAAAGGATAATAGTATTCAATGAGTAGCCTGTCCCAAAGTGTTCCATAATTTTAATTAGAGTTTTTTCTTCGTCTTCTACACTTTTTGTATTTGAGACCCAGGGCAACCAAGGTTCTAATTCTTTTCTGCTTTCATCAATCAATTTAAATAAAGGTTCAGCGTCAATTTTTGGCCTGGGTAATGCAAGGCTAATATCTTGATCTATTTTGTAGCTAAACATGATAATAATCTCCAATCCGTAACTTGCAAGCAATTATATCATAAAAAAACAGGGCCCAACTGTTAAGTTATGACCCACTAAGTAAATGTTTTAAGTAATTAAGTGTGGAACTTGATTGACTAACTTTTTAAATAACCAACAAAGCAATAAATCACCGGTACACTGAAAATTATCATTGTGTATGTTTGTAATTAAAAAGTAAATTAAACTAATCGACTGATTTTAAGGCTCCCTGCATATCTATTTTATTGATTTTACGCGCCATAATCAGCATTACAATCAAAGAGAAGAATAAGGTAATAACCGTGGATAAAGTGAAATTCGTCCATAATAGATTCATATCAGCTAAGGCGTTTTCAGGAGGCAGAGTTTCCATGATGAAATGGTGCAGGTAATACCCTCCGCCAAACCCAGCTAGAATACCCAGTATAGTCAAGATCATTGTCTCTCGGTAAACATACATGACCGTTTCATGTCGATAAAATCCTAAGACTCTCAAAGTTGCTAGTTCGCGGATCCTTTCTGAAACGTTGATATTTGTTAAAGTAAACAAGACCACAAAGGATAACACAGACGAAGCGAGCACAATGATGAGTACAATATTATTTAATCCGTTTAAAATCGTATTGACTGTGTCTTTCGCCTGGTTAGACTGAACTGCAGTCACAGCTGCTTGTTGACTATTAAGCTGACCCGAGACACGGTCGATCGATGCAGCAGAGCGATCATGCAGATTAAGGATCTTAGCGTTATATTTGACTGGTTGGCCAAATACTTTATGATAATATGCGCTATTCATAACGACATCATGCCCGACATACAGCTGGCTAATACCACTGACCTTGACGCGGTGCTTTTTACCTGCATTGTCTTTTAATGCCAGGTGATCACCGGCCTGATAACCGCCTAAGCGGGCTAATTTTTCTGTAATGACTGCACCGTTATCTTGAAGCTGGATCTTTTTGTGGCTCGTAGGATTTCGAAGAGTCATAAAATCTCCAAATTTTGTTGGTGCTTGTGGCACTATTAAAGAAACTTGTTGGTTATTCGCCGCATCTTTAGGTTTCGCCGTGACGGATTCATAGTAGATAGTACCTTGTTTTTTGACCTCGTCCATGTTTGAAACTTTATTTTTATAACTCGTCTTTTGAGACTGGGTAGCTTGTGGATCAAAGACACCGATCACGTCATAATGAACGATCTTTTGGTACTGGTTATCAACGATTCCATTCAAAGAATCGCGTAAACCAAAACCGGTGATCAATAGCGAGGTACAACCGAAGATGCCAATGATCGTCATAAACATCCGACTTTTGTACCTAAATAAGTTACGTATTGTGACTTTATGGTCAAAGGATAATTTTTGCCAGATAAACGGTACTTTTTCCAACAATACTTTTGCGCCGGAACGAGGAGGTTTTTCTGTCATCAATTTTGCAGGTTCTTCCTGTAGGGAATTCCACACAACATAGATGGCAGGAATGACCGTACAAATTAAGGCAAAAGCCAGGCTGACTCCGATCCATAACCCAGAAGGTGGCGTCTTTAGGGCTGGGACTGCCAAATTGGCCGCATAAGCGGCATAGATCCGTTGAGGCAAGAGCCAAGTCCCAAAGAAACTTCCGATCGCTGCCCCCAAAATAGCAGCACTACTACCATAAACCAAAAACATCTTCAAAGCATCGAATTTGGTATATCCTAATGCTCGCAGCGTCCCGATGTCGATCCTTTTTTCTTCAGCCATGCGTGACATGGTAGTTAAAGTGACTAAAATTGCGACTGCGAAGAAAATGAGCGGGAAAGTGTTAGACAAAACATCGATCCGCTTAGCTGCTTCGCCAAACTGATTGTAACCTTGGTTATAGTCTTTACGTGTTTGGAGTTGGTAAGTTAGCTTGCTTTGATTTTTGATCTCACTTTTTTTGCTGGCAATTTTTTCTTGGGCCTGTTTTATTTTTTGGCCCTGCGTTTGCAGCTGGTGAGAATTTTGTTGGTATTGCTGTTGTTGGGTATTGATCTTTACTTGTTCAGCTTGGAGTTGCTGCTGTTGTTTTTGTAATTGTTGTTGAGCCGCTGTTTTTTGCGGTCCCATTGGTAGTTGGGCTGTCTGAGTCTGTTTAGCAGTTAATGCCTGCTGAGCCTTACTTAACTGTGACGAAGCCTCGTTTATTTGTGTTTTGGCTTGTTTAAGCTGGTCTTGTTTTCTATCAAACGAAGCCTGTTGCGACTGCAATTTATCAGTCTGATCCTGGACTTTATCCAGCGCTTGTTGCTGCAATTTTTCTTGACGTCGTTCAGCTTGCTTTGTTAAACCAGCTTGTGCGTGGTTGACATTCCGATTGAGCTGGTTTTCAAATTTGTTCGAATAACCTGCGCCTTTAAGATTGTTGTATGAGATCTTAGCAACGTTTGGTAATTGCTGGCTAAAAGCTTTCCTGGTCAGGACAGCGAATGTATCAATCTGTCCCTTGCCAGCGTTTGAGGTCCCAAGATTTCTCTTTCGCAAATAATCACTGGAAGTTACAAAACCAACGACCTTATACTTGGTGTGTTTTAAGCCGCTAACATTCTGATGACCATGATTATTAACTAAACTTATGTGTTGACCGAGCTTGTAGTTGCTGGATTCGTATTTGCTTAGCGCGATTTCGTGGGAATTATGCGGCAAACGTCCTTTCACTGGTTTGTAAAGTGAAAGATCAGTTGTTTTTTCGTTTAATCTGACCGTTTTATTAGAGCCAGACAATACAGCATCCTTATACTGGGAAAACTCAGCTTGTTTGACATGTGACATGTTAGTCAGATAGTGACGATCCGAGCGATTAAAACCGACCTGGCTGGTAACTTGAGCATCAGCCATTTGATGTTCGTGAAAATAGGTATTGCCGGTTGCACGCATGTCATTTCCGGTTACTTTAAGCCCGATCAAGACAAACGTTCCCAAGGCTAATAAGATTGAAATTGAAATAAAGCGTGCAAAAGAGAATTTGAATTCTTGCCAAATATTTTTGCGTAAGATTTTTCGCAAATTATTCACCTACCATTCAATATTTTTAACGGGTTGTGGTTCATCATTTAGATAATCTGCCGCAACCTTACCGTCGCCAATTTCGATTATATGGTCGGCCATTGCTTTGATTGCAGCATTATGAGTTACAATGATCACAGTTTTATTGTCTTTGTGGCTGAAATCTTGCAGTAACTGTAGTATTGTTTTGCCAGTCTTGTAATCTAAGGCACCAGTTGGCTCATCACACAGTAAAAGTTCGGGATTTTTTGCAACTGCTCGAGCTATCGAAGCTCGTTGTTGTTCCCCACCAGACAACTGCGCCGGAAAACGGTCTAACATTTTTGCTAAGCCCACATCTGCTAGAACTTTTGCAGGATCAAGCGCGTTATGCGAGATCTCACTGGCCAGTTCCACATTTTCAAGTGTAGTCAAATTTGGGATTAGATTATAGAATTGGAACACAAAGCCAACCTGTTCTCGGCGGTAAGTTGTCAGCTTATTTTCAGATATTTGGCTTATTTCTTGGCCATTTACAATTACTGACCCTTTGGAGGGAGAATCCATTCCCCCTAATATGTTGAGTAGAGTAGTTTTCCCTGCTCCTGAACTGCCTAAAATAATTGTAAGTTCTCCTTTTTTTATTTCAAAGCTAACTTTATCGTTGGCATATACTTTATTTTCCCCACTTTTAAAGATCTTACTTTCATTTTTGACTAAAATAAAATTCCCCATATGATTGACTCCTTTTAATGAACGACATGTTGAGTATTTACAAAATATAGGGTATTATAAATTTAAAAAAATAACAATATACACATTTTTAAAAGTTGTTGAGTATAAGGGGAGAAAGCCATGATAAAAAATCAAAAAGCCAGTACGTTTAGAAAGACCGATGAAAAAATAGTTAACGCATTGATCACCATTGGTGCAAAGAAAAGTTTATCCAAAATTACTGTGAGTGATATTACTAAGTTAGTTAAAATTAACCGTGGTACTTTTTATTTACACTACTCTGATAAAGATACATTAATAGAAAGTATTGAAAATCATTTCACCCAAAAGATCGAAAAGCAACTGTCAGGAGTCATGGAAGAAATCATGGTAGTAGATCTCAACCCCTTAGACCCACACCCACAATTAATAAATCTATTTCGTATTTTAAATCAAAATAGCCAAAGCTTACTGGTATTAATGGGGCAAAATGGTGATCCTAAATTTATCTCGACTTTTTATGACCTTTTAGAGAAGAATCTTTTAGCACGTATCATTCAAATCAAAGGCGAAGTGAAAGTTATTCCCACAATTCCTGTGGATTATGTCATTCATATTGTTATTTCTGAAATTATAGATATTATTCAATATTGGTTAAGAAAAGAAAACGCGATATCTGAAGAGGCTATTACCGATATTATTGTTAGAACACGCTTGCTTTCTCCTTACCAACTATTAAATTTTGAAGCATAAAAATGTCTGAGGTACCAGAAAAAATTAAATCGTATCTGGTCTCCCTTCATTTATTTTGGATAATGGCGACCAGTAGCAAAGTTCAGGTCCGTGCTTCCTAAAGAAAGGGGTCGTCTGATGTCGGTTGCAGCTGCCGTCCAGTTGATGTTGATGTTTGGTACGTTTCTGGTGGCCTTGCTGGCCTTAGTCGTTGTATTGAGTAAAAACCAGCCAAAAAAATAACCGTCTAAGACGGCTTTATTAGGAAGACCTGTTCATGCAGGGCTTCCTTTTTCTACTTAAGTTATGGCACATGTCTATGAGACCGTTGTGCTGTGCTTTATATGCTTTCTAATTCGGTTAAATTAGTCATCAGCAAAACATCTTTTGCAGATACCTTTTTTCAATTTAACCACAGTCGTAAAAGAACTTAGTTAATTGTACAGAGTGTTTTAAGTAGCGTAAAATAATTCAAAAAAGAGGCTATTTTATGATGATCGGTCAATATCCACTTACTTGGGTGACAAATGAAATTTTTGCCATTGTTTTATTTTTCATGTGCTTATTTCACGCACTACGCCAAAAAAATTATCAAAATAAGGTTTTTGAGTTAGTTATGTTCACCTTCGGTGCAACTATTTTTGAACATGTTGGTGTTTTCATTACGCATACATATTCATATGATCAGCATCGTCTGATGATGATTGGTGCAATTCCCTTGGCCACACTTCTTATTGAGGCAGCCATCGTTTATTCATCCACCGTTCTTTTTGAATATCTCAATATGAAACCCTGGATGTCGGTTTGGGTTGTTGGTTTTCTATCTGCCTTTCAAGATTTTTCGATCGATCCCGTTTATGTTCATGATACTTACAAGTTTAACGGAGTTTTGAGTGGTCAGTGGAACTGGGCTTTTAAGTACCATCAAAGTTTCTTTGGTATTCCTTACGAAAACTTCACTGGCTGGATCTATATGACCGGATTTTACGTTGCATTACTTTATCTTGGCTATTGGCTAGCTAAAAAATATTCTAAACAGTGGTTACAGACGGCCACTCCTTTTCTAGCCGGATTATTGCTGATCGTGCCAATTTTGGCCTTTGGAAGGTTCTTGATCAACGGCAATAGTAAATTAATTCCAGAATTAACTAAATTAATCATAGCTTGTTTGATCGGAATCGTCTTAATGATTATTAATTGGCAGAAAATGAAGCCGA
Organism: uncultured Ligilactobacillus sp.; assembly: GCA_934215475.1. Classification (GTDB taxonomy): domain Bacteria; phylum Bacillota; class Bacilli; order Lactobacillales; family Lactobacillaceae; genus Ligilactobacillus. Next base: position 9,602 of record CAKPZY010000052.1, read on the forward strand.
TCAATATTAAGCAAGATAAAATAATTTTTACCATCCCATTACTGCTCCAACTCTACAACTTGATAATCGGTTTCGGTCTCCAAATAAAGCAAGCATATATTCCTCTTATTGTCTGCACGATCGTTGAGATTTGCTACTTCGGCTATCTCTATCGTAAAGGCCAAAAATATATGCAACTTCATTAATAACAGAGCGGAGGACGGCGTTCAGAAGGTGAGCAGTAGCTGACTTGCACTCAGTATTTAGCAATGCGGTGTACAAGTTGGCTAGGTACAAGTTGGCTAGGCACAACCTTCTGCCGCACGAAACTCAACTAAATAACAGGTCAAAATATAAATATGAAACCATAATAAGTGTTTGATGCTGTGACGTCAAAGTTAATTAGACGGAAACTTCTAAGTTTCACCGCCTAATTAATACAAAATAACCTTGCCAAGACTGTTCTTTAATCTTGTAAGGGTTATTTGTATATATCAGTACCATTAATTAATACTATTATTGATCCAATCGACGACATCTTCTGGATTTTCAACACCTAAAACTAAACGTGTGAACTCTTTACTTTTCAACTGGATCACAACTGGTTTACTACCTCTTTTGATATTAAAAAGATCTTTTCGCCTGCTTTAATAAAACTCCCGACCCAGTACCCTGGAATAAAAGTTCCGGGTGCCCTAATTCCTCTGTGTTCATTTAAGATTCCAGTATCAATTGAAGCACCAACAACATTTTGCAAAGAAACTTCTATTTTTCTCTTTAAAGAAGCAAACCTATCCATTCCCTGGGGCAATACTATTAAGTTATGACCTATAAAAAGATAGTATCTGTAATAAGTAATATTGATTGTAGTTAGTTATTTTGAGGGACTACAACTTCTTTTGCATAATTAAATCTCTCTGGGGATCGTCACCAAGTTGAAAAACGTGGTCGCCTATTTGTTCGAATCCTAATTTGTGATAAAACTTTAGCGCTGCTGTATTATTTTCCCAAACTCCTAACCAAATTTTACTTTTTTGATGTTGTTGAGCCAGGTCCAAAGCTTTTTGAAATAATTTTGTGCCAATTCCTTGCTGTTTAAATGCTTTATTAACATAGATTCGTTCAATTTCTAAAGCGGTTTGTCCCTGTTCTTCAGTTTGAGCTTGGTTAATGTTGACTTTCAAATAACCTAAAACTTGCTGATTACCTTCAGCAAAGAAAAAGAATGAATTGGGATTTTTTAATTCTTTGGTTAGTGTGTCTCTTCCGTATGCGTTGTCTAGATATGTTTGCATGTTAGTAGCATCGTTAGATGACGCAAAAGTATCTAAAAATGTCTGACGACTTATTTTTTGTAATTCAGGTAGTTCTGATAATGTAAGTTGTTTAATCATAATAACTCCCCACAATTTAATTTAAATAATTGAGGCTTATTATACTCTAAAAAAAACAAATTATATCTTTCAAGTTGTGGTCTAGTTTATTTATCAATTTTTTGGAGATAATTGGTAATTTTACTTCGTATATTGTCATGTTGTTCAGGATCATAGTGATATTTTGAATTTGACCAATAGCTTGAGTCATATAACCACACAGGGTTTTTTAGTTTTTCTGGTTTCTCTGCTGAGTATCTGGGGAAAACATGAGCATGTAAAAAGTTGTCAGTGTTGCCTAATATGTCATAATTAATTCTTTCGGGATTGCAAACAGCCAAAATGGCATCTCCTAAAATACTCATATCTCTTAAAAACAGTGTTCTTTCTTCAATATTTAATTCATTTAAAGATGAAACGTTCCTTTTAGGTAGCAGGACAGAATAACCTGGTAAAAATTGCACATCTCCAAAAACAGAATATCCGCCTAACATTTCTCTCATAACCATTGGATTTGTCCCGTTAATTGCAGAAGCTATTCGATCTTTATACCACGCCACCATATAATTGTCTTCTTTCTAAATAAGTTATTTTTTAAAGTCATCTTTAAGTAACGTCCAGATATTACCATCATGAAATCCATCAGTTAATAACTCAACTGAACGTATTTCTCCGTCTAAATGAAAACCAGCTTTTTTAGCAACATTATTGCTACGCTCATTATCTTTGGCTGTTAAAAGATCTATTTTGTGAAGGCCATATTCGTTAAAGCCAAGATCGCACATACCAGCTACAGCATGGTGTATAATTCCTTTTCCTGCAAAATCCGGACTTAGCCAATAGCCTAAGTCAGCTTTTCTATTTCCTTCGTCAAAACTATTAAAGCTTATCATACCGGCAATTTTATTTTGATATAAAATAATTGTGTCTAGGGATATGCCATTTGCATAATTTAATAAAGCTTCTTTAAGTGCATTTTCTTCATCTTCCACACTTTTCGTTGGATTTGAGTCAAATTTTTAGACACAATTATGTATAATTTCTAACTAACTGCTACTTCTTTTTCATCTGGTGTT
>CAKPZY010000053.1 GCA_934215475.1 uncultured Ligilactobacillus sp.
ATTGGCTGCAGAAATCAAATATCGATTTCTGCAGCCAATTTTCTATCTAAACACTAGTTTTGTCCCAGCCCCATTTTCTTTACAGAAGCGAATAAAGCTTAATGTCTGGATATTTTTCGCTGAACCAGCGTTCAGAAAATTTATTTTCAAATAGAAACAGTGGTTGTCCCTTCCCATCTTTGACCAGCATATTCCGTGAACTTGCCATTTTCTCATCTAATTGTGAGGGAGAGATCCAACGCGCGATTTTATGGCCTAAAGGAGTGATCACCACTTCAGAATGGTACTCATTTTGCATCCTGAATTGGAAAACTTCAAATTGCAGCTGCCCTACCGCTCCCAGGATATAGTCACCTGTTGAGTAACTTTGATAAAGCTGGATCGCTCCTTCTTGGACCAGTTGACGAATTCCCTTATGAAAGGATTTCTGTTTCATCACATTTTTTGGAGTAACACGCACAAACAATTCAGGGGTAAACTGCGGTAATTTTGGATACTCAATAGGATCTTTCCCGGTATAGATCGTGTCCCCAATTTGAAAATTTCCTGTATCATAAAGCCCAATAATATCACCAGAAACAGCATTTTCGACGGTTTCCCTGCTGTCAGCCATGAATTGAGTAGAATTAGACAAACGCATTTTTTTGCCCGTGCGTTTTAAGACGACGTCCATCCCTCTTTTAAACTCACCCGAGCAAATTCGTACAAAAGCAATGCGGTCCCTGTGGTGCGGATTCATATTAGCTTGAATCTTAAATACAAAACCAGAAAATTCTGAATCGTCGGGCTTGATCTTGTCATTTGCCGTGGTGAAGTGTGAGGCGGGTGCCGGCGCAAACTGCAGGTATGCATCCAAAAATGTTTTCACGCCAAAATTTGTCAAGGCTGAGCCAAAAAAGACCGGTGTTAATTTGCCCGCAGCAATTTTTTTTGCATCAAATTCATTTCCCGCATCCTTGACTAATTCCACTTCATCCAAAACTTCGTGGTAAATGCTTTCTTCTGCTAATTCGTTAGCAACGGCCAACTTTCCATCTGCGTTTAGCGGTAAGAAAGTTTGTTCTTTGTCCTCGGTATGGTATAACTCGATGCGATCGTTGTAAATATCATAAAGCCCCTTGAGACCTTTCCCCATACCGATCGGCCAATTCATAGCATAAGCATCAATTCCTAAAACTTCCTCGAGCTCCGCGATGAGATCAAGTGGTTCCCGACTGTCACGATCCAACTTGTTCATAAAAGTAAATATTGGGATGCCCCGCATTTTACAGATCTGAAAAAGCTTTTTAGTCTGCGGCTCAATACCTTTAGCTGCATCAATAACCATCACTGCTGAATCTACAGCCATTAAAGTACGGTAGGTGTCCTCCGAAAAGTCTTCATGTCCTGGGGTATCCAGGATATTGACACGTTTTTTCGCATAATCAAATTGCATGACAGAACTGGTGACAGAGATCCCACGCTTTTTTTCGATTTCCATCCAATCGGATTTAGCAAAGTTACCGCTTTTCTTGGCTTTGACCGTTCCAGATGAACGAACTACGCCGCCAAAGAGTAAAAGTTGTTCTGTTATAGTAGTTTTACCAGCATCTGGATGAGAAATAATCGCAAATGTCCGCCGTTTGCCAACCTCGCTATCCAGTTCTTTTTTATCCATTTTGTTCACTATTCCTTATATATTTATTTTCCATGAAAAATGAGTCGGTTTAAGTTTAACTAAAAAACCGGCCCATTAACTTAATGATTTGACTCAAGCTTAGCCTGGGCTTTTTTCTTAGAGTTCTCTCGCTGCTTTCGGTAAGCCACTGCCGTTTGCGACAATTCAACTTCGAGTTGCAGCAAACGATCGCCTGCCATTTTATGAACGACCAGAGTAGACCCATCGTCTAAGCTGACTGTATCCACCTTGGTTTCTTCCGGAATGAAGTCCAGGCGACTGATCATATAGCCCGCGATCGTGTCGACGTCTTGAGCCTCAAGAGCTTGTCCAAACTCATCATTGAAATCGTCAAGTCCCATTTTACCCTGGACTATAAATTCCGCTGGAGTCAATTGCTTGACCAATAATTCTGGCTCATCAGATTCATCTGTTATCTCGCCAACGATCTCCTCTATTAAATCCTCAAGTGTAACTATTCCGACCACGCCACCGTATTCGTCTAGCAAAATTGCCATTTGATTCTGTGTTTTTTTCATTTCGTAAAGCAGCTGATCGATCGTGATAGTTTCTGGCACAAAAAATGGCTCTTGCATGATCTGTCGGATCGTAATGTGATCAAACCCAAATTTGCGTGCAGCTTTGACCAAATTTTTAATATGAACTACCCCAACCACTTTGTCTTTATCCTCATGATAAACCGGCACCCGGGAATAATTCATCTGCAAAATATCATCAATGCTGCGGTCATTGTCATTAGTAATGTCGATCATGAATGAATCAATTCTTGGAACCATGACCTCACGTGCCATTTGTTCATGTAATGACAATATCCCATTGATCATTTCAAATTCATCATTATCGATCTCACCCTTACTGTGGCCCTCTTCGATCAAATCGATGATACTTTCCCAGGACAGAGGCTTATTTTTTGAAACTTCTTCAACTTGGACTTTACCCAGTGCCTCGCTGAGCCAACTGCTAATAAGTGTCAAGGGAGTAAAAAGCACTACGGCAAAATGTTCATAGTTGTATAATTTGACGACCCTCTTTACCAGGTTTTTGCCGCTAAATTTTTGTGGCAATTCAATAAATAAGGGATCAACAAACACGCTAGCGATAATTCCGCCTAAAAATGCGCCCACAATGACAGTTATTACGTTATCTGTAAAGTGCCGCAACAAATAAGCACCTACAAAAAACAAACCAGCCAAAAAATTAGTGAGTCGTGCCATATGGGCATTGTTTACCTCAATAGATAACTTAGAGCCTAATCTGATAAATTTTTCTTTTTTCTGTTGCTTAAAATTTGCACTTGTATTTTCTAGTTCTGATTTACTTGTCCTATTCAGAGCCTGTTCATACAATGCAAAGTAAAAACTGATAAGCACTAAGAATATTGCAATAACCAACAGTATCCACTGGTGTCCAGGATCAGCATCCATATTATTCCGTCACTCCAATAATAAATTGTACGTACCGTTAATTATACTATAAATTTGAAGGTTTACGCAAAAAAAGCTTCATCCATCCCAGAATGATTGGCTAAAGATCCATTCTCAGGATATGGATGAGACTCTCTTGCAATCTAGAACCTTTATCAACAAATATAATAGTTTATTTTGGAACTTTGATGCTGTCCCCAGCTGTCAAGTCAATACTGTTTCCCATATCATTTAATTCCTGAATCTTGCCGACCGTCGTAGCATATTTTGAAGCTAATTCGCCGATAGTCTCACCATCGCCAACGTTAACAGTTTGTGTCTGCTCTTGAGATGAAGAGCTGGAACTTGAGCTCTCCTTTTTTCCAGAATTGTTTGTCGATTGTTTATTTTTATTTTCACTCGAACTGGCTGCTTTTTTTTCACTAGATGTTTGGTCAGCTTTTGTTTCTTTATCAGCAGCTAATAATGAGCTCGATTCAGCATGTCTACGGGCTGCAACTTTAGAAGATTCAGCTGCTTGCTGGCTGCTGATGGAAAAATGATGATTATCCGTATACCACCAACCACCACCAAACAAGAGGATTATAACAGCCGTTATGAGCCAACCTTTTAAGCCGGATTTTTTCTGCTTATCAGCTTTTTGCGTTTCTCCAACTGGGGTTGGCGTCTTTTTGTCAGTCTTTTTGCTAACAGGATCTGAACCTTTTTCCACGAAGAAGGCTTTCCGCATTCGAGGTTCATCTTTTCTGGTGTAGCCCTGTTTATACTGTTCGCCCTTGAACTCCTCATATAATTGATCAATGTCAAAATCAACCTGTTCCTGTTGCTTTTTTGCCAAATAATCATTTTGTTCAGGCAAACTTAGCCCATAATAATAATCAATAAAGTATTGATACTGTGTCAGCACATCTCTAGTCGGGCCAAAATCCTGCTGCTGTCCAAATTGAAGCCATAAAGTCTGTTCACAGAAAGCTTCAACACTTAAACCGCGAGAATCACTAATAAAAAACGAAACTCCAATGTCTTTCAAGCGCTGGATCCGCGCAGATGTTTTCTGGAAAAAATCCTGGTCCAATAGGAAAAACAAGTCATCTATCAAAACCAATTCAGGCTCAATATATAATGCGATACCTAAACTTAATCTGGCGCGCATCCCAATGGAATATTCTGAAACAGGCCGGTATAACCATTGGCCAAGTTCACAGAAATTTATTACACCATTGGTCAAATGATCTCCCTTAAAACTGTCGATCTGAGCCTCAGTGATCGCGCGCCGAATATTTTCTAAGCCAGTTTGCTCATTGGCTAATCCATGAGTCGCCGAAGCAAGACTGACTCGGTTAGAAGTGGTGATGAAGCCCGTGGTTTGTTCGGTCAGGCCTGCGATGATCTGTAACAAGGTTGTTTTCCCAGAACCGTTTATTCCAACTATTCCTACGGCTTCTCCAGGATTAACTGTGAGTGAAACGCCGCGCAGCTGCCAAAAAATGTCATTTTGAGCAGTTTGAACAACGCCTTTACCACACTCTTTTTTATCGATAACTAATGAGCTATCTTTAGTAATATACTTTAATTCGATCTTAGCCATTTTTCTCTCCCTGAATTTTTCAATCGGTCATTTAAAAATTAAAGAGACACGCTAGTAGTGTCAAATACCCATGCAGTGCCTGTTCAGTAGGCAAAGAATATCCACGATTTAACACAAAGCCTCAACTGTCCAAATAATAATGCTAGCGACAGTCGAGGCAGCCTTTAGCCTAGCTCTAAATTCCTAATTAGTGTGTTTGCTCACTATTAAATCTTGCTGCGGTTACCTCTGCTTTGCCCTCACGAGTCATTAATGCCGCAATCTCGTCTTTAATATCAGCACCACGATACAAGACATTATAGACCGCTTCTGTGATCGGCATATCAATATGCTTTGCTTGAGAGAGCTCATAAGCGGCCTTGCAGGTGCCGATTCCTTCAATGACCATTCCCATATCCGCAATGACATCTGATAATGACTTGCCTTGCCCTAACTGATCGCCAGCCCGCCAATTACGTGAGTGAATGCTGGTGCAAGTGACGATCAGATCACCAACGCCGGAAAGGCCAATAAACGTCATCGGATCTGCGCCAAAAGCAACACCTAAACGACTGATCTCAGCTAACCCCCGTGTCATTAAGGCGGCTTTAGCATCATCACCATAACCCAGTCCATGAAGTGCGCCTGCCCCTAAGGCAATAATATTTTTGAAAGCTGCACCCAGTTCGACACCTACTAAATCCGGGTTAGTATAGACACGCAAATAATCATTCATAAACAAGGATTGTGCTTCCTCAGCATTTTTCATATCATGACTAGCGGCGGTGATCAAAGTCAAGTCCTTGCGAGCAACTTCTTCGGCATGACTTGGCCCAGAAAGTGCAACTATCCCAGAACGATATCCAGATGGGATCTCCTCTTCAATGATCTGCGAGACCCGCTTATGAGTATCGAGTTCGAGCCCCTTGCTGGCATGGATCAAAAGAGGCGCACTATTAAGTGCACGCAAATGGTCGCACACTTGAACAGCCACTTCCCTGATGGCTTTGGTTGGTACCACAAACAAGACAACTTGAGCATCAGTCAACGCTGCGGCTAAATCTGTAGTGGCATGGAGCTTGTCTGAAAAACGATAATCTTTAATATATTTAATGTTCGTATGCCGCTGATCGATCTCTTCTGCTTGAGAAGGATTATAGGTCCAAAGCTCGACTTGATGACCATTTTCGAGCAAAACACTGGCTAAAATACTGCCCCATGAACCAGCACCTAATACAGCAATTTTCTTAGACATGATCAATATTTCATCCCAATCTTATAATTTCTGATCATCACGTTTGTTTACCGAATAACAATACCATAATTCAACCTGTCTAGCAACGCAGGTTGCGCGACATGGCCTTGCATTATTGGGGTAAACGCTTATTTCTTAAACTCATTTTATACTCTTATTGCATTATATCTCTGGGTCATTTTGCTGTGCTGCTTGACACCATGTCTTAACGATCCAAATTGGCCTGCAAACGAAAAAAGTCCAGCAACAGTTAGACTAAACTAACGTTGCCGGACTTTTCGTCATAAACACTAGGTCATGTTTACTGCCGCCGTGATAACTCTAAATACCGATTATACCAAATTTCCACATATTCCTGAGAAAATGGTCCTTTCTTATGATCGATCCAGTCCACCAACGTCCTTACGTTGTGTTTTAAGATCTTATCGGTTTCAGCTGAATAATGCCAACGGGAACCAAATTCCTGATATTCGTCTACATCTAGCAGCCGCTTTTCGCCATTTGGAAAAACCTTAACGTCTAGGTCATAGTCAATGTACTTCAACGCTTCTTTATCTAAAACTGCTGGTGATGCAAGGTTACAGTAATAAGAGATCCCGTTATCACGGATCATGGTTACTATATTAAACCAATAATCAGCGTGAAAATAAACTAGTGCCGGTTCACGAGTCAGCCATCGCCTGCCATCCGATTCGGTAACAAGCGTATGATCGTTACACCCGATCAATGTATTTTCACTAGTTTTTAAAACCATCGTATCACGCCAAGTGCGGTGTAAACTACCATTGTGTTTATAACTTTTCAAAGTAATGAACTCGCCTTCCTTGGGTCCACTGAAATGCCGCATAAAACTCCCTGCTTTCCATAAACACAGGTGTACATACACCGAAATCATTTTAATTATAGCAAAAAAAAGCTAAAATGCACAAAACAATTCACATTCTTTTGCATAATGCATTTCAACTTTATTCTTTTAAAACCTAAAATCACAGGGAAACAAACAAAATTTTAATAATCATAATTATTTCAATGCCAATTTGACCACAGCCTCCACCCGAGCCGTTTGAGGAAACATATCCAGCGGTTGAATATATTCCACTCTGTACACTGATACTAAAGCAGCCAAATCTTCAGCTAGTGTCGATGGATTACACGAAACATAGACAAACTTTGCCGGGCGATATTTTAAAATCGTTTCGATCAGCTGATCATCCAATCCAGTTCGTGGCGGATCGACGACTAATGCATCCGCAATGATCCCTTCTCGCGCCCATTTGGGAATTAAAGTCTCTGCCGCCCCAACGTCATAATGGGTGTTAGTTAATCCCGCAACTTGAGCATTTTGCCGGGCATCATCGATAGACTCCGGAATAAGATCCATGCCATAGACTGCTCGTGCATCGTGAGCTAAGTAGATCCCGATCGTACCAGCCCCACAATACGCATCTATTAATAAATCACCCATCTGTAAATTCAAAGCCTGTTTGATTTGGAGATATAATTTTTCTGTTTGCAAAGTATTTAATTGAAAAAATGCGCGCGCCGAAAGATGATACTTTACGTCACCTATTTGTTCCACCAGCTGTTCTTTCCCATATAACCGTGTAGTTTCAGCTCCCCATACCAAAGACGTCCTATGAGGATTGAAATTTTGCATGATCGAAACGACCGCCGGCTGCTCTGCTATTAAATCACTGATCAAATTGTTAATACGCGGAATTTTTCTAGTTCGGCTGACAAAAACGATCTGCAACTGATGAGTAGTAAAAGATTCACGAATGACTACAGTTCTGATACAGCCGGCATCATGCCTTTCGTCGTACGGACGGATCCGCCATTTGTTAATGAGCTGACAAATAGTGCGGATAGTTTTCATGGACAAATCAGTCTGAGTAGAAAATGTGGGCAGATCAACAAGTTCATGACTATTTGGGCGGTAAAGTCCGGCAATGACCTGATCACTTTTATTCAATCTGACCTGAAATTGCAGTTTGTTGCGATAATGATACGGCTCTTTCATACCTATCGCAGCTTTGATGACAAACTTTCCATATCCAGTCGGATGGTATTTTTTTAAGGCTTGTTTTATTACATCACGTTTGAATTTTAATTGCGCTGGATAAGAGAGATGCTCTAATTCGATCCCGCCAACATCATAATGATCAACTGGCCGCACCCGGTTTTTACTTCTTTTTTTGACATGGACAAGTTCTCCTGTTAAATACCTTCTTTTCTCTAGAACAACACGAGCCAAAACATCTTCATGGGGTAAGGCTCCAGGGACAAAAATGATTTTACGCTTATAATACCCGATTCCTTCACCATTAATGCCTAATCTCTTTATCGTGACCAAAATCACTTTATTCAATAATTTAGTTTGTCCTTGGTAGCCGTTTTTCATTTGATTTTCCCTTCATTTAAAAGCCGTCATTGTAATCAACACAGAGCATCCGTGAAGCAGTCATCACAGCTTTTGCACAGGAAGCACTGTTATTGATCTTAAGCAGTTCTTCGCGAAATTGTTTGCGCTGAAAAATCCTTATTTTAATTGACTTGCTTCATCCTGATTTTTATCGTTTTCGATTATACCATATCTATATTGGAAAACACTTCGGCTTACTATTATAATGGTTTTATGGAATTATTAAGGACCGGACTAACGAAAGGAGAAACAGCTTGGCACAAACTATCACCATGATCAAAACACAAAAACGAAAGGGACGTTATAACATCTACTTGGACGGTAAATATGCATTTCCAGTCGGTGAAGATGTCTTGATACGCTTTGGTCTCAGTAAAGGTCAGGAACTTACCAGTGACGACGTTAAAAATATTCAAACGGCTGACAATACTTCAAAAGCTTACCAAAAAGCCTTGAATTACCTTGCCCACCAATTGCGCACCCAAAAAGAAGTGCATGACCATCTCCTTCAAAATGAGATAGACCTGGCGGACATTGACAAAGCGATATCCAAATTAAGTGACATGGGACTGATCGACGATGGAAAATACGCTGCAAGCTTTGTCAGAACAATAGCTAAGACATCAGACAAGGGCCCAATAGTGATCACGACCAAGCTCAAACAAAAAGGAGTCGCTTCAGCGGATATAGAAGACGCACTGAAAGAATTCCCACTAGAAAAGCAAGTACAAAACGGCCTTATGGCGGCCAAAAAAAGCATTAAACACTTCCACCGCGAGTCTTTCAGGAACACATTGAACAAAATCAAACAACAGCTAATGCAAAAAGGTTTCACTGGTGAAGTCGTGGCTGAGGTCATGACAGAACTTGATTTGCATCCCGATGAAAACACTGAAAAAGAAGCACTTCATTTAAAAGGCGAGCAGCTGTGGCGTAAAAGCAAGCGCTATGAAAACAAACAGCAAATTCAAAAAGTTCGTCAAGGTCTGTACCGTCAAGGATTCTCCATAGACATGATCAATCAGTACCTGGACCAAAAAAATAAAGAATAATTTAAGTCCCTTCTTCTAACTTGTGTAAGGACAGCTCTTGGTATCAAACGCTTTATCTCGCCAGTCTTTTATATTACAACTAGCAATGCTGTCTTCTTTACTAGTCACTATACGGAACGTGTTGTTTTTTATCGCAGATCCGCGCAAAAAAAGTTTAACCAATTAAAAAAGATCCTAATACTTGGGCTAATTTTTAGCCCCACTAGGATCTTTTTGCTACTTCTTCTCTTCTTCGTTATCTTTCTTGGTTGGATCTACCCGGTCAAACAAGCGCTTGATAGCCGTCCTCTTCGGCTCGATCTTACCATAATGCCAACGTTCGAGCGTTGAATTTACGAGTGCCCCTAACATAACGACCCAGCTGGCAAAGTTCAGCCAAAAAAGCAATACTATAAAAGTGCCGATCGCACCATAACTTAACACTGATTTAGCAAAATACTTTAAATAAAACGAGAAGCCCTGTGTCAAAAGCATCCAACCTAAAGCTGCAAACAAAGCACCAGGCCAAACATAACGCAAATGAGTTTTGGCATTAGTCAACCCTTGGTAAATCATAAACATAATAATAAATAATATGATAAACATCGTGCCTGATTTGTACTTGCTAAAGGAATCCAACCATCCCAACGATAAATGAAAAATAGGGGTCAAATATTCCAGCACAACTTGCCCAAAACTATAAACCACAAACATTGCAACTATTACGATGCCAAAAAATAATATTATTAAAAATGAAAAAACACGACTTGTAATTGCATTGTCTGCATTTTCCACTCCATAAACCTGGTTGATCGACATTTTTAAAGTATTGATCCCCCGACTGGCAGCCCAAATAGTCAAGATACCAGTTACAGAAGCTAAACTTCCCGAACTATTATTCAAAAAATCCAAAATAATGGGTTGCAAAGTGTTATACACTGTGCCGGGAAAAGCTGTCTTTAAATAAGGCATCAATGTCTGAGCCTTTAACCCTAGTAAAGGTAAAAGGTTAGCAGCAAAAATCAGCATTGGAAAAATAGCCAACAATGTATAGTAAGCCATCACAATGGCTGTATTATTAAAGTTGACTTCCTTTATCTGTTCGAAAGCCAGTTCAAAGAATTTTTTGATCGATTTAAATTTCCCTCGGCTTGTCATATCAACAATTCACATCCCAATATTTTATCATTGTCCTGTTGTTCCATTTTGAGCGCTTGAACTCTCTGCAGTTCCCGAACCGGCATTATCACTGACAGGTACCTTGATCTGTGCGCCTGCAGAGATGGCATTGTTATCCAAATGATTTAATGATACTAGTTCTTCAACTGTTGTATTATGTTGAGCTGCAATGGTGGAAAGAAAGTCGCCACTTTTTACCGTGTAATAAGTATATTTTGTTGTTGAACTGCTGCCGTTTTCGTGAGAACTAGAAGTGGAAGAAACAGAAGCCTGGCCGCTTGCAGTTTTCTTGTTATCTGCTGCACCTTTTTGAGGTTTCTTTTTCGTGTCAGCTGCAACTGCTTTTGTACCGTATTTCTCACGCGCTAATGCCTTTTGCTTATCATATTCTTTTTTCTGATAAACTGCATTATTTCCAAAAGAAGCCTGTATCCTATTTTGCACAATTGGATCTTTCCAGGCCCAGATAACCACGACTACCGCAATGATCGCGACGACCCCTGTCCAGCCAGCCCAGCGCCAGACCCTTTTAAACCGAGAATTATGCACGTGCCTTTTTTGATGATCCGTCATTAAATTATCCCCCGATATCTATCCGCGCAAAATAAAGAATAAACGAGCTAAAATCAGCCGCAATACACGGAACGATTATTTACATGCACCATTTTACACTAAATTGACCTTGAAATGAAAATTTTTCCATTTATTAAAGTCTTGACAACTACTGATCAACATTAGAAATCAATAATGAATTTAACTTCATGTATGGCCCTACTACTTTTTTGGTGCCCGAGCTTGGAGAAATAAACAGTATATTTATCTAAGCGAAATTCACGTTTGCTTTGACACCAGCAGCTGCCCTTCACATATAACCTTATAATATTTCAATAAATCAAAAATACGTATAAAAGGGGCTGGGACAAAACTAGTGTTTAGATAGAAAATTGGCTGCAGAAATCGATATTTGATTTCTGCAGCCAAT
>CAKPZY010000054.1 GCA_934215475.1 uncultured Ligilactobacillus sp.
AACACCAGATGAAAAAGAAGTAGCAGTTAGTTAGAAATTATACATAATTGTGTCTAAAAATTTGACTCAAATCCAGTAGCTTGCATAATATTCACTTAAATCATACTATTTTCATATCGTTTAATAAGTGTCCATAATTAGGCAAATGAAAGCAACAACTAGTAATTTAAAAAAGGAGCGGTACACATGTCCTATATAAAAGTTGAGCACTATTCAAAAATATTCGGTAGTGGGAAACGTGAGGTCCGCGCTAATGACAACATTTCTTTTACTTTAAAAAAGGGAGAATTAACAGTTATTGTTGGTGCTTCTGGTGCTGGTAAATCAACCTTATTGAATACTATAGGTGGAATGGATTCCGCTACAGACGGCAGGGTTGAGATCAACGGAAAAAATATTGCTGAATATTCAGAAAAACAGTTGACCACTTATCGACGAACTTCAATTGGCTTTGTCTTTCAATTTTATAATCTGATCCCTAATTTGACGGCCTTAGAAAATGTTGAGTTAGCATCTGAAATCTCTCCGGCTGCGCTTGATCCGGCCGAAACTTTGGATAAGGTTGGGCTAAATCAGCGAAAAAATAGCTTTCCTTCACAGCTTTCAGGTGGCGAACAACAAAGAGCTTCAATTGCACGGGCTGTCGCTAAAAATCCAGAGTTATTATTATGTGATGAACCAACAGGCGCTTTGGACTATAAGACAGGAAAGACGATTTTGCAGCTTTTGCAGGATTTCAATCATGAAGATGGGAAGACTGTTATTATCGTTACTCATAATGCCGCAATCAAAGCAATGGCTGATCACGTAATTGAAATCTCTGATGGTAAAATTAAAGAGGATTATCTTAACAATCAGCCAAAACCAGTCTCTAAAATTGAATGGTAGGTGATTTTCTTGCATAAAACACTAAGAAAAGATATCATTCGTGAATTTAAGTCTTCATTTCCACGCTTCGTTTCGATCACAATCTTACTAGCACTAGGCACATTTGTTTTGATCGGCTTGAAAGTTACCGGTAGCGATATGCGTGCAACAGGTAACCAGTATTTTAGTCAGCATAAAATGGCTGATGCTCAAGTAACAAGTCCCGTGGGGTTCAATCAAAAAGACCGCGATTATATTGATCAAATGGATCACGTTAAGCAAAGTGAATATAATGTTTATAAGGATGCTTTAACGTCAGACTCGCATAAGACGATTCGTTTGAACGAAAAAACCTCCAAGCTTTCGATTTATAAAGCGGTGCAAGGACGGTTACCTAAAAAATCAAATGAAATCGCGTTGTCTAAGTATGAAAAAGGGAATTATCAAGTTGGACAACATGTAAAATTAGTAGGAAATGATGGTAAAAAACAGGCTGCAGGGCTCAAATACCGCAGTTATAAGATCGTTGGTTTTGTAACATCTAGTGATTATATGCAAAAAAGGTATTTAGGTGTTTCTAATAATGGAAAAGGTCAGATCGATACCTTTGGTGTGTTGGCTAAGAGCGGTTTTAGTAAGCAATCGCCTAATGTAGCTAAAATTTCTTATAATAATTTGAAGGGTAAAAGTTATTCGAATCAATTTGAAAAGCAATTAAATGAAAATGTGGATCAAGCTGCTCCAGGAATGGCAAAAAGAGCCGACCAACGTCAATCTGAGATCAAGCAAGACAAGCGCGACCAACTAAAGGGTGCACAAACTTCCTTAGACAAACAAAAAAGAAATGTTCAAGAAAAAAAGTCACAGTTAACACAAGCCAAAGCACAGTTAGATCAAAATCAAGCCAAACTGCAACAAGCACAAGGACAGTTAGCAGCTTATAAGACACAATTAGCACAGCTGCCTACTGGTGCACAAAAAGATGCTCTGTCTCAGCAACAACAAGTTAAACAGCAACAAGTTTCTACTCAAGAAGCGCAACTTCGCTCGCGTCAACAACAATGGCAACAAGATTCACAGGATTTACAAGACGCGCAGGAAAGGATCAGCGTTTCTGACAAAAAGTTAGCCAGCCAAAAAGAAAAAATTGACCAGATCAGTGGCTTGACCTATCAGCTGCAAGCTAGGAATGACTATAACCAAGGCTATAACCAGTTTGGTGAAGCTGCAGAGCGGATCGATGTTTTATCCAATACTTTTCCATTGATTTTCTTTGCCGTGGCAATTTTAGTTACCTTAACGACGATGTCGCGGATGGCCGAAGAAAAGCGAACAGATATCGGTGCAATGCGAGCCATAGGTTATACTAAATTTGATACGATGAAACTCTTCCTAGCCTACGGTACGAGTACTGCTGTTTTAGGAACTGCAATTGGTGCCTATTTTGGGACATGGTTGTTGCCAGACCGGATCTATGCGGCATATTCTGCTAACTTGGCCGTACCACACTTACAAACTCCGCCTTCGTGGTGGTGGATCGGCATTAGTTTATTATTTGCTTTGTTGTGTACAGTCGTGCCATCAGTTTACGTAGCTTGGAAGTCGCTGCAAGAACAACCAGCGAACCTTTTGGTTGAAAAGCCGCCCAAAGCAGGCTCTAAGGTTTTATTAGAAAAAGTACCGTTTATTTGGAAAAGAATGTCCTTCGATCAAAAAGTTACGATCCGTAATCTATTTAGATATAAGAGTCGAATGTTTATGACGATCATTGGGATCTTTGGGTGTACAACACTATTGATCACTGGTTTTGGAATGCGTGACTCGATCAACGGTATCATTGATAATCAATACCAAAAGATCACTCACTATGATGTGGTCGGTGTGTATGATCCAAATGCTAGTCAGCAGCAAAAAGATGACTATCAAAAACAAGTTAAAGATATTGACAGTGTTAAAAAGCAGGCCGGTGTCTATTATGAGTCAGCAACGGCTAAACCTAAGGGATTGACCGATAATCAGCAAGTTTCAATGATCGTACCGCAACATCAAAAGGGGTTTAGTGATTTTATTACTTTACGTGATCCAGACAGTCACAAAAAACTTAAGTTGAAAAACAACGGTGCAGTGATCACGCAAAAACTAGCCAAGTTAGGTAATTATCAAGTGGGCGACAATATTAGGCTAAAAGACAGTGCAGGACGGACACACCGGATTAAAATCAGCGGGATCGCTGAAATGTATGCCGGTCATGATATCGTGTTAAACAGTAACTATTATCAAAAAGCGTTTGACAAAAAAGTTAAATATAATGCCAAGATGTTAAACTTGAAAGATCGTTCATCCAAAAATATCGACCGCGTCTCACGTCAGTTGAACAAGCAAGATGCGGCAGTTACAGCAGTTCAATCCAATCAAGCTAAAACGATGATCAATACAGTTTTAGATGGGTTGAATAGTATCGTCTTGATCATTGTACTTGCATCTTCGGCCTTATCATTTGTAGTGCTGTTTACCTTGACTAACATCAATGTCTCAGAACGTATACGTGAGTTAGCGACGCTGCGTGTCCTCGGATTTTATCAACGTGAAACAGTGATGTATGTCTACCGTGAGACTTCGATTTTAACAGTCTTGGGTATCTTAGTCGGTTTCGGCGGCGGTTATTATCTGCATCACTTTATTATGGAGACTTTGCCGCCAAATAATGCAATGGCTGATATGACATTACGCTGGTCAAATCTTGGGCTTTCCACTGGATTAACATTGTTGTTCTCCTTGATCGTCATGTTGATCATGGCACGAAAAATTAGTAAGATCGATATGCTAGAGGCTTTAAATTCAGCAGAATAATTTTTGTTACTTCTGATAAAATTTAATTATGTCAAATAAGTCCGCTCTAAAACTGAGCCGACTTATTTTTGCGCAAAAAAGGAACCTTCTGATGCTCTTCCAGGAGGTCGAAGGTCATTCGTAATCACGCTCAAACCTGGTAATTACTCCAAGTTGACTAGAAAGTAAACCTAATTATTGTCGATCGTCGTGGATCAAAGTTAATATCAACTATCTCTCCTGGTTTCATTCCTTGGAAAAAGTTGAGGTATCTAATATTGACACATTTTGCCAATCAGTCAAATTAAAAAATTAATCTTTAATCGTTACTCGCCTTTTCGATTTTCTTTTTACTTGCAGCTTCAAATACAGACTTTGTGGCATTCCAGATCTTTTCCGCAACATCAGCACGGTTCATGGTATACAGATGAATTCCATCCACTCCATGGGAAACCAAGTCTAAAATTTGATCCACCGCAAAGGCAATACCTGCATCCTGCATGGACTGTTTATTATCTTGATAACGATCAATGATTGTAATAAGTTCCTTTGGGAGGGGGACGCCCGTTATTTGAGAGATCCTTTCGGTCTGTTTTTTACTGGTGCAAGGCATAATTCCTGCTTCGATCGGCACTCTGATCCCAGCATTTTCCACTTTTTCTTTAAAATCATAAAACGATTGATTATCAAAGAACATTTGACTAATTAATTGTTTGGCGCCAGCATCAACTTTTTCTTTTAAATGTGCAATATCGTCCACAAAACTAGTAGCTTCATAATGACAATTAGGATAGCAAGCGCTAATAATGTTGAAATCGGGACGCTTTTCATGGACAAAAGCCACCAACTGATTGGCGTGATCAAAAACTCCAGTTGGTCGCTTATCAGGGATTTTATCACCGCGAAGAGCCAAAATGTTTTTAACGTTGATCTCAGAAAGCTGATCCAAAAGTTGTAAAACCTGGCTTTCGGTTTGATATAAACCAGGGACATGAGCAACAGTGGGAATATTTAAATGGTTTTGAATTAAATCAGCAATTGAGACTGTCCCAGCATAGTGATCAGAGCCACCCGCACCTAACGTCACTGAAATAAAGTCTGGATTAATTGCTTGCAATTGTTGGATCGTTGGTAAAATAGCTTCACCCGGAGCCCCTTTTTTTGGAGGAAACACTTCCAGCGAAAAGACAGTTTTATTATCAAACAGCTCTGTTAGGTTCATTGATCTCACTTCTTACTTTCTTTGTCGCATCGACAATGTTTTGCAAACTTTTAAAAGATTCATATTCAGTTCTAGTCTTCAAACCACAGTCAGGGTTGATCCAAATTTTATCAATTGGCAGTTTTTTCACTAATTGTTTGATCAAGTCTTCAATCTCTGGTTCTGAGGGGATTCGCGGTGAATGAATGTCATAAACGCCTGGTCCTACTTCTGTTTCAAATTTTGCAGCAACCAGCTGGTCGATCAAGGTGAAATTAGCACGCGAAGCCTCAAAGGAAATAACATCCGCATCCAAAGCGTCGATGGCTTTAATGATGTCGCCAAATTCACTGTAACACATATGGGTGTGAATTTGAGTAGAGGGCGAAACCTTACTGTGAACTAGCCGAAATGCCGGAATAGCCCAGTCAAGGTATTCTGAATACCAGCTCGATTGGCGTAAAGGCAGGTTTTCGCGCAAGGCAGGTTCATCGATCTGAATAATCTTAATTCCATGCTTTTCAAGATCTAAGGCCTCATCTTGAAGTGCTAAAGCAATCTGCGTGACAGATTCCTTGGACGTTACATCTTCGCGTGGAAATGACCAATTAAAGATGGTCACAGGACCAGTAAGCATTCCCTTGATTAATTTGTCAGTATGATCTTTAGCAAACACAGAAGCTCTCACGGTAATTGGAGCCGTTCTTGAAATATCGCCCCAGATGATTGGCGGTTTAACACCTCTTGTACCATATGATTGAACCCAACCATTTTGAGTAAAGACAAACCCATCCAGTTGTTCACCAAAGTATTCAACCATGTCATTACGTTCGTATTCACCATGAACAAGGACATCAAGCCCAATTTCTTCCTGTTTTTTTAAGATCCTAACGATCTTATCTTCGTTAAATTTGTCATATTGTTCAGGCGAGATCTCTCCTTTACGCAATTTGAAGCGATTTTGGCGCACATCTTTGGTTTGTGGAAAAGAACCTATTGTAGTTGTCGGAAGTAAAGGAAGGTCAAAGCGCTTCTTCTGGATCTTTTCGCGTGTTGCGCGCACTGGTAGCCGGGTGTAATCGGCATCTGTTAGTTTCCCAATACGATCATGAACAGCTTGATTAAACGGATGTTTAACATTGAGAAACAAATCATCATTATTTTTCAAAGCTGCTTTTGCATTTGCTTCGGCGTGATAAATGTCGTCGAGTTCTTTAATTTCGTCTAATTTCTCCAGGGCAAAAGCTAAATGCAACTTGACGTCTTGCGGTAATTTAGTCTCGTCTGCTGAAGTATAAGGAACGTGGAGCAAAGAAGAGGAACTGCTTAAAACAACATGTGCTTTGGAATTGAGTTGTTTTAAAAATTTAATAGTGTTTTGGTAATGATTACGCCAAATATTTTTACCATTAACGACCCCGGCAAATAACACCTTATCCTCAGGAAAACCTTTTTGTTGAAGTAGATAGTTATTATACTTGCCTTCAACAAAATCAAGTCCGATCCCATCGAAATCTTTTGACACCACGTCATTATATACATCTCGAATATCGCCAAAATAATTTTGGAGTAAAATCTTGGTAGAATGTTTCCTAGACAAAATGCCATCATAAAGGTCATCAAAGAGAGACTTTTCAACGGGATCCACGTCAAAGCTTAAAGCCGGTTCATCTATTTGGAGCCAATCAACACCTTTTTCACTTAAACGGGCAATAACTTGCTGATAAACATTAATTAAACTGCTAACGTAGTCGCACGTCTTGGTTTCATTCAAAAAGCGGCCCAGTTTGAGCAAGGTGTAGGGGCCAATAATGACTGCCTTTGCATTCAGATTTAAGTCAAGCGCTTCGTCCACTTCATCAAAGAGTTTGCTGCCAACCAATTTAACTTCCGTATCTTTTGAAAATTCCGGAACAATATAGTGATAGTTTGTGTTAAACCACTTCTTCATCGGTAAGGCTTTGACCATCTTCTCACCTTTCTGATAACCTCTTGCTTGGGCAAAGTATTCATCTAACTCTGATAAGTTAAGCTCCTTGTAGCGGTAAGGGATAATATTAAAAAGATTTGCAGTGTCCAAAACTCCATCAAAGAATGAAAAATCACCGACTGGAATTAAATCGATCCCGGCAGTTTGCTGTGCTTGCCAGTGGTTCTTTTTGATTTTGTAAGCAATTTGTTTAAGTTCATCTTGATTGATATTGTTTTTCCAATAATTCTCGGTGGTATGTTTTAATTCCCGATGGTGCCCGATCCTAGGGAAACCAATAATTGTCGTTGTCATAAATGAAAAGCCTCCTCAAATAATAAAAAAAATCATTGCCTTTTTGTATTTTTCAAAGTTCATATTCAAAGTATAAGATCTAAACTGATACTAACTTACAAAATTAGAACAACCTAGGCAATAATTCTAAGACTGGTGCATAAATGTAGGATACGCTATCTACTTAGTTCATTAAGCCGCTATTAAACTCACAGTGGATAGACTCGTTTTCTAATAGAAACACTATTAACTGTTCTTATCCAACCAAACCTTGTTTGCTCCCTCAAGCTTAAAAACATCTTCACCCAGATACTTCTTAGATAATTTTTCTAAGTAACCATCTTTTTTCAATTTACCAAGTTCTTTGTTAACCGCAGAGTTCAGCTTCTTGTTTTGCTTGGACTTGTGATAGAAAAAATGGTCATTTTTTAGTGCGATAGTGGGAGAAACTGTTAGTCCTTTCGCGCCCCCAGCATCTTTAACGCCGAAATAAGCTTGATATGGATAGAACACGGCATCAAATTGCTTGTTTTGCAGTTGTTTCAAAGCATCTCCAGAGGTTATATCACCAATAGCTTTCAAATTGACCTTGTCATTTGGATGATTTTGATTGTACTCCTCGACAAAGTTATAACGAGCATCGTCGCTAGAAATCGGGGCAAGTTTTAAACCACTATTAGCAACATCAGCAAAACCATTGATCTTCTTTTCCCCTGAACGATAAACAAGCCGTAAATCAGCAATCGAGTCAGGGTCAGATTGGATGTATGCTTTGGCACGCTGCTTATTAGTCCAATATCCTGAAGCGGAGATATCATATTTACCCGACTGTAAACCAACAAAAGCTGAATTTTGAGAAACAGCGGAATACTTGAATCTATACTGCTTTAAATCTTTATCAATTTTTTGGAGCAGCTCACCTTCATACCCGCCTAGCTTATTTCCTTTGGCATAAGTATAAGGCCGATTAGCACTAACTCCGGCAACATTAATTGTTGTTACCTTTGAAGAACTATTTGAGTTTTGCTTACTAAAATAATGAGCTGCTCCAATGATAAGTATAATTACGACAACTATACCTCCGTAAATATAACCACGTTTGATCTTCATTGATATCTCTCCTCCATATTAAGCCTGAAGCACTTTCTTATTTGCAACTTCTTCGGCAATTTGTAATAGTTTTCCAATAACAAAGCAAGTAACAAGATATATTATTAAAGCATCCAAATACACCTCTAAATACTGAAAACCAAAAGATGCAATTATGTTAGATTTAGCCATAATTTCGACGACACCGATGTTATAAACCAAAGCTGTATCCTTGATTAAATCTAAACAAAAGTTAGAAAAATTAGGAATCAAATTTGTAATGAGTTGGGGGATCACGATTCTTATAATTGTCATAGTTGGGGTCATCCCCACTGATAAGCCTGCCCTGATCTGTCCACTATCAACTGAATGATAAGCAGAGCGAATTGTTTCAGATAGATTGGCGGCTGAATTGATCGAATATGCAAATACTGCAATTAATAATGGTGGCAAACTACCTGATTTCACACTTACGCCTTGCTGTTCCAGATACACCAACAATCTAGGTAATCCATAATAAACCATATACAGTTGAACCAAAACTGGGGTCCCACGAACGAATGAAACTAAGATCCCCAAAACCTGTGATAATATAGGTATTTCCCTCTCACGCACTATTGCGATGATCACCGCCGCAGCAAAACCAATAATAAGCGAAATGAAAGTGATATATAAAGTCATCGGCAATACAGAAATTAACTTAGGAAGTGAATTAAACATAAAATGATAGTCCACTATTATTCATCTCCCTTTAATTATGTATATATTGATGTCGTTTTTGAAAATCCCGGAAAAGCCATTCAATTAAAAGCGCAATGCTCCAGTAAATTAATGCCAAAACTGCAAAGATTTGTAGTTGATAAACCCCTTGTTTGGTATTCGAAAAATTGCTGGCATCTTGATACATATCAGCAATTCCAATCACATAAACTAAAGAAGTTGCTTTCATTAAGCCAATAATTAAGTTTTGAATATTAGGAATAGCTAACAAAAAGGTTTGTGGCAAAATTATTCTGTAAAAAGCTGTGGATCCTTTCATTCCAACTGCATAGGCAGCCCTTAATTGCCCAGGGTCAACTGAAAGATAGGCGGATCTAAAAGCTTCTGCCATATAAGATCCCCAACCAATTGATAACCCAGCAATTCCAAAAGCCAGTTTACTCCAGTTGCTACTGTTGATCCCGACAAACTCCAACAATTTTGGGAAACCATAATATGCGAGAAGTAACATTAATAACGGTGGTGTTCCTCTTAATAATCCAATGTAAATCCGAGCTGCCGTTCGCGCAACATTATCTTTTTGCAAGTATAACCAGGCTATCAGTACCCCTAACAAACTCGAAAAAATAAAAGAAAATGTCAATAAGATGAGAGTGTTAGGCAGTCCTTGCAGTATTGCGAATATAATTTTTCCAAACGTCATATCATTCACTCCCTAACGATCTTCTGAAATAGCATCAAAAAAGGCTTTAGCCCGTTTTGTTTTCGGATTATTAAAAATCTCGGCCGGTGTATTTTCCTCCAGGATCTGCCCCTCCGAAAAAAAGATTACTTTAGAAGCCACTCGTTTCGCAAAAGACATCAAGTGAGTAACGACAATCATCGTCTGGCCCGTTTGAGCTAAAGCATCCATATCTTCTACAACAGTTCCCACGAGCTCTGGGTCCAGAGCTGATGTTGGTTCATCAAACAATACAATATCAGGATGTAGTGCAGTTGCACGTGCTATACCAATACGTTGCTGCTGACCACCAGATAACTGTGTAGGAAAAAAATCTTTCTTATCAGATAAACCTACGTTTTTTAATGCACCGATCGCAATTCTTTCGGCGTCCTCACTGCTTTTACCTTGGCCATATTTCAAACCTTCAACAATATTTTCTAAAGCGGTCTTGTTTTTAAACAAATTATAATTTTGAAAAACCATGGCCGTATGTCGTCGAACCCAAAGAATATCTGCCTTGGATGGATCAGAAAGATCGATAGTTTTATCTCTAAACTGCATTTCTCCTGTATCAGCACTCTCGAGAAAATTAATACTATTCAAAAACGTCGTTTTCCCTGAGCCGCTAGGGCCAACAATAACAACGACTTCTCCTTTTTCAATCGAGAAATTGACTCCTCTTATAACCTGATTATCCTCGAATGTCTTTGTTAGTGCCGTAACTTTAAGTAATGACAATATGTCCACCTACCTATTTTGCTTTTTTGCTATTGCTAGTTCATGCACCGCATCCTCAACCCATTTAATATGTGCTTCAGGTGTATCTCTAGGTACAGTACAATCAGCGCCGATAATAACCCCTTTACGACCAGCTGCTTTCACAAGTCTTTTAGCTTCTGCTTGGATCTCTTCTTTAGTTCCTGAATACAAAATATCTTGTTCTGTATTGCCAAAGCCGCCTAAAACCGGTTTCTCCGCGAATAATTTCTTTCCTTCAGCTAACGATAACTGGTCAACATGTGTTGCCCAATTAATAACTTGAAGCGGATAATCTTTGTACCAGGACAATTCATTTGTAGCACCAGCAAATCCGCAGACATGCAAAATATTTAAATTCGACCCGGCATTAATTACCTTGATCACATCTAAATCAACCGGTTCAATAACTTCCTTGAAAAATTGGTAATTTTTCAAACGTTTATCCTGAATAGACTGTGTGCTGTAATAAATTCCATCAATTCCAGTTGATAGGATCACTTTGACTAATGTCTTAATGTCTTGCGCGACCTTAGTTAATGCTTCTTTAACGACTGCTGGATCTTGAAGATATAAGTCAGCAAATCTGTGATCACCAGTTGTCAATCGTTCTTGCTCATGGTCAAAAAGAGACCATTTTAAAACAGTGACTGGAGAAAATATTGTATAAAATACCAGCCGACCCCTACCCACCTCTTTTTGTCTGCGTGCTAATTTCTTTTGTTCTGTCAGCCAAGGATCCTCATCGTCGAGAGCTTTGATCTGTCTTAAATCATTGATTGTTTTTTTACCAAAGCCTCCAAGACTCGGCGTAATAAA
>CAKPZY010000055.1 GCA_934215475.1 uncultured Ligilactobacillus sp.
TCATTTAAAATAACATCCATAATATGTGGATGGTAATGCAAAAAATATATGACTGCTGTGGTATTTCTGTATTCTGATCGTTCATTTTTTGTCCCCGTTGGTCGTTAAGAAGTTCCGCGATTTGTGGAGAGAAATCAGCGGAACTTGTATGCTTTACAGCACATTGTTTGACATTTTTACTCTTTTATTAGAAAGTGACTTTAGTTGGTGCTAGAAATCATTAGCTAGTGCAGGTATTTTAGTGACTAAGTATCCTGTTGATTTAGTTAAAGTTTATGAAGTTTGTCAGATAGAGCTGTGAAAGCGAGATCTCAATGCTTGTCCAATATAAGCCCGGAGCTAGTAGATGGATATCAAGCGTTGATCAAGTTTACACTGCTTTGTTAAGTTCAAAGGAGGAATTTTGAGGATGGCTAAACAGTTTATCAACGGAGAATTTGTTGAAAGTAACTCAGAAGATACCATTGAAGTGTTCAATCCGGCTAACAATGAATCAATTGGGAAAGTACCAAGAGGCAATGCAGAAGATGTCAAACAGGCTGTTGCAGGTGCGGTTAAAGCACAGAAGTCTTGGGCGCAAGTTAACCGCGTAAAGAGAGCGGAAATAGTATTGCAATTGGCAGACAAGATAGAAGCTCATAAGGAAGAGATCGCTAAGATCTACCAGAAGGAGCAAGGGAAAATATATCCTGCGGCATTGGGTGAGGTAGAAAAATCAATCAGCTATATTAAATATATGGCTTCACTTGCACAATCAGATAAGGGTGAAGTATTACAAAATCAAGTCGATCACGAAACGATTATGTTGATCAAAAAGCCGATCGGAGTTACCGCAGGGATCATTCCTTGGAATGCACCGATCTTTATCTTGATGCGCAAATTGATCCCAGCTTTAGTCACTGGCTGTTCCATTATTGTTAAGCCAAGCGGCGAGACACCTTTTGGGACATATAAGATCGCAGAATTGATCCAAGAGACAGATATTCCTGCCGGCTTGGTACAAATCGTCAGCGGTACAGGTGGCGAAGTTGGTAACTTGTTGTCTAAAGATGAGCAGATCAACTTGGTTTCGATCACCGGCAGTACTGGCGCTGGTAAAGCAGTTATGGAAGCTGGCGCAGCAAACGTTAAGAAAGTCAACCTTGAGTTAGGCGGGAAGGCTCCTGCGATCGTGACTAATAAGGCTGACATTGATAAGGCTGTTAAGTATATTGTAACGGCACGTATCAATAACAGCGGGCAGGTATGTACTTGTCCTGAGCGGATCTACGTCCAAAGCGGAGTCTATGATGAATTTGTTAAAAAAGTCACCGATGCAATGAGCAAAGTCGTAGCTGGTGATCCGACATCCTCTAAGACGGATATGGGCCCGATCATTAACAAAAAGCAGCTGCAATCCATCGATGACAAGGTTCAAGAAGCCATCGCTGGCGGCGCTAAGGTGTTGACTGGCGGCCATATTATCGAAAGTTCAGGTAACTTCTACGAACCAACTGTCGTAGTTGATGTTGATGATAGTTCCAAGATCATGCAAGATGAGATCTTTGGACCTGTTTTACCGATCACCAAATTTGATTCGGTTGACGAGGCAATTGATAAAGCAAATAATTCTCCGTATGGTTTGTCGTCATATGTCTTTACTGAAGACCTCAAGGAATCAATGGAATTTAGTAATCGTTTGAATATCGGTGAAGTTTATGTCAACTGTGAAGCTGAAGAAGCTATTACCGGTTACCACGCAGGCTGGCGTCAATCCGGACTCGGAGGTGCTGATGGCCAGAATGGCTTCGAGGAGTATTTGAATACTACTGTGG
Organism: uncultured Ligilactobacillus sp.; assembly: GCA_934215475.1. Taxonomy (GTDB): domain Bacteria; phylum Bacillota; class Bacilli; order Lactobacillales; family Lactobacillaceae; genus Ligilactobacillus. The sequence continues at coordinate 1,815 of CAKPZY010000055.1, forward strand.
CTTATTTTCGGTATGAATAATCAATAAAGCACCGTTGCCCTTTCGTGAAATCAAAAGCAGGAATGCGTAATAACGGTGGAATCTCCTTCTAGTGAATACGGATCTTCCGTATTTGCTAGAGGGGATTTTTTGTGTCTGAAATTAGCAGGTGCAGATATTGACAAATTAGTAAGGTACCAGTATTATTATTGCACATAGTTTGAATTTACTTCAGCAAAAAGTTCAAAAACCGCGTAAAGATGATGACGAAAAGCAGTTACCATGCTCATAAATTCTGATATGGTCAATGAAAAACCAAAGTTTAAGTGGCTAAGATGTGCCAAACCAAACATAGAGGAAAAAACGCTATTGATCTGTAAAGCGCATATGCGGGTTTCTGTTCGTAAGGAGGTTATTTATTCCATGAATGAAATTACTGAACAATTCTTTATTTTCAGCAAATTGATGCGCCGTTATATCGACTACCATCTCCAGAAAGTTGGAAAGTATGCAAATTTTTTGCGAGGACAGGGAAGAATATTAGCGGTTTTGAAAATAAAAGCTGATATTTCTCAAAAAGAGTTGACTCATTTACTCGCTATTCGTCCTCAGTCGCTGGGAGAGCTGCTTGTCAAACTTGAAAAAAAGAAATGATCATACGTGAACCAGCTGAAAAAGACAGACGAATTATGATGATCCATCTGACTGATAAGGGACGAAAAGTTGCACAAAGAATAGCCGAGGGCCACAACATTGCACTTTTTGCGAAGTTGGATCAAGAAGAACAGGAGCAATTTACACATATATTGCATAAGCTTAACGAAATGATACCTGATGAATTACCAGCGGACAAACAAAGTGCGAGTTTCTACGATGACCCGCAAAAACATATCGAAACGCTTAGAAAATTGCAGCAGATCTCTGATTCAACTTCAAACGATCCTTTTGTACCAACAGAAAGGGTTCACCAAGATCACAAAGATGAACCTTAATTTGAATGTACATTATTAATTTTTTTTTTGCTCAAAAACAACATTTTGAGTTTAAGTAAAGTGGTGATCAGCAATTTCGGAGTTAAGAAAGAAGTAATTACAAGTGATCTGCAGAGCTTAGAGCGATCATGGCCGATATCCACTATTTTATTTTTTATTTTTGGAAGGGGCAGTATTCATGTTTAGACTTGCTAAGGGACGAATGTCTCCTAGGGTCGTAGCGGGAGCAGTATTATTTATGATCGTTCAAGTTGTTGCCAATTTAAATCTTCCCAGTTTGACTTCAGACATTGTAAATAATGGCGTCGTTAATGGTGACATAAATTATATCTGGCATGTGGGAATAAAAATGATCGGTTTTTCTTTGTTGAGTATCATTGCAGCCGTCAGTAATGTTTTTTTGTCTGCGCGTGCGTCAATGAAATTAGGGACTAATTTGCGTGATGACATTTATAGCAAGGTCCTCAATATGTCCACTGAAGAATACGATCAAATCGAAACATCTTCGATGATCACGCGGACGACAAACGATGTTATTCAGATCCAAAATGTGTATATCATGATGTTGCGCATGATGCTGATGGCACCTGTTATGCTTTTAGGAGCCAGCTTCTTAGCTTACAACAAAGATCACCAGTTGACTTTGGTCTTTTTGGTAGTTTTGCCCATTATGCTGATTTTTGTCGGGGGCTTGTTATATTTGGCAGTCCCAAAATTCAAAGCGATGCAGACTAAAACTGATCGGTTGAATCGGATTTTTCGTGAAGGATTGACTGGCGTGCGGGTCATCCGTGCTTTCCGTCAAGATCAGTTTGAGCAGGATAGGTTTGAAGATGCCAACCAGGACTTTACCCAAAACGCGATCAATGTCAATGTGATTTTGGCGTTTGCGTTTCCGGTCATGCAGTTGATCATGAGTGGCACCAACGTTGCGATCGTGTGGTTTGGTTCAAAACTGATCGGATCCCAAGCAATGCCCGTCGGTAACTTGATAGCGTTCATGACTTATGCCATCCAGATCTTGATGAGCTTTTTGCTCCTTTCGATGGTCTTTATCTTCATTCCCCGTGCCCAAGCTTCGGCTAAACGGGTGCAAGAAGTTTTTAACCTCCAGACCGCGATCAAAGAAGATAAGTCTCATGTCTCCATCAATAAAACGGCTGGCGATCACAAACTAGAATTTACTGATGTTATTTATCGTTATAGTCACGCCGAAAAACCTGTCTTGACTGATGTTAACTTTAAAGCAGCCAGCGGTCAGACAGTGGCTATCATTGGAGGGACTGGATCAGGCAAGTCGACTCTGATCAACTTGATCCCGCGGTTTTTTGATGTGGATCAGGGAAATGTTTTGCTGGATGGTAAAAATATTAAACATTACGCTTTAAAGGATCTGCGTGACATGGTTTCTTTTGTCCCCCAAAAAGCGCTCCTTTTCCGCGGTACCTTGCGGGATAACATGAAATTTGGCAAACCAGATGCAACGGATGAGGAGATCTGGCATGCGTTAGATATTGCTCAGGCGCGTTCTTTTGTTGAAGAAAGTCCAGCAGGGTTGGATCAGTACGTTGAACAAAGCGGCGGCAATTATTCTGGGGGACAAAGGCAGCGTTTGACGATTGCTCGCGCTTTAGTCAAACGAGCTGCTGTGTATATTTTCGATGATTCATTTTCTGCGTTGGATTTCAAGACTGATTCTCTTTTACGTCAAGCTTTACGTGAAGATGAGTATATCCAGCAAAGTATTGTGATCATCGTAGCCGAAAGGATCGCAACTGTCGCAGATGCTGACACGATCTTGGTGTTGGATGATGGAAAAGTCGTTGGTAAGGGAACGCATGACGAGCTAAAAGAAAACAATGCAGTTTACCAAGAAATTATCCATTCCCAAATCAGAAAGGGGGATAATGCCTAATGGCTCAAAGATCAGGTTCAATTCAACGCCCTAGACGCGCTAAAAACTTTTGGCGCACCACTGGTCGTTTGTTCAGCTATATGTCTAACCGTATATTTGGTTTGATCGTGGTCATGATCTTAGCGATCATCAGCGTTATCTTCCAAATCAGGACTCCCAAAGTTTTAGGGCTGGCAACGACCGAAATCTACAAAGGAGTCATGAAAGGCACTTCTGAGCAAAAGGCTGGTTTTAATATCCTCGGCTTACCGATCAATTATGAAAAAATATTGCATATTATTATCGTAGTTATCTTAATGTATCTGGCCGCCGCGCTTTTTGCATTCTTACAGCAGTTGATCATGACTTATATTTCTCAAAATACCGTCTATAAAATGCGCCGGGACCTTAAGTCAAAGATGCGGCGTTTGCCGATCAATTATTACGATACCCATAGCAATGGGGACATTATGAGCCGCGCTGTCAACGATATGGATAACGTTTCCAGCATTTTACAGCAAAATTTGACCCAGGCTGTTACAAGTACTGTCCAATTCGTCGGCACACTCTGGATGATGTTTTCGATCAGTTGGAAACTGACTTTGATCGCTTTAGTGACTATTCCAGTTAGTCTGTTAGTTGTAGGAATCGTAGCTCCAAAATCACAGAAATATTTTGCTGCTCAGCAAAAAAGCCTTGGTTTGATCAATGACCAAGTTGAAGAGAACTTTTCTGGACAACAGGTTCTGAAAAGTTTTAATAAACAAGCAGATACTATCAAAGCGTTTAAGAAAGAAAACGCCAAATACTACCGCTCAGCGTGGAAGGCTCAATTGGTATCAGGCATCGTGATGCCGTTGATGATCTTCTTGAATAACATCGGTTATGTTTTTGTTGCTATTATTGGTGGGATCCAAGTTGCCAACGGGACGGTGACCCTAGGTAATGTCCAAGCTTTCTTGCAATATATGAATCAATTTTCTCAACCGATCTCTCAAATGGCCAATTTAATGAATACCATTCAGGTTACGATTGCTTCGGCCGAACGGATCTTCCAAGTTATTGATGAGGAAGAAATGAAGGACACTAAGGCAGATCGGTCAGTAGAAAAATCCGATAATTTGGTTGAATTGCAGCACGTCAAATTTGGCTATCAAGGCAAAGATCTATTGATGACTGACTATAGTTTGGCTGTCAAAGCGGGACAGCAAGTGGCAATCGTCGGTCCGACAGGGGCAGGCAAAACGACGATCATCAACCTGTTAGAACGATTTTACGATATTAAAGGTGGAAATATCCGCATGAATGGGGTCGATACTAGAGATCTGGACCGGGAACAAGTCCGCTCACACTTCGCGATGGTTTTGCAAGATACTTGGCTTTTTTCAGGTACTATTTATGAGAATATCAAGTATGGGAAAGAAGACGCGACAAAAGAAGAAATCTTGGCTGCGGCCAAGGCGGCTAACGTGGATAGTTTTGTACGCCGGCTCCCTGATGGGTATGATACGATCTTAAATGAATCAGCCTCAAATGTTTCCCAAGGGCAAAGGCAATTGATCACCATTGCCCGAGCATTTTTAGCGGATCCTGAGATCCTGATTTTAGACGAAGCCACCAGCTCGGTCGATACTAGAACTGAGATCCACATCCAACATGCAATGGCACGATTGCTAAAAGGGCGGACCAGTTTCGTTGTGGCTCACCGTTTGTCAACGATTCAAAATGCCGATAACATTATTGTCATGGATCATGGTTCAGTAGTGGAAACTGGGACTCATGATGAATTATTAGCACTGAATGGTTTTTATGCGGATCTGTACAATAGTCAATTTACGACTGGTTTGTCAATTTAGGTGGGGGGCAGTGTTTATTATGAGGAAATTTATCGGTTTCATTTTAGCGCTAGTTTCTCTGATGCTGTTTTTAGCAGGCTGCGGTCAAGATAAATTGTCCGTTTCCAGTCATCATATACAAGCGGATGGATTAGCAGTAGTGATCAAGGGCAAAACCAACACAGGCCAAGTGAGTTATCAAATTGACGGCGGGAAGAAAAAAGCAGTCAAAGTTAAAAACTCGTCCTTTATCGTAATGGTCCCAGTTTTGGACAAAGTTCAGAAAGTGCATTTAACAGCTGGTTTGAAAAAACAAACTGTCAAAATAGATAAAACGAAGTCTTTGGGTCAATATTTACAAATCAAGCAGAAATATGAGCAGGGTTTAGTAATGTCACAACTGTCTGAAAAAGGCCAAAAGAAAATCCAGACATTGAGCAAACAAGGACAGCAGCTTGAAAGAAAGCAGCAACAACTTAAAAAAAAGGCAGCTGCTGATAAAGCTGCTATGGCTAGAGGCGATGCCTTGGCAAAAGCCGATTTGCAAAAACAGGGCGAGGCTACTGTTCAGTTAAAGCAAGAAGGCCAGTCATTGCAGAAACAGCAGTCGCAAATACAGCCAGCGTTAAAACAAGCTCAAGAGAAGGTCAAAGCCGATCGTTTGCCCAACCATTTGCCTAACGGTATCCACACTCTGCTAAATACGAGAAACTTTATGTTGCGGGCCAATGCCACTCATGGCGATGTTAACGCCTTAGCTTTAGCGGTCCCGGTCAAAGCCATGCGGGATAAAGCGCAAGCAAAAAGCTTTATTGTGAAGTTTTCTCTGGTTGCTTCTGCTGTTGGCGCGGATTCGAAATATGTTTTACAGCAGTTTAAAAAGCAGCTGGTTAATAACAAAAAATCAACTAAAACCACTGCTAAAACGATCCATTCTAAGGGGATAGATTTTAGTATCGGAGTCTCAGAAGATAAAATGTACATTTATTTATTAAAGTGAAGTGCAGAAAATTCTTAGCGCTTATAAATCATTGTTGTGCTTCTGACAAACAAAAAGTTTTACTGCAAGAGCTATAAATTACATTTTAATATCTCATAGTGTATAATTAAGTTAGCGTAAAAATTATGGAGGTGCTTGTGTATGCGTAAGTTCTTATTGGGAGTAAGCTTAGCAGCTAATGCTGTTTTAGGTTATTTGTTGTTGAAAGATGAAGATACCGTTGAAGAATTAAGAGAACGATTAGAACATGCCAGCGACCAAGTGGTTGGTAAGGTTCAGCAAGTCAAAGGCGACTTGACCGGCAGCACAAAAGACAAAGTTGCAGGTTCTGCTAAAGAAACTGCAGGGGCCGCTAAGGATAAAGCACAAGATGTCAAAGAAGACGTTAAGGAAGCCGCTGAAAAATAATTAAGTGCTAGTACAGGAGCCGCGAAAGTGAAAACTCTCGGGGCTTTTTTATAACGACAAAAGTCGGGATCCAGCGATAAATAACCATTCTGAGCGAAGAAAAGCATGGGGAAATGAAAATGATTCAGGTTATACGTAAGACGACACATGATAAAATGTTTTTGATTTCACTGGGAGCAGCCTTGGTAAGTATGTTGTTTAGCCGCCCGCAAGTAGCGGATATAGACTGGAAGACTATTTTTTGTCTGGCAGCTTTGTTGGCTCTCGTTCAAGTGTATGAATACTTAGAAGTGCTGAGCTTTGGGGCTGCATGGTTGGTACAAAAAGCACATACTCAGCGTTTTTTAGTCCAAGTGCTGATACTGATCGCATTTTTCGCGTCAATGTTTTTAACCAATGATGCCGCCATCATTGCCATAGTACCTATCTTAGTTTTGATTGCACGCAAGATCGACCTTCAGTTAATTGTACCGGTGGTCCTGGTTAATGTTGCTGCTAATCTGGGAAGCATGGTCACTCCGTTTGGCAATCCGCAAAACTTGTTTATTTTAAATCATTTTAATTTGAGCTTTTTGGCTTTTATCAGGATGGCGTGGCCTATTGCCTTGGCCAGTTTATTTTTGTTGTGGTTCTTTTCTCGGCGGATCCCAAACAAAGGTGTTTCCAGAATAAAATTGCCAAAGATAAAACTACGTTGGGGTAAATTGATATTAAGCATTGTGGCTACGGTGATAATCTTGGGCGGGATATTTTCCGTGCTTCCAAGTTATGTCATGTTGGCAGCAGCGTTGATAGTTATCATTTGTGTTGACCCTAAGATTTATCAGCACATCGACTATGCTTTGTTACTGACGTTTATCATGTTTTTCATTACCGTCGGCGATATTGGCCGAATTCCAGTTGTCAACGAATTTATGCATACCTTGGGAAGGGGAGCTAACGGGACCTACTTCAGTGGAATACTTTCAAGTCAGTTGATCAGTAATGTACCGGCAGTCATTTTACTGGCTCCATATACTAAAATGATCCATGCCTTATTCCTAGGAGTTAACATTGGCGGATTAGGTACTTTAGTCGCATCGCTCGCTAATTTATTAGCTTACAAACAATACTATTCTTTGGTTGAAGAGCCAAATAACGATTATTTTAAGACCTTTTTATGGATCAATGGCACAAGCCTACTAATATTAGGACTTTTGGGTTGGCTTTTGGTCGACTATTTTTAAGTGAATCTTGTACAATCAATGTATAACATTATTTTATATTCGAAAGAAGGAACTAGTAATGAAAGACGATCCACGTTGGAAAACGGCATTATATATGACACAAACTTATAATGAAGAGGGGCTGGAAGGACATGCCTATGTTCAAGACGGGTTAACTGTCCAAACCAGCAGTCCCTTAAATGACCATCCGGGTACAAATCCGGAGCAACTATTAGGCATGTCCTTATGTACTTGCTTAGTGGCGACTATGCAAGCAGTCGAAAAGGAACATCATTTAGAACATCATGCCAAAGCGCGGGCAAAAATCGCCTACATTGGGGCACGAGCTCATTATGAGTTCTTAGTACACGCCCAAATCTGTGTACCCGAAGTTGATCTCAAAACGGCCAGAGAATTGGTGGCGGAAACGGAGAAACGCTGTTGTGTTTCCCAGCTTCTGCGGGGCAGCGATAATTATAGCTTAGAGGCAGTATCTGACTGGGAAGACTAAAACTGTTCAGTGTGCCAGTGGTTTGGTGTGACACGTGCCATTGGTAAAAATTAATTTATTTTCAAATTCTTGTGAATAGCATAAACTATATTGCTCTTGTGATTAAGATTTGGTATCTTAAATTATCAAGGGTTTTGTACTTTTGAATAATAGAAAGGTGGTTTACATGCCATACTACGGTTTTTTTGACCCGACATTTATCTTGGTTATTATCGGTATCGTCATTTCGCTGGCGGCTTCATCCTATGTGAATTCAACATTTAAGAAATTTGATCAATATCGATCCCAAAATGGCATAACTGGAACAGATGCCGCAAAATATATTTTGCAGCAGTCATTGATCACGGACGTGACCGTTCAGAAAACGAGTGGTGATTTGACCGATAATTATAACGGTAGTAACAAGACGCTGAATCTTTCGGATTCCACCGCTGATTCGAATTCAGTGGCTGCTATCGGTGTGGCAGCGCACGAATGTGGCCACGCGGTTCAGGATGCCAATAATTACTGGCCGATGCGCTTGCGTACCAGATTAGTGCCAGCAGCCAACTTGGGTTCTACGTTATCGATGCCGCTGATTTTAGTCGGAGTTCTGTTAAGTTTTAACCAAACGTTGATCCATCTGGGGATCATTTTGTTTTCCTTAGCACTATTATTTCAGCTGGTGACCTTACCGGTCGAATTTAATGCTTCTTCTCGCGCCATTCACATTTTATCTTCAGGAGGGTTATTGACTGAAGATGAAGTCCCTATGGTACGTAAAGTCCTCACTGCTGCAGCCCTGACCTATGTCGCTGCTGCGTTGGCAACATTTCTGCAGTTACTGCGGCTGGTTTTGTTGTTTGGTGGACGTGATCGAAACTAAAGTATTGTGTTGGCAAAAATGGCAGCTTGAGGATCTCTGGTGGGCGGCTCAATTTACTAAGCTGATAATGGCTTAATTAAAAAATAGACGTGAAGTGCATTAAGGCTTCGCGTCTATTAAATATTAAATAGTTTTTTTGGTTTTTAGTTAAAAGTTTTCACGCCAAAGAAGTTTTTCTATTCTTGGGTAGTGAAAAAAGTTATCAGTTGTTTGTCTAAAAATGGCATAACTGCAATGTATCCGAACTCATAATACCATCAATTTTTAATTATTTTCTTTTTTTTGAGGTAAATGCTAAATTTTTAACAGAAAAATTTTTTAAGCAACGTAAAAACCTTGTTTCATTATGTATAATGTTTGTAATTGCTGTGTTATCCATGAAAGATTAGCTCATGTTGGCGCACAAGGTT
>CAKPZY010000056.1 GCA_934215475.1 uncultured Ligilactobacillus sp.
AAATTGGCTGCAGAAATCAAATATCGATTTCTGCAGCCAATTTTCTATCTAAACACTAGTTTTGTCCCAGCCCCTATTATGTATGTTGCTGCACCTTGCTTTTTTAATTTAGTTATCAAATCATTTTGTGATTTGTGACACTTCGATCACCAAGTCAACAAAATCTCTTTTAGGATGAAATTCATCATGAAGGATATACGTTACTTCATCAACTCGCCAACGCAGCTGTCCTTCACCAAGCATTAAAAAATCTCCTGAATGAGGCACGAAAGGAAGCTCGGCCATGATTTTCCCCGAGCCTTTAGTAATCGGTGCATCGGAATTTATTTGCGCACGAAACATTTATTAGGCTCCTTCTTCTTATATTATTGCCTGTTCATCAGTCTATGATGTTTTTAAAAAATAAAATCCGCCATAAGTATATGTCTGCCGGCCTGGTAAGAATCAGTGGTGTTTTTTATGTACTGCAGATAGGCCGACACTAACTTTTAATGCTTGATCGACCTTATTCATATTATGTGTATTGAGACGCATGATCTTTTCGCGCAAACGCTGCTTATCTATCGTGCGGATCTGTTCTAATAAGACCACTGAATCCCTTTCGAGTCCATTTTTGGATTTCTTTAAACCAACGTGCGTCGGCATTTTTGGCTTGGCTATCTTAGAAGTGATCGCCGCGATCACGACTGTTGGACTAAATTTATTACCAATATTATTCTGGATGATCAAAACAGGCCGCATACCGCCTTGCTCAGACCCAACGACAGGAGACAGGTCGGCATAATAAATATCTCCACGCGTAATTTCTTTTTCTGACATCTACTACCCCCCTTTTTTATATTACTGGACGGCTAAAATTCATGCCAGTCCTCATCACAAGACAAAAAGTCATGACAAATTTCTTGATTAAGCTTACCCATCTCACAATAACCAACCATTAATGAATAAATTTCAGTTCTCTTTTCCAAAACATATTGCATAGTTGCTTGATCGTTTTTTAATTCCTGTGGTGAAATAGAAAAATAATCGCAGCAAAGCTGCAATTCTTGCTGGCTCAAATGGCCCTTTTTTTCTCTTTGTTCTTTCATACTGTAACTCACCACTCCCACTCCCCATCAAGTGTCTTAAATGGTACCACTTATACTCTAGAAATTAAACTATCTTGATTATAATTTTCATCTATTATTCCAAACATATATCCTCTGGACTCTTTCTGTTAAGGCAGTAATAACTTCATAATGGATCGTTTGTGCGTAATCTGCGACTTGTTGTGCCGTGATCGTCTTGCCACCATTGTCACCTATCAGGGTCACTTTGGTCTGCAAATCAAATTTATGCGGCAGTCTAACCATAAATTGATCCATGCACACTCTGCCAACTATCTCACAGTAATTACCGTTGATCAAAACAGAGAACCCTTGCATTTTACGCGCCCACCCGTCTGCATATCCGATAGGCACGGTTCCGATCCACTCAGCGCTTTCAGCAGTATAAGTATGACCATAACCAACAGAATCTCCAGGTTTGATCTGTCTAACGGCAACCAACTCACTTACTAATTGCAAGGCAGGTTTAAGTTCCACAGGATCAGCCAATTCATGTCCAGAAGGATTGAGTCCGTACATTCCTATACCATAGCGGACCATATTTCCCTGGTAGCGCTGATGCCAAATTGCAGCAGCCGTATTCGCAAAATGCACGTAGCGTGGCTTGTTATCCACTACCGCCAACATTTTATCTAAAGACTGGATCTGTTTTACATAGTATTCCTGATTTGAAGAATCAGCGCTGGCAAAATGAGTAAATATTCCTTCGAATATAAATGCATCCGAATATTGCTCCAGTAATTTAATAACTGCCTTTAATTCAGTCGGTGTCCTAAAACCGATGCGACCCATACCCGTATCCAACGCTAAATGAACACGAAGTTTGAGACCTGCTTGTTTCAGCAACGGCCTAGCATCTTGCAAAAACTTTTCATCACCGACTGCGACGGCCAGATCATAGCGAGCCATTACAGGTGCCTCCAGTGCATCATTCAAGCCCAAGATCAAGACAGGTTCCAAAAAACCTGCGGCTCTTAAAGCAAGGCCCTCGTCGATCAGTGCGACACAAAATCCTGCCGCTCCGGCCTTTTTGGCTGCAGAGGCTACAGGAATCAACCCATGACCATACGCATTAGCTTTGACTACCGCAAATAAATCTTGTGAATCATGTAAGCGAGATATTTCCTTTTTTACATTATAATAAATAGCCCCCAAGTCGATCACTGCCTTGGTTCCTCGGTGTCTCCCAACGACCATAATTCCAACCACCTTTTAATGTTCTATAATGACTTCAGTCAATACTAGCTGCGCTGTATGTGAAATAGAAACGGAAACGCGTACATCAGTCCCTAACGGGTGGGTACTTATTTGCGGGCGGCCTGAGTCTTCCGGCAAGATCTCAATATCTTGGAAAGACAACTGGGATCCGATCCCAGTTCCATACGCCTTACTATAAGATTCTTTAGCAGAAAACCTACCACCCAAAAATTCAACTTTCCTCCTTGCACCTAGCGAGTCATACACTTGCCTTTCCTTGTCAGTCAAAACTCGTGCAGCGAAAAGCTTGCTCGTAGTCATTGCTTTTTCGATCCGTGAAAGATCGGTAATATCCACACCTAACCCAATTATCAAGGTCGGCCTCCATTCTAAGCATAGATTTACTTTATTTTATCAAAATTTTTATGGAATGTTTAGTTACTTTTCATAAAAAACAAAAAAGCCATAAACAATTGTTTACAACTTTTTTAAATAGTTATCTAGTGAATGATCCACATTCATACAGATTTGTTTTATCAAACAATCAATTATGAACGTTTACTTTTTTCTAATTGTATATTTACGCTTAGAGGACCGGTTCCGATCATATTTCGCACGAGCACGATCTTTATGATTATAATTAGAACCGCCCTTTCTACCACTGTAGCCGCCGCGGTGTTCATTGTACTTGCCACGTCGCTTGTGATGGTAGCCATTCTGCGAATGCTTACCTCTCTTATGCGGTAAGGGACGTTCGGGCGTAATTTTTACAGGGACGTTTTGTGCGTCGTCTTTAGTAAGCTCACTTAATAAGGCTGCTGCGATCTGCTTAGCATCATATTTCTTTAATAATTCTTCTGCTTGATCTTCATACCTGGCTGTTTCAGGATCATCGATCAATTCCTTAACATCGTCAAAAGCTGACGAAACTTGGCCAATGAAAGCTTCCTGTTCTGTCGGCGGTTTTAAAGGTGACATCCGTTTTTTAGTTAAGTGTTCGATCACACGCAAGTAGTCCATCTCGTTTGGTGTGACGAAGGTTACAGAAACGCCATGGTGCCCGGCACGACCTGTCCGGCCAATACGATGGACGTAACTTTCCGGATCTTGCGGAATGTCATAATTATAAACATGTGTGACACCAGAAATATCTAACCCACGTGCAGCGACATCAGTAGCTACAAGGATATCTAATTTACCAGCTTTAAACCTGTTCATTATCGTCATACGCCGCTGCTGGGTAAGATCACCATGAATACCAGCTGCGTTGTAACCACGAGCCTCTAACCCCTTAGATAATTCATCTACGCGACGTTTGGTCCTACAAAAAATAATCGTCAAATCAGGTGCTTGGACATCGATCACCCTGGTCATCGTGTCAAATTTTTCCGATTCACGTGCCTTTACGTAAAATTGATCGACCAAATCGGTGGTAAGCTGCTTAGCCTTGATCTTAACAACACTTGGTTCATGCATGAATTTTTCGCCAATTTTTAAAATCTGATTGGGGATAGTAGCTGAAAACAGTAATGTTTGTCTTTGGGCTGGGACTGAAGAAATAATTGATTCAATATCTTCCAAAAATCCCATATCAAGCATCTCATCAGCTTCGTCTAAGACAAGTGTTTCAACATGGCTCAAATCAACTGTTTTGCGACGAATATGATCCAGCAAACGTCCCGGTGTCCCAACTAAGATCTGCGGTGGATTCTTCAAATTTTTAATCTGACGTCTAATATCAGCACCGCCATAGACAACCTGGACCTTACCGCGTTTATCCTTACTCAAACGGAATAATTCTTCTTGAGTTTGTATTGCTAACTCACGGGTCGGGGAAATAACTACTGCCTGGATCTGACGCTTCGTTTGATCCGTTCGCTGAATAATCGGCAAACCAAAAGCAGCGGTCTTCCCTGTCCCAGTCTGTGCCTGACCTATGACATCTTTTCCGGCTAAAACGAGCGGGATAGTCTGCTCCTGAATTGGAGTAGCTTCCTCAAACCCACTGCGTTTTATAGCTTTCAAAATATCGGCATCCAGACCTAATTCACTAAATTTCAAATACTTTCTCCTCCTAAACTGCCTGTGGCAGTCATTCTTAACTTGCCTCCTTGGACAAGCTTTACTTCACAACACAGTTAGTCGGAGTCGCCCTTTTTCTGCCTTGTAAAGTCCTTAAAAAACATATCATTAAAGATTATCACTTTTTATTCTACAAATCAAGCATTGATCAACTGATCCACTACTTTTTCTAATTGAATCACATGGCTGCCTTTGAGCATTACTAAATCATCTGCCCCTAAGTGATTATCAAGATCTGCATATAGGCGGTCTTTTTCACCGATGCTGTATAGATGGATATCACCAGCTGCTAATTTACCCTGGAGTTTTTCTGCTAAATATGCCACGTCTTTGCCACATAAATAGACACTATCGATTTTGGCAGGATCGATCACGTCAGCTAATGAAGCGTGCATTTCTGCCGACTTTTCTCCTAATTCAAGCATATCCCCTATTACCAAGATCCGCTTGCCTTTTGTTTGGACCGCACTAAAAGCCTCGATCACTTTTTTAGCAGCCGTTGGATTGGAATTATAAACGTCACTTAGTATTTTTTCACCTTTTTTACCGGTGAGCCACTGAGTCCTGTTTTTTGTGGCTGCAAACCCACGCAGCGCAGTGTTCATGCTGTCAGGAGCAACTTGGAATAAATGGCCAACACTAATAGCAGCCAGAGCATTGTCGACATTATATTTGCCTAGCATAGGAATTGAAAACTGGATATCTGGAAAAGCCTTAACTTTAAAATTAGTTGAACTTGCATGACTTTTTATCTGGATGGCAGAAAAATCATTATCTGCGTTGTTTCCAAATGTCAACTGCTGTACCGTGCTTTCCTTAGCGCGCTCGGCCAATAATGGTTCATCGCCATTGTAAATAAGATAGCCGTCTTCTTTCAAGCCATGTGTAATCTCCATTTTGGCGTCAGCTATTTTATCCCTGGTACCAAAAAATTGAATATGCGCTTCACCGATCATTGTGATCACCGCAACATCCGGTTCAACCAACTTGCTTAAATGTTCCAGTTGACCGAAACGATCCATTCCTAACTCAACTACTAAAACCTCCGTATTAGGCTCCATTGACAAACAGGTGATAGGAACGCCGATCTCATTATTATAGCTCTCCTGAGTTTTTTTAACATGAAGCCTGGTGCTCAAGATAGCCGCCACCATATCCTTCGTAGTAGTCTTGCCATTGCTGCCGGTCACTGCAACTACCCGCGGATTTATTTTTTGCAAATAATAATGTCCAAGTGATTGTAAAGCCACTAAAGAATCATCGACGATAAGCGCCGGAAGAACTTCCGGCTTTGCCGGGTGATCAGACTGCCATAAAGTTGCCACCGCCCCATTCTTTCGCGCAGCCTCCACATAATCATGGCCATCATGCTCAGCTACAAGAGGGACAAACAATGCCCCTGCTGTTATCGTGCGCGAATCGAAGCTGACACTTGTTACAGTAATATCATTCCACTCATCTTTTACTTCGATATCTAATGCCTGTGCAATTTCAGATAATTGCATTTTCATAATGTATTTTCTTCCCTTCAAACAGTCGTGTTCATGTCCTTAATTTGACACGACAATTTCACCATTCGCAATTGTATCATATATTTCGACGCTTATGAAATCGATGATTGACCCTAACTGTTAACCTGATGGAATAAGCAAATTAAAATGTTAACTGTACTAAAGAAAAAGCCTGAGTAAAAAATGACTTTTACCCAGGCATACAAACGGTGCTTATAAAAATAAACAGAGCCTCAGCACTCCACAATGCTTTAACTCAGACACACTGCAATCCGGCAGTATTTCGTGCCCCGTATCGATCAAACCGCTAGGCGCTAGTGCGCAACAATAATTAAATTGTCCGGTATCCTCGACTCATCGCATACCACTAATATACTACCACAATACACTTATTTCAAGCCTATTATCGCTGAGAAGAAAATAATGGCTCTTAGTCGTTGAGTGCTTTATCCATTCTATGATGTTTTATTCCAGCGTCTAAAAAGCCCGCTCCAACCACTTTAAATCCTAATTTCAGATAAAATTTCTGCGCTTGATCTTGCGCTCCTAAGGTCAATAAATCGATATGATACTCGCCAGCTGTCTGACTAATATACTGCATTAGAAGTTGGCCAATATGCTGACCACGAAATTCTTTTTTTACGGCCACCCTTTGAATATGCCAAGTTCTGGGCCCTTGTAATCTGACTCTGGCAGTAACTACCGGTCTGCCCTCATAATAGCCGACAAAATAAAGCGGACCCTTTTCATCGGCTATCTCATCTAAGGGAGAAACATTTTGTTCATGCACGAAAACTTCTGTCCGTATTTGGAGTGCATCCTGATATATTTTGCTGGTAATTTCGTTGCTTTGGCTAAATTTTAACATGCTTCCACCTCTATTAATGACTGTCTCACGGTGATCAAACTAATAATTGCCTTTCTAACTTTGACTTTAACCAGCCATCAAACAATGAAACAGTCAAGCAAAATTGAAAAGAGTTGCATCAGATGATACATGGACAACATTATACCGCCTGACAGTCGCCAATAACAGTAATAATCTTCATTTCTCTTTGAAACTGCTATAAAAGGAACTATAATGAGTAAGAGGAATGGTCCTCAATCTATAGAAATTGAAAAGAGGCGAAGGAACGTGGCTAAAAAGTTAAGCAAAGAAGAACGCAAAGCTATGGCCCGTAAGGCGATGGAAGACCGCGCCAAACAACCGCATGAGTCTAAGGGCTCCGGCTTCGCTAAACTGGATGAAGATGCAAAAAATCTTCAGTGATTTAATCTGATTTCCTTAATATTTCTATAGTGTTTTATTTGTGCTTAACCGCGCAAATATTGGTCGACTGACTTTAGCCGGCCTTTTTATCTGTCATTTTCCGGAACTAAGCGAGTTTGAAAAACTTTTAAAACAACCGGATCATTAAAGATATCGAAATAAATATCATCGAAGGCACCTAAAAATTCGTTGCGTGCCAAAATATTAGCAAACAACCCTGCAACCATGTCAGGGTCATTATGAAATCTGCCGCATCCAAAAGCACCTAAAATCAAATTACGGACACGCTCATTTTTAAATGCTCGTAACGTCCTTAAAATCTTATCATACAAATCGATTTTCACATGTTGCTGGCTGATAGGCAGACCTTCTTTTTCCATGTCCGTAAGGTCTGGGGCAGCGATCGACACAAAATCAGGATACTTATAGTGGTTATTTAGTCCATGTTCTCTTTCATCACGCAACACCTTAACATGGTGGGAATAAATTAATGATCGACTATAATAATAACTATTATTATTTCTTCGATTCTTGGAATAGTAGATATTTTTAAATTTCAGCAGTTCTGGATATAAAAAGGAATTGCGGCAAATCGTCTGTTCCTGAGCATTGATACCATCTTGAAATCTACCTCCCGGATATATGGGATCTGCAAAATTCATCACTCCTAAAGAACGTTGATCAGAAGTGATCCCAATGCGAAACAAAACATTTTCACCAAAGACCTTAATATGTGCGGGCTTTTTTCCTAGAGGTGCTGTTTCATCTTGACGGTTAGTGATCAACATTGAGTCCTGGCGTAAATAATTCATCTCCACTTGATAAAGATTCATCGCTTTGTGTGCCAAGCGCTTACGTAATTCAACTGGATCAACTGGTGGAGTCCCGCTCAATTCTTGTTCCATACTGAATAAGTTAACCCCCCATATTGTTTGATCTCTGTCAGGGACACATGAGGTGCCTGCAAATCGGCATCAAACAAAGCTTTTCCGCTTCCTAAGCGCACTGGGACTGTAGTCAAACGAATCTCATCCACAAAGTTTGCACTAGTTAGTTGATTAATGACCGAGGCGCCCCCAGCGATCCAAATGTTGCTGTGCAACTTGTGTTGGACTTGCTTGAGAGCCTCTGGCAATTCACCTTGAACACGGATAGCATTTCCCTTATTTTTATGGTCTTCATGGGCCGCCACTATCAATTTTAAGCCTTTTTTGGCGAGCTGGCCGAGCTGTGTTGGGTATTGTTCAAAAGTTTTCCTGCCAAATAACACTGCTTCGCAGTCAGTAGGATAAACCAAATCGACTCCCGCGGGCAGAAATTCTTGATAATATTTTTGTAACAGTGAAGTACTGCCATTCAGCGCACATAAATAACCATCAACGCTCACCTTCACTGACAATATTACTTTCCCATTTTTCATTATAGATCTTCCCCAAATCATCTGATCTCCCAAAACAACCTCAATTTTACACTATCTGACCCGAAAAAAATAGTGAGTAATCATACCAAACTCTAAAACGTGTGTACACTGTACTTCTGACAAGGTATAAACTAAAAAAACCTTGAATTAGTTTTCTCCAATCCAAGGCATTCAGTTCACGATCGTTTTTTGTTAAATATTACTTTTCATTTTCCTGGCTGCTCGCCTATTATTCGACATTTAAAATCCACAAGAAGATCAAGAATACAAAGAACATTGCGTACATCAAAGCTGGTACTTCCTTGCCCCTCTTTGCTGCAATCATTGAGATCGGGTAAACAACAAAGCCAAGTGCCAAACCATCTGCAATACTATATGTTAATGGCATGCCTGCGATGATCAAGAAAGCTGGGATAGCGATCTCTAATTTTGCCCACTGGATCTTGGCCATACTTTGGGCCATCAAAACACCAACAATAATCAAAGCAGGTGCAGTCACTTGAGAAGTAACGACACCCAATAAGGGAGAAAAAAACATCCCGATAATGAATAAAACGCCTGTCACTACCGCCGTCAAACCAGAACGGCCACCGACTGCTATTCCTGCTGAAGATTCAACGTATGCTCCCACTGGAGACGTGCCAAAAAGTGACCCCGCCATCATGGCAGTAGAATCAGAAATCAGCGCTTTCCCCACGCGAGGCATTTTATTATTTTTCATAAACCCTGCCTGTTCAGCCAATCCTACCAGTGTACCAGCTGTATCAAAGAATGTAACTAACAAGAAAGTTAGGACAACAACTATCAGTTGTAAAGAGTTAATATCTCCGATGTGTTTGACAGCCACCAAAAATGTAGGCGCCATGCTTGGTATACCTGAAACTATAGAATGCGGCATAGCGATGAATCCTGTGGCGATACCAAAGATCGAAGATAAAAGCATCCCAATAAAAATTGCCCCTGGCACATTCACGACCATCAAAATAATGGTGACCAACAAACCGAAAATAGTTATCCATGTCATCCCTGAAAATGATCCTAGAGTAACTAAAGTAGATTTATCACCACTAATGATGCCGCCGTCCTGCAAACCGATAAAGGCAATAAACAATCCAATACCAGCAGAGATAGCATATTTTAAATCGGCAGGGATAGAATCAATAATCATTTCACGCAACTTGAAAACTGTGATCAAAATGAACAAAAGTGATGCCACAAAAACACCCGCTAAGGTTGTTTGCCACGGGATCTTCATGCCAATACATACTGAATAGGCAAAAAAAGCGTTGATTCCTAGACTTGGAGCGGTTGCAATTGGATACTTGGCCAAAATTCCCATCAGCACACAGCCCAGCGCACTAGATAAAGCAGTCGCAGTGAAAACAGCCCCTTTGTCCATGTGAGCTGCACCTAATATCGATGGGTTAACGAATAGTATGTATGCCATCGAAATGAAGGTCGTAAAACCGGCGAGTACTTCTCTTTTGATTGAAGTATTTAACTTGCTAATTTCGAAGTACGAAGTAATAGAATTTTTCATATTGATACCCCTTTTTATATACTAAGCAAATTAATTATTTTACATCGTATGATACAGACGAGACATTGTGCACCTTTAACAGCACCAGTTTTCATAATGCCCATCTGTTATAACAGAAACCCAACTGTCTGTTTATACCTAGCACAGCCCCTGTTAAATGCACAAAGGAGTTCTGCCATTATTCAGAAAATACGAACGATAAATATTATTTTGCCTAAAACAAACACCTATTACTATACAGCAACGCTAAAACATTGTAAATACACATTATGGAAAAGAATAGTTCGTATTTAACTCACGCATAGTTTAACTCTTGATCCTTATGGTCTCATCGCTTGAGCTTTTCAAATAAAAGACATGTCACACCCGTAAGTGATAAGTTATAATGGTTGTTAGAATATTTATTTGATGTCATCTAAAACATTT
>CAKPZY010000057.1 GCA_934215475.1 uncultured Ligilactobacillus sp.
GATAATTATGTAAGTGCGCACAAAAATGACTGGGGAAGTAAATTCTTTCGGCAAAAAAGATAAATAGTTATTACTGATTTTTTAAAGTTAAACGTGTTAATAGATCAACTGTATTTTCCACATATAATACAAATACAGACTTTATTTTCACCCTGCCGTAAAAAGGCAGGTTTTTTTAATTGCTTAATTCAATCAAAAACAGTCAATTTCTTTTGGGTGTTTTTATGTAAACAAAGCGACTTGGGTACTTTTAGGGAATACATTATCCGAGAAAGATTTTGAGCTGCATATAGAACCCAGAAGGGACCAAAAAGAGACTAGCGAAGAGAAATTGAAAAACTGAACAACTATAAGTAAAAGTAACAGTGGTCGATTAAATTTTTTGACAACATAAAAAAGTTTAGATATTCTTAATATTAATTAAAATTGAAATGTGAGAGGTTAACATTGGGTGCAACAGCAAAATCTTAAGGGCTTTAATATCGGCCATAGTAACCTTTTCAGCCTGTTGGCTTCCCTCAATTATTTTACCTATATCGTTTTCCTTTGATCGAAACAAGGCCATTAGCTTAATAATTTTCAATGCGGCCTGTTTTTGGACCTTGTTGTTTGGAATAAAAATTAGTATTTGTAAAAACACTAAGTTTTCAGAGTTGAAATGGGAGGGGTTTTTTATGGGATTTTGGATAATGGTATTACTCGAGCAAATGACAATAACATTAGCGGCTTTTTGGATAATGGTTTTATTAGTGCAAATTGGTGTAATATTTATCGGTGTGGGTATTATCATCCATCCTAAATGGTCAAGAAGACTATTAATTTCTCTTGGCGGCTTCTTGTTGCTCGTTTCTATTATGCTTGCTACAGCGTAGGACGTTGAAACTTTTAAGAGATAGATTGTACCAGGCACTTAGCCTTCTTTTCCATAAAGACTAAATTTAACTCAGCAACTTCTTAAATTAAGGTGGGGTGAAATGAAAAAAATAATTTGGTGGATCCAGTTAATAGTAAACGACGTTTTCTTTTTAGTATTATTTTTTAAACTAGGTTCTTCCTTCCCCTTAAGTTTTGCTCTTTCAAATATTCTGGGTATTATTTTGTTCGTAGCAGCATTAGTTTTGGGATATGCTTTAACAGTAAAGTTTGAAAATGATCCAGATAAAAAAGCTTAAGCTGTTTTATTGTTAAAATGATTTTCCAAGTAAGGCGGAGAGTCATGGCCAAAAATATTTCCAAATGTACTTTTTTCGTTGGAATCGCTGCACTTACATATAAATTTGCTATCACTGGGACATATGCTCAAGTTCTTCATAGTGCCTATTTTTTTGAGCTACTTGTCAGACTCACTAGGTATTTTGAGTTCATTTTTGTTTTATATAGCCCTATTACTTTAATAAGATCATTTTATAAAAGGTAAATGAGTTGGGACAAAATGTTTCTAAACTCGATAAATTACCAGTTAATTTTGATAAATCTGAGAAATGAGCCTTTAAAAAAAGGTAATTTTGTAAAAAACAACAGTGTTTTTTATCCAATGCAACGCCCATTGGATAAAAGTAAAGGTATATTTTCCCCAATGAAGCAGTCATTGGATAATAACTAATGGGAGATTTAACCAATAAACGAGTCAATGGATAAAAAGAGTAACATTTTTTATCCAATAGGCATCCCAGCGGGTAAAACACTGCTTAAATTTTATCCATTAACATATCCATTGGTTAAAAATGGCTATCCTACCCCCAAAAGGGGCAGGGACGAGACTAAAAATACAGCGCAAAAGCTAAAAAAGTGCCTCATAACGGCAGATGTAACCCCCCATTATGATGCAATTTTCATTATTGTCTACGAGTTATTTTTCCAAGTGTTGTTAGTTTTGTCTTAGCCCCTATCTGTTAACAATGTTCGTTTATCAATTAAATGCATGATTAAAATGATCATTCATGCCATCTAAGGCACAAACTAGTAATTTAAAATAAGCAATCCATATATCGCCTGACTAGTCATATGCTTGCCATTACGAAGTTGCTTCAATACTTAATGCTATTTTCTAGGCAGTTCTGTCCGATCGTCATTAGCCAGCAGAAAAACCAGTAGATGAAAGCAATCGTAATATAAACGGTCATATAATCCTGCTTGGCACCAGCAATGATCTGTGCATCCATAAACATTTCACCGACTGTGATCATCGCTGCCAAAGAAGTTGCTTTAAACAAGTCAAGCAAGATGTTGCCGAGCGCTGGGATCGCGATCCTAAAAGCTTGCGGCAAAACTACCTCAATAATAATGACATGATAGGGCATCCCGAGAGAGCGAGCAGCTTCCCACTGCCCTTGACCGATCCCTAAGAAAGCTGAACGAAAAACTTCGGATACGAATGCACTGGAAACAATGGTAAACGAAATAATTGCTGCTGGAAGTGCATTAGTTTGAAAGCCAAAATAGATGACAAAGAGAACTACGATCATCGGCACGCCGCGCATAAAAGAAATAAATGCTCTGGCTAGCCAGCGTGAAAGTAAATTGCCGCTTAATCTCACCAACGTCAATAATAATCCCAGAACTAATGCCAGCAAGAAACTGACGATCGTCAAAAATAACGATAAAGGGAAACCTGCTAATATCTTTGATATTGATTGAAATGCCAACGGAGCATTGAAAAAGTCCGGGATCGATAAATAATTTAAAAATGACATTACATTACCTACTTAATTGTAAATTCTTTTGAAATTTTGCCGTTAGGCTGTTTAGTGACATCAGCTTTGTAATATTTTTCGGAGATCCTTTTCAAAGTTCCGTCCTTTTTAAGTTCACTAAGCGCCTGATTAACTTGTTTCTTCAGTTTGGAATCGCCTTTTTTCATTAAGATCCCCACACCGGCTCCATCATCACTGGTTTTAAAGTACATATTATTAAGTATTTTCAAATTATTATTCGGTACGGCTGCTAATGCCAGTTTTTGCAGGTAGTAATCATTCATAATGTAATCAGTCCGCCCGTTTTTAACATCTTTTAAATAGACTGAGTTGGCAACGTTATTGTAGTTAACTGTTTTACTGCCTAATTGTTTGGCTAACTTTTGGTAGCTAGTCCCTGCTTCTCCGGCAGCCCGTTTCCCTTTCAAGTCTGCCCAAGAATGGATATTTGAATCATCACTTTTTCTAACTACGAGGCTATTCCATGAATGTTTATAAGGTGTGGAAAGGGTAAACTCTTTTTTTCTTTGGGGTGAAATGCCAAAATCATTCACAGCCATATCAGCCTTCCTCGTTTTAACGGCTGTTAGTTGTCCTGCCACATTCAGTTCCTTAAACTCAACCTTTCGCCCAAGTTTCTTTCCTACTGCACGTGCAATTTCTACATCAAAACCCGTGAGTTTATTATCTTTTTCCTGATGAAATGAAGTCGGATACAAGGTTCCTGATGTCGCCACGGTTAGCGGCTGCTTGGACACTGTTTGCCCTTTTTGCGAACATCCTCCAACTAAAAATAATGCAAAAACCGTCAACAAACTTGCTAAAGTTGAGCCTTTTCTTCTCATAAAATTTTTGTCCTTTCACATAATTTAATTGTGACCGCTCTCAAAAACCACTTTAATTTATTTTGATTTCCTTACAGCTGATTGGTCCCTTTTTATTTCTCTCTTTTTTAGTATATATAAAAATTTATATGGAGACAATCTTTTGGGGTATTTGCATCATTTTCATCAACAAAATTAATAGAGAACTATAGATTTTTAACATGTTCAATAATTTCCCTATAGGACTGTTCTTTACCAAATAGAGTTGCCGTCCCTAAAACAAAACCTTCCACGCCGATTCTGCCTAATTCGGAAATTTTTTCGGGTGAAATTGCCCCGTCTGCAACGATCTTGAAAGAGTAGTCGCTTTGTATTCTGACGATCTCTTTAATTTTTTCTGTTACAAAATTCAAGTATCTTTGTCCGGCAAATCCTGGACTGACGGTCATGACTAATAAATAATCGACCATTCCTAATAAATTTTTGACTGAACTTATAGACGTTTCTGGATCAATGGCCAGTCCGCACTTCTTCTTGTTGGCTTTAATTCTACTTAACGTGCTTAACGGGTGCAGATCCGCTTCAGGGTGAATATAAATGATATCCGCTCCCAAATCAGAAAATAGATCAACGTACTTGCCAGGATCGGAAATCATTAAATGAACATCCATTAATTTATCCGTGCTGGCTCTGACTGCTTTAACGTCTTGTGCTCCCAGTGCAAAATTTGGCACAAAATTTCCATCCATGATGTCCAAGTGAAAAACATCAACACCCGCATTGTTTAACCGCTCAATTTCACCTTTCAAATTCAAAATATTGGCACACATCATAGATGGGCAAAAAAATTTATTTCCCATAATAGCGCTCCTTCTTAAAAGTTTTCTATTTCTTTGGTTGTATGAATACCAGCTTGTTCACCAACCAGCAAAAACATGAGGACCACTGCTTTAGAAGCAAACTTAGCAGTCTTTACCAGATCCACATTCTTTGATAGTTGCCAACTAAGTCACCAGCAAGAGTATCTTCTGCTCCAACTGTGTCGAAAGTCCTCACCATCGGCGCTTCAGTGTTTATTTTAAAACTGATCTTCAGTAAATAGAAATGCTCCACGAGAACACTAGCAAATATTTACCAACAGTCGCTTTAACTTCATAAGAAAGCATTGTAAAGCCCCTTGAATTTTCTCCAGTTCAAGGAGTTCAGTAGAGCTTCGTTATTTAGTATTATTCAGATGTTTATTTTTACCAAATTCCGATAACCTTAGTCCACAATGTACCTACGCCAAGCCAGATCACCATGTAAACAAAGGCCAGCACAAAATTCATCTTCCACCATTCACCTTGAGTAACATATTTGGAACCAAAGTAAATTGGGGCCGGTCCTAAAGCATAATGAGTCGTTGAACCGACAAGGTTGCCGAAGAACCCAAGCATTAAAGCAGCTAGTAATGGCGGTACACCAGCTGCGATCGATACACCGAGTAAGGCGGCGTACATTGCGCTGACATGAGCTGTGGCACTAGCAAACATGTAATGACTGTAGAAATAAATCAAGATAACAAGCACTAAGACTAAGAACCAGTTCATGTTGCCTAAGACACTGACTATCAATTTACTAAACCAGGGAATAAAACCAAGTTTATTCAGTTCAGTTGCCATCATCACGAGAATAGAGAACCAAGTCAACGTATTCCAGGCACCCGTTTCCTTCAAAACGTCCTGCCAATTCAAAACACCAGTCAAGAGTAACAAACCAAGAGCTACGAAGGCGGTAGTGGTTGCATCAATACCTGTCAAACTACCTGTCATCCATGAAATCAGCGCTAAGATAAAGATGCCGGTCATGATCTTTTCAGAAGTAGAAAATTTACCCATCTCTTTGAGTTGATCATCAGCCCACTGTTTAGCGTTAGGGGTTTCTTTGATTTTTGGCGGATACATCTTATAAATCAAGAAAGGTATCAAGGCTAAGGAGATAATACCTGGAACTAAGGCCGCCAAAAACCACGACATCCAGCTGATATTGACATTTGCGTCACTAGCAAAAGCCTGAGCCAATGGATTTCCAGCCATCGCTGTCATAAACATGGCAGACGTAATAATATCACCATGATACTCTGCAAAAACTAAAAATGAGCCAATTTTCTTCCGTGATTTATCGTCATCTGGGCTTGAATGAAAAGCATCGGCCAAAGACTCAATGATGGGATAAACGACCCCACCGGCACGAGCCGTATTACTTGGCGTTGCAGGGGCTAAGGCCAAGTCAACACCGATGATAGAATACGCAAGATTTAAGGTTTTCTTACCAAACAAAGACACAAAATTTAGCGCTATTCTGCGCCCGAGCCCGGTTTTAATAAATCCACGTGAAATGAAAAAGGCCATTGCGATCAGCCAGATACTGCTATTACCAAAACCCCCGACTGCAGTATTAATATCTACGATTTTAGTTAAGGTCAAAATCACAAAACCAATGATCGAAACTGCACCGATCGGTAAGGGCTGAGTAATACAGCCAATGATCGTGGCCAGAAAAATCGCGAACATTCTCCAGGCGGCGACAGACAGTGCAGCCGGACGTAATGGCGTGCAGAACCATAGAACTAGACCAATCAGGACCGGCCAAAAAAACTTTTTATACTGTTCCTTACTCAATAACACATCTATCACCTTTCTTCGAGATAATTCTATTGTTATTTTCATCAGTGAACTGGTTTTACATATTAGCTTAAAATTTAACAGACTTCATACTTTTGAAGAAAAAATATCTTGACCTTGTTTAGCTGCTCAAGTATTATTTCCCTTTAACAATTATAAATACTTGGGAATAGCTCACGATCAAACTTTGTTTTAGCTTAAACTTGTCAAGTATTTATAAGCTTGCTGCCCAGCTTGACGGCCAAAAACAACAGTTTCAGCAATCGAATTACCGCCGATACGATTGTTACCGTGCAAGCCGCCAGCAACTTCACCGCCAGCAAACAAACCAGCGATCGGAGCACCTGCATCCGTTAAAACACGTGACTTAGCATCGATCTTAAGCCCGCCCATTGTATAGTGGACGGCAGGAGCAATATGAATTGCTTCGTAGCCACCATGATCGAGTGTACGATCCATACCTGAATCACGGCCAAAATTACTATCGTGGCCAGCAGCTACAGCTTCGTTCCAGCTAGCAACAGTTGATCGCAATTTGTCAGGGTCGATCCCAACATTTTGCGCTAAATCTGCCAAAGAATTCCCATGTTTAACTAACCCAACATGATCATAAAAGTTGATAGCCGGTACACTTTCACGCACTCCAGAATCATAGATCAAATAGGCACTCTTTTCCGGCAGAGCATTAATAGCATTCGTAACATTTTTACGAGTATCTAATTCATTAACAAAACGTTGCCCTTGAGAATTAACTAAAATAGCCCCTTCACCACGAGTTGTTTCTCCGATCAGATAAGCATGATCCGTATCCTGTTGAACAGTTGGATGAACCTGGATCTGATCCATATCCACAAGCCCTGCTCCAATTTCAGCGGCTAGTTTGATCCCATCACCTGTTGCTCCAGCTTGGTTAGTTGTTTCATATCCTTCAAGATCCGGCCGAAATTTTTTGATCAGGTCTTTATTAGCACCAAAACCGCCCGTCGCTAAAATAACTGACTTAGCACTGATCTTCTTGGCTTCATCGTTTGGCAATTTGGCTTTCAAGCCTGTGATCTGCCCATCATTCGCCAACAACCGATCAACCGTGACTTTCGCAAATAACGGAATTTCTTCTTTTTCGATTTGCTTTAAAAGTTCAGTTACCAAGTAGCCGCCAATTGCTGCTTTGCTGGCAGGGCGATGAGTCCGCTTGATCTTCATCCCGCCAGTGATCGTAATGTCATTCAAAACGATCCCCCGATCTGCTAGCCAATCAATGGCTAAAGCACCATGAGAAGTAAAGTAATTCAACATCTCTTTGTTATTTAGACCGCCACCGCCTTTAAGCGTTTCCTGATAGAAATCCCCGAAGCTGTCGACAATATGGTGTTGTAATTGAAAGTCTGTTTCAGCGGCATTCATACCGGAAGAAGCACGATTCGTATTTCCGCCCATCTTGTCCATTTTTTCCAGAATAACCGGTGAAAGCCCTAACTCCTTGGCTTGTAATGCTGCAACCAGCCCAGTACCGCCTGAACCAATGATCACCAAGTCATAATGATCCTTTAATTCTGCTAAATTCGTTGGCTTAAAAATATATTTAGCCATTGATAACTTCACTCCCTTATAAAGTAGGGATCATATCCCAAGATAGAACTCCAGAAACCCAGAGTTCCTGACGCGCTTCCACTCTGCTTTTTAGATATTCGTCATTTTCAATGGGTCTACCCATTCGTCGAATTGTTTTTCCGTTAACTTGCCTGATGCTAATGCAGCTTCTTTTAATGTCGTACCATTCTTATCTGCATCCTGGGCAATTTTGGCACTGTCGTGATAGCCAATATGCGGTGATAATGCTGTCACGGTCATCAATGAATTTTTAACTAACTCAGTCATTCTTCCTTCATTAACTGTCAAACCATGGATCATCTTGTCTGCAAAACTGGTGATCGTTCCTCGGAGCAAATCAGCCGATTCAAGAAATGCTTGGATCAAAACCGGTTTGTAAACATTCAGCTGAAAATTACCTTGTGAAGAAGCCATTCCTACAACAACGTCATTGCCTATGACACGAACGGCTGCCATTGTAATTGCTTCGGCCTGTGTCGGATTGACCTTCCCAGGCATGATGGATGAACCCGGTTCGTTAGCCGGAATGTTCAATTCATCATAACCTGCACGAGGGCCACTAGCTAAGAAACGAACATCATTAGCAATCTTCATACAATCTGCAGCTAAAGTCTTCATTGTACCGTGAACAACATTCAAACCGGAATGTGCTTCTAATCCATAAAACTTGTTTGTATCGGCATCAAACTTCATCCCATAAATTTCACTTATCTTATCCGCTATATTTGCAGCAAAGTGCGGATCCGCGTTTAAGCCTGTCCCAACAGCAGTTCCTCCCATTGGGAATTCCAGTAAAGTGTCGGCTAATTTTTCCAGATATGATAGATCATGTTCTAACATGCTGACCCAACCACTGACTTCTTGCCCAAATGTCAGCGGCGTTGCATCTTGCAAGTGTGTCCGGCCAATTTTAACGACTTTCCAGTACTTGTCTTCTTTAACTTTTAATTCATCGATCAAATGGCTAACTGCTTTTTTTAAATCCCTAACAGCCACACTCGCAGTCATGTTCATGGCTGTTGGAAAAATATCGTTAGAACTCTGTCCACGGTTAACATCATCGTTAGGCAAAATATCTGTCCCATCACCTAATTTGGTTGCCAAATGAGCAACAACTTCATTGACATTCATATTTGTTTGAGTACCCGAACCGGTCTGATAGACTTTCAGCGGAAAATCTGCACGTAATTTTTCATCAGACAGATCCAACAAAGAATCTACAGCTTTTATAATAAGTTGCGTTTTTTTCTTAGGTAATTGCCCTTCTTTTTCATTTGATTGAGCGGCAGCTTTTTTGATCTGCAAAAGTGCCTTAATAATTTCTAATGGTATGTAACTGCCTGTTGGAAAGTTATTCCTGCTCCGTTCAGTTTGAGGCCCCCACAACGCCGCAGCGGGTATTTCAACTTTCCCGAGCGTATCTTCTTCGATCCTAATATCCTTAGCCATAATATTTGACCTCCTCTAATGTCTTATATTACAAAACAACAAAAACCAGAACACATCCGTAATTGCATTTAACCTGTTCTATAAATGTTTGCAGATTCAAAGCTCATCCGTGTTAAAAGATTCACATAAATTTGCAAAAAAAAGCAAGTACTCCTGTCTCTACAGCACATTATATCGTTACAAACTCAATATAATCAAACAAGAGAGACGTTATAACAATTATTTATGAACTATAGAAATAAGTATTTTTAACTTATATCAATAAAAAGGCAACTTATTTATCACTGGAAAAGTATCTGGCCATTTGTTTAATTGCTGCCCTTTTATATGGGTGACTATGCTTTATTTTTGTGCAGTCTTCAACATGATACCCCATGAATCATTTGTGTTTCTAATAAACCAACATTAACTTGAATAAAGTTTAAAAAATCTTTTCTTCTCTTTAGAAGTGCCCTGATCACACTTTGCACATTTTGTCATTATCACTATCAATTATAATAATAATCTTTTAGTACACTGTATGTTGTGTGTTTAGATAAACAGGTATACCATATAGGGTATAGAGAAGGGAGAAATCGATTATGCCAACAATGCAAAAAGAAAAAATCATTTTATCCAATAAATTTGTAGATCACGTTAAAGAAACTATCAGCCCTCACTGGGGTCCTTTAGGGTGGGTCACATACAAAAGAACTTACGCCAGGTACTTAGCTGATAAAAAGCGCACCGAAAACTGGGAAGAAACGGTCAAAAGGACCGTTGAAGGAAACATCAATTTGGATCCGCGTCTAAAAAACGATCCAAGTAAAGAAACCACAGACGAATTAACGCAAGAAGCTCAAAGACTTTTTAAGTTGATTTATGGTTTAGGTGCTACCCCTTCTGGACGCAATCTTTGGATCTCAGGGACTGCTTACCAACAAAAGCACGGCGATGCTTTAAACAATTGCTGGTTTATTGCCGTAAGGCCACAGGCTTATGGTAATAGCCAAATCGTTCCGGAATATTTAACAAAAGATCAGCCCGCCGTCTCGATGCCTTTTTCATTTATGTTTGACCAGTTAATGAAAGGCGGAGGAGTCGGTTTCTCGGTGACAAACGATAACATTAAACAAATACCTGCTGTGGACAATTCTGTTAATTTGACTGTTTTGATCGACCGTAAAAGCAGAGCGTATGATGAAACGCTCGAAATGGGTGCAACAGACAAGGAAAAATGGTTAGCCGTACAT
>CAKPZY010000058.1 GCA_934215475.1 uncultured Ligilactobacillus sp.
GTTAGTATCAAGAAAGGGTAATTGGATCGATCAGGAGCCCCTAGGAAGCTAATTTAATTAAATTTCGGATTTGCTAAAATACAATGAAGTATAGATGTTTAAGGGGGCTAAATTGATAATCATGGTAATTATTTGAATGATAATGGAGGTTTTTTGAGTGAAGGGAAAGATATTTTATGATTCTTTACCATATTACTTTGTAATTCTTTTATTGCACATAGTTGGCATAGGCTTATTGGCTATAAATGCCATGCATAATGCTAGTTTCTGGGGAATAGGTTTATTAGCATACACATTAGGATTAAGACATGCTTTTGACGCCGATCACATTGCAGCAATTGACAATACTGTGCGTAAGTTAATTCAACAAAAACAAAAGCCTGTAGGGGTCGGTTTTTTCTTCTCTTTGGGTCATTCGACGGTTGTTTTTTTAATGGCGATCTTAGTTGGATTCTCAGTTAAATTTGCCCAATTAAAATTACCTTTATTACAAGCAGTAGGGGGTAAAATTGGTTCTTTAGTGTCAGGATTATTTCTAATTGTGATTGGAGTTGCGAACTTTTTGATATTTTTTAATCTAAATTCTCGGGTAAAGGATATCAAGGCTGGCTCATTCAACGAAAAGGAATTCAATGACCTGCTACTATCACGAGGGTTTCTAACTAAATTTTTAGGGAAACTCTTCAAGTTTATCAAATGTCCTTGGCAAATGTATCCTGTAGGATTTTTATTTGGATTGGGCTTTGATACAGCAACAGAAATAGCTTTAATCGCTTTATCTGCAAGTACAGCTAGTGAAAGTGTTTCAATTTGGGGAATCTTAGCATTACCATTGTTGTTTACAGCTGGAATGAATTTAATGGATACTACTGACTCTGTTATGATGTCTGGTGCTTATTCATGGGCATTTGATACCCCTGTTAGAAAAATTTATTATAACTTAGTTGTTACCGGGGTTTCTGTTATTGCAGCTTTCGTAATTGGACCGATCGAGTTGATTCAAGTTATGGCTGATGGCTTCTACGCTAGAGGAAAATTTTGGGAATGGATACAAGGAATAGACTTCAACTTTCTTGGTTATGGGCTCGTCTTAACTTTCTTATTTGTGTGGTTGGTGGCCTACATTGGTTCGAGAATAATTATGAAAAAAAAGGAAACCATCAGATCTTAATTTAGCATTTCTTAAAAAAATGATTTTGCTGTTTAAGTGTCACTTGTGGTAATGTTGGCCTGTTGATTTTATGGATAAAAGGTGTTTGAATACTGTGCAAAGAGGTCTCAGCGGAATAGCATTTATGTTTTGTAAATGGTTATTTAAAAAATTTTTCCCAAAAATGTTATGGGCTGGTTTATTGGGACTATAGCAGGAAACGCAGTGGCCACCCGGCTATCGTAGCTCAATTTGATAATAGTTGGAGCCCATATGTTAGTCAAGCTACCGCTCAGGTAGCAACCTCAGTTATTGTTACAGCTCTGATAATACATTCATTGCGTCACATTTTGTATCTTCAAGGAGGTAGTTTGTTATGAAAATTTCTTTGCCTTATGGAAAAGGAACAATGCTGGCAGATATTCCATCATCACGTGTCAAGGGAGTTATCCAAGCCGATTCAAAGAAAATATTATTAAATAGTTATCAAAGCTCAGAGGAAGAGTTAGTTGAGCATTCGTTACAGAATCCTATTGATTCCGAGACATTATCGGAGTTAGCTCGAGGGAAAAAGAACGTTGTGATCATTAGTTCCGATCACACGCGTCCTGTGCCGTCTAAAAAAATAATGCCTAAGATAATTGAGGAGATAAAGAAGGGCAACCCAGAGGCAAGCATTACGATCCTTGTTGCCACTGGTACCCACAGATTGACAACTCATGCGGAATTGATCGGGAAATATGGCCTAGAAATCGTCTCTAAAATCAATATAGTTGTCCATGATAGTGATGATGAAAAAAATTTAGTTGATATTGGAACTCTCCCGTCAGGGGCTCATTGTAGAATTAATAAAATTGCGGTAGATGCTGATTTATTAGTTGCTGAGGGTTTTATAGAGCCGCACTTTTTTGCAGGTTATTCTGGGGGTCGTAAGGCAGTTTTTCCAGGAATTGCTGCGAGAACATCTGTGGTTGGCAATCATAACGGCCAATTTATTGATTCCAAGTATTCTAGAACAGGAAACATGAAACATAACCCAATTCATAAGGATATGGTAGAAGCCGCGAAGCTGGCAGGCTTGAAATTTATCGTTAACGTTGTTTTGGATCATGACAAGAGGATCGTTGGGTCTTTTGCAGGAGACCCGGTCACAGCTCATTTAGCAGGAACAAAATTTGTTGATCGTCTTATGGAAGCCAAACCAATCTATTCTGATATTACCATTACAAGCAATGGCGGTTATCCCTTAGACCAAAATATGTATCAACTGGTCAAGGGCATGACCGGAGCGGAAGCTACTAATAAGGAAGGAGGGGTGATCATTATTGCCGGCGGATTAGAAGATGGGTCTGGCGGTGAAAAATTTTATAAAATGTTTCGTGATTGTGCTAAAATTGCAGACATATATGATGATGCCGTTGAAACTCCAGCCAAAGAAACAGAACAGGATCAATGGCAAGCTCAAATCTTAGCTCGTGTTATGATGCATCATCATGTCATAGTAGTTACTGATAAGAAGAATTTGAAGTTGGTAACAGACATGAAAATGACTTTTGCTTCTTCTATCGGTGAGGCTTTGGTTTTGGCAAATGAAATTGTTGGTCAGTCTTCTACAATTGCCGTACTTCCTGATGGAGTATCTACAATTATAAAAGAATAGGCGGGTAATTGTCTTAGTCTACGGAAATGGAAATTTAGGAGGTTAAATAATGATCAGTACAACGAAATTAACAAAAGACCTAAGTGAAAAAGAAACAGCTCTAAAAGGTAACTTGGCTAAATATAACAAAGTAGTAGTTGCCTTTTCTGGCGGTATTGACAGTACCCTTGTTTTAAAGGAAGCTTTAGATGTTTTGGGAAACCAGAATGTGTTAGCAGTAGTCGCTAATTCGGAACTGTTTACTGATGATGAATATAATAAAGCACTTAAGTTAGGCAAAGACCTGGGTGCCAATGTTATGGGGACTCAGTTGCAATACTTGTCAAACCAAGAAATTGCTAATAACACAGCGCAAACATGGTTTTATCAAAAACAATTGTTCTTTAGCCGCTTAAATGAAATTTGCCAAGAAAAAGGTTTCGACGTAGTGTTGGATGGTACCATCATGGATGATAAAAATGATTATCGTCCGGGATTAGTAGCCAAGAGAGAAGCAGGGGCAGTTAGTCCATTACAGGCGGCTGACTTGTATAAAACTGATGTTAGGTCTTTAGCTAAGAAACTTGGCTTAACAAACTGGAATAAAGTTGCCAGTTGTTCAGTTTCATCTCGTTTTCCATATAACACAAAGATTGACGCACAAAGTATTGCTCAAGTAATGAATTCAGAGAAGTTTTTACGTACTTTAGGTTGCAGCAACGTTAGAGTACGGTATCATGGTGATGTTGCTCGGATCGAGGTACCACAAGACGAAATTAAATTTGTTTTTGAAAATAAGCAAGAAATCGATCAAAAATTAAAGTCATTTGGCTTCAATTTTGTTTCCGTCGATCTGGCAGGGTTCAGCAGCGGCAGAATGAATACAACTTTGTCTCCAGAAGAACTGGCAGAAAATAACGGTTAACTTTATTTGAGCCAACTAACTGTTTACCAAGGACTGCCCTGCTTAAAATTATGCTATTATCACCTGTCTTAGCTTTGGCAGTAGCATAAAAGTCAAGTTGAGTGGTTCTTTTGTACTTTAGATTATTTTCAGAAAAGAGAGTATAAATAGGTGAAATTTGTAGATATTGATTCAGCTAAAGTAGACATTGATCGTGTGCGTAGAAAAGGATACTCTGAAATTGTTTATGGCGGTGGTAAGAGTGCTGAACAAATAGAAAAAATTATCGCGGTGTTGTTAGATAAAAACGAAAACGCTTTAGTGACAAGAGTAGATGCGGATAAATATAAATACTTGAAAGGCCGCATTTCAGGATTATCTTACGATGAAGAGAGTCGGGTATTACGGGCCGGCTCACCAAATCCTAAATTAAAAGCAGGATTATTGTATGTGGTTTGCGCTGGCACCTCCGATTTAGGTGTTGCTAAAGAAGCGCTCGAAGTTGCGAAGTGGATGGGTGTCAATGTTAAATATCTCTGGGATATTGGTGTTGCTGGCCTAGACAGGCTATTGCATTATAAAGATGAACTGAGAAAGGCAGACGTAATTGTTGTTGTAGCTGGAATGGAAGGTTCTCTCCCAACAGTTTTAGCAGGATTGGTCGATGCTCCCGTTATTGCAGTGCCGACTTCAATAGGTTATGGTGCAAATTTAAAGGGCGTAACGACAATGTTATCGATGTTGACTTCTTGCAGTGCAGGAATAACTGTCACTAATATTGATAATGGTTTTGGTGCGGCTTATCAGGCCAGTTTAATGATCAGACGAATGAATAGGATGGTAAATAAAGATGACTAAGATCTTATACTTAGATTGTGGCTATGGTATTGCAGGAGACATGTTTTTGGCTGCGCTTTGTGGGTTAGGTGTTAATATAGACGATGTTCATGCGGAACTAAAAAAGGTGATCAAGCCAGAATTTAAACTCGAAGTAGAGCAGGTCAACCAACACGGAATTACTGCTAACCATTTAAAGCTGAAGTTTGATGATGAGTCATTAAATAATTTTGATAGCGGGCAGCATCAACATACCCACTATGCTTCGATCAAGGAAAATATAGAAAAAAGTGATTTAGGTGAAAACGTTAAAGAACTAAGTTTAAAAATGTTTGATACAGTAGCTCGTGCCGAAAGCAAGATCCATGGGATACCCGTACCCGAGATTGCTTTTCATGAAGTCGGTGCTGTTGATTCCCTGGTGGACATTATTGGTGGTTGTGTGGCCCTTGATAAGTTGGGCGTGGACCAAGTCATTAGTACACCTGTTGCCACCGGTTTTGGCAAAGTACAGGTTGCGCACGGACTTTATCCGGTTCCAGCACCTGCAACCCTGGAAATCTTGCAAGGAGTTCCTTTAGAGGACTTCGATGTCCGTGGTGAATTGACTACACCAACTGGCGCTGCCATTGTCAAGACTTTTTCGGACTCTTTTTCGGACAGTATGAAAGGCAGGGTCTTGCGGAGTAGTTACGGCGCGGGAAGTAAGAAATTTGATCATCCCAATGTCTTGCGTGCAGTGTTATTAGATAAAAATGAACAAATAGATGATACTGTCGATAAGGTATGTGAGTTATCTTGCGAGATCGATGATATGAGTGGGGAGAGTTTGGGTTATTTTCTCCAGGAAATAATGAATGATGGCGCACTGGATATGTACTGTACTCCAATAATTATGAAAAAAAATCGGCCTGCCTATCAAGTTACGCTTTTATGCAAACCCAAAGAAGCGAAACATTTTGAAAAAAGGATATTGACTGAGACCTCAACCTTTGGGCTACGTTCTTCTCTGACAAATAGAGCTATTTTGACTCGTGATTTCTCTACTATAGAGTTGAAGGAAGGACTACTTAAGGTCAAGTGCGGCTATTATGACAACAAGTTAGTCAAGGTGACTCCTGAATTTGAATCAGTGAGAAAACTTGCCAAAGATAATCAAACAACCTATAACAACATGTATGAAAAAGCGATAGCAGCTATTAACGATCGTTTTAATTAATGAAGTGTTTTATCTTGTGTGATAGTTGGCTGATAGATAATTTGCTTTAAGGTAGTCAGTTGGATGATGGCGATTCTGAAATATAGTGATCCAATGGTAATATTTCTTTAAGAGGCTGGGGATAAAACTACCCTTTATACAGAAAATTGGCTGCAGAAATCGATTTTTGATTCCTGCAGCCAATTTTTTTATTTTATGTAGCAAGAGTCTCTGTCCCTGTTATTCTTAAAGTGACCAAACCTAAGAAAGTGCTAATACTCTGGCGATAAAATTTATAAAATGAATTAAGAAACTTTATGGATCCAGATATCATATACTTTTAAAATCTCCTCAAATCATAGCTCAAGATCAACCAGTGATTTTATTGATAGTATTCCATTGGAATTATTGAAGAAAAACACAGTTCGGTTAAGAGCAACTATATCAGAATAGTAGAGTTCAGCCGTTTAACCAAAAACAGATAAAATTATATTATTTCACATGTCAACTTGATATTGCTAGTGTGATTCAAGCGGTTCAGCTCAGTTTTGAATCTATCAACTTTTGATAAATATTCAAGATAATAACCTGCAGCGATCGATGGCCAACAACTTGATCTTCTTAAAACTGTTAAAAGGTTAATGTTCTTATTTAGCGTAAAATAATTAGCTTTATTGAGCGCATTGAACTATTATATAGCATGTAGGCGAACTATTGCAGCACATAACGATTGCATTATAACGTTTTGGAGGATACAGCAATGCATTTGTTGGAAGATTTTTTTGTGGCAATTGGAGTAGTTTTAAATGGGATCCCCCAGGGGATTATGGCCATGGCTTTGGGTTTTGTGGTTTTTCCAACAACATTTTCATTTATTTTTGCTTCAGCAATTAATGGTGTCTTTGGTTCGGTTGCTCCCGTGTCTTTCCAAGCTGAATCTCTAGCACTGACAGGAAACCTAGGTAAAACCACTCGTGAGCGAACTTCCATTATTTTTGGGGGCTCATTGATCATGGCATTGATCGGGATCACCGGAACTTTAACAAAAATCGTTGGTGTACTCGGAAATGGGATCATGGCTGGTATGATGGCTGGAGTGGGCATTATGTTGGCAAAAATTTCGGTTAATATGGCGAAAAAGGAACGCGTTGCTGGACTATCTTCCATTGGAATTGCCGTTTTGAGTTATCTGATAACTAAAGATTTAGTGTGGACTATCGTTCTTTCAGTGATTGGATCTAGCTTGATCGCCATTTTAGGTATCCATTACCGGGTCGAGCTTCCTGCTAATATAGTTGAACGGCGTTTTAGATCTGTAAAGCCCATTTTTAGTCTGAAGGCGATTAGAGGTGCATTGAGTCTGGCATGCTTGAACGTTGGTGCTAACATTTCATATGGACTGATTACAGGACAGATGACAGGGATCAAGCCTAACCCGGTCGACTTGAATTTATTGACCAGTACACAAGCATTTGCTGATATGGGGACTAGTTTGTTGGGTGGTGCCCCAGTAGAAACTATTATTTCTGCCACAGCACGTGCTCCGGAGCCAGTCCTGGCAGGGATCATTATGATGCTAATGATGGCTGTCATTTTATTTGCCGGATGGTTACCCAAAATTGGAAAGTATGTGCCATCGGCTTCGATTGCCGGTTTTCTGTTGGTCCTTGGCGCCGTCGTAATTTTTCCGGAGAATACTGCCGCCGCTATACATAGTTCTGACAGCGTAATTGCGGCATTGACTTTAGTTGTGACAGCGATCATTGGTCCATTTAGCGGATTAATGACAGGAGCCGTCTTAAAATTTGTTTTGCCACTGATTGGATTGGGGCTTTGATCATGAAAAATACATATGAATTAACTATTGGGAAATTAAAAAGAACATTACCGATTATTCAGATCGACAAAACGACTGCCATTGCTTCATTTGTTTTGTTAGGCGATGCTGAATTGGCAGCTTACGCAGCAAATGAATTGGCAGCAAAAATTTCGGAACCATTTGACTGTATCGTTACGTTAGAAAGCAAAGGGATCCCGTTGGCTGAGGAACTGAGCCGAATTACCCGCCATCCTAAGTTTGTGGTGTTGAGAAAGAGTGTCAAAGCTTACATGGCAAACCCTCTTGAGGTTTTCGTCAAATCAATTACTACAAATAATCAACAAAGGTTGGTACTAGACGGTCATGATGCAGATTACCTGCGTGGTAAAAGTGTGATATTGTTAGATGACGTTATCTCAACTGGTGGATCATTTCATGCTGCAGAACAGCTTTTAAACAGAGTCGATGTGAAGATCGTGACTAAGTGTGCGCTTTTGGCGGAGGGAAATGCTGCAAAGCGTGATGACATTCTCTATTTGGCAAAACTACCTCTTTTCAAACTTTAAAAGGCAGCAAAAAGCATTACAAATGACTCACAGCAGTAAGGGCGTTAAACAGCGCCAGCAACATTATCGATTTTAAAACTCTTGTGTACTAATTTGAACTTTGCTTCTGTAATCTTTTTCAGAAACCCTAAGGTTACTGATAATTTTAACTGGAGAAGCAGAATTTTTTGAACAAGGGACAGACGATGAACAAATTGCGCTTTAGCATAGAGCAGTTTTTCTATCATAAAATTTTATAAGCGAAAAGTTGGTATTATGGTTGACGTAAATTTATCATAATAATAACAAAAATTATAAGCAAGGAGACAGATAATATGAGCTACGCGGCAGTAAATCCTTATAATGGGCAAAAGATCCGTGAATTTGATAATGTGACTGATCAGCAATTAGATACGATCCTGGACCGAGCCCAAGAATTTTACCAAGAAGCACAGAAAAAAGGTGTCGAGAAAAGGGCCGAATTTCTTAATAAATTAGCCGATGAATTTGAAAAAAATACTGAAAAATATGCACGTATCCTCTCAACTAATATGGGAAAGTTGATAACTGAATCCAAGCAAGAAGTTGCCAAGACAGTTTCTTTTGCACGTTATTATGCCAAAAATGGTACACGTTTCTTAACTCCAGAGGATTATAACGACTTACCTAGTGGACAAGCGCAGGTTGAATTTTCAGGTACTGGGATCATTTTGGCAGTTGAGCCGTGGAATTTTCCATATACTCAGGTCATGCGTGTTTTTGCGCCTAATTTTATTTTAGGAAATCCAGTCGTCTTAAAGCATGCCAGCATTGTCCCGGAAGCCGCTTTAGCATTTCAGGAAGCTTGCGACAACGCGGGTCTAGGGCAGGGGGCTTTCACCAACATTTTTGCTAGTTATGAGCAAATCGATCATATAATTGCAGATCCGCGTGTGCAAGGAGTGGCCTTAACAGGTTCTGAAGGTGCCGGACGTAAAATTGCGGCTAGTGCCGGGACAAACTTGACTAAGTCGACGATGGAATTAGGTGGTACTGATGTCTTTGTTGTTCTAGATGACGTTGACGTTGCTGAAACGGTTAAGGATGCTGCGGCTGCACGTTTGACCAATGCGGGACAAGTATGTACCTCCGCTAAGCGTTATATTGTTTCTGCTGGGATCTATTCGGATTTCTTAGCAGCTTTAAAGAATGAATTTGACAAATATCAGCTTGGTGATCCCCTAGATGAAAAGACAACGTTAGCACCTCTTTCTTCAAAAGGTGCCCAAAAACAGTTGCAAGAACAGGTCAAAAAAGTAATTGCAGGCGGCGCGACAGTTTTATATGGTGACCCAACACCGAGCGACGGGCAAGGCGCAGGCTTCTTACCATTGATCTTATCTGGGATGGATGAAAGTAATCCAATGTATGAAGAAGAACTATTTGGTCCAGTTGCGCAAATCTATCAAGCTCATTCAGATGATGAGATCGTAAAAATTGCTAATGATTCACGTCATGGTTTGGGCGGTGCAATTTATACGCAAAATATCGAACGTGGTAAAAAGATTGCTTCTCGACTCGAAACTGGTCAAGTTACGATCAATCAAATTTTGAGCTCGCAAGCACAAGTTCCGTTTGGCGGCGTCAAAGATTCTGGTTATGGCCGTGAATTAAGCGATTGGGGAATCTACGAATTTGCTAATATTAAACCGGTGATTTACTAGAGGGCTTTTCCAGTTTCGTACCAGAGCTATTGTGTGAATAAACAAAAGGAAAGAGGTTAGGGCAAAAATGTTCCTAGCCTTTTTATAAATCAACTTTGTTTGGTATCTCAAAAAAGGCTTAAAATTTATTTCGGTGATCGTATCACTTGTCCTATACACAAACACAGGATAAAATTCAGTGACAAAAGAAGTTCGCTTAATGTATATGATCAATTCTAGTGGAATCATCAAGCAATTGGTTTTATAAATTTATAAAAGTATAACTTTCCTGGTTTGTAAAATTAAGTTAGAAATATAAAAAGCCATTTGTGATAGACTTTTGAATGTCAAAATCAAAAGAAAG
>CAKPZY010000059.1 GCA_934215475.1 uncultured Ligilactobacillus sp.
ACTATGATTAAAATTATTATATCGACAACTTTTGAACTATGGTATTGGTCTGAAACATTTCCTATCACCATTTTTTGTACATGTTCCACCATCGAAGCAATAGTATTTTCTCTTTTCTTGTTTGAGTTCTTTTTCATGCCTTATCTCCTATGTAAACAATATGACTAGTGTGAAATAGCCTGAACTAACAACTAAGGATTTATTTATTAAGGTCATTTTCAAATTTAACTGTTAAAGCGTATCCCAGTAATAGGGCAACTACGATCCATATAAAATCAATAAGGAAAAGTACTCTAATATTAAATTCAAGCTGACCGTCTACTTTTTGAGCTAAGTATAAAAAGAAAAGGCAATTAATTATATATTGAACCCACCAAATTATTTTCTCTTTCATGCGATCACATCCTCATGGAATTACTGCGTTAATTCAACTTTTGTGAAAAAACAAGGTGCAAAGTTTGTCGCTGCAATACCCACTGGCAAGAGGATATCAACAGTAAAATTGGATAATAACCGGATAATTAACTGTAATATTATCAAAACTTCAGTACGAAAGATATCGCCAAAAATCGTTTAAAGTTGTTTGGAGATTTTTTTGCCTATAAGAAGTTTCTTCCTGCAAAAAATGATGCTAATAACAAAGACAACAGAAAGGGTTATTCCCCAGGCCTCAGCTCTATTAGTAAAAGCAAACCACACTAGAACAAAATGAATGTAACTTAGGGGATCAATCAAACCGTATTTTCAGTCGCTTAAACAATTCACCTCAATAAAACAGTTCAGCACCTTGCGGCGTAGCAAGCAGGATGGCAAAGAGCAATGACAAACCACCGATAATAATTAATAGCAACCTGGAGAATTTAGTGTGGCGGATGGAACCCTGCCAGATAAGTATAATTCCCACTAAAGCGAATAAAGACATTATCCAAAACCCCATGAAAAGCCTCCCAATTCAATATAGAAGTTAATGCCAGTTTAAGTTAAATATAAAAAAATTTCAATGCGGAGTAAATTTAGCAAAGTCATCTGGCTCTTGGTTTAGTCTTTAAAACATCGCTTATGCCCTATAAAGTCCCTTTAGATCAGATAAAATTTATACTTTTTGCCAAAAATTGACTTCGTCGTTTTTACTTCCATAATTTCGTCAGTATATCAGCAATACCTGAACTAAATAGCGTTACACAGACTGATCCTAAGACATCCAAACAAAGTACCAGTAGATTTATCTGCCACTGCTGCTTAATATATTTCCAGACAGACAAAATGTTCCCTCCTTTTTAAACAAGCTACCTATATTGAAATGAAACCCTGAGATTGCCCTAGTCCCTGTCAAGTTGACATTGGGAATATGATAATTTTATCTGTTTTGGTTAAGCCACTGAACTCCAGCATTCTAGTGGAGTTTGACCACTTTTTTTTGCAAAAATAATCGATTTGAACTTTTTGAAAAGTCTAATTTTAAGCATAAACTAGCAAAAAGTGACAATATTATCAGTGATACATCTTAATTTTTGATACATAAGGTACATTTGACGGGGAGGTAATATATATGAAATGGCTTCAATCGAAAGTAGTTGTATTATTAGCAGCTTTATTTAGCATCGGGATTTGTTTTATATCTGATAATGATACAACTATAAATGCTTCTAGTCCGCAAAATACCAGTACTGTGGTCACAAATACAGTATATTCCAAGCAATTAGGGATGGACTGGAACTATGATGTGTATTTGCCAGCAAGGTACTCTCAAAAAGCGACTAAACGATATCCAGTTTTATATATGCTTCATGGATTATACGGAAATCATACGAATTTTCTAGAACTCGTAAATTCCAAAAAGATGTTGGATAATACAATCGATCACACAAAACAACCGATGATCGTTGTTTTCGTGGATGGATTTAATAGTTTTTACGTTAACCAAAAGGGCGGTCAACAAATGGAGAAGGCTGTTGTCAAAGACTTAGTTCCCGCAATGAATAAAAGATATAAAATTGCTAGAGGTGCTTCCAAGCACGCGATTGGAGGCATCTCTATGGGTGGATATGGTGCAGCTCGCTTCGCCTTAAAATACCCTAAGTTATTTTCTAAGGCTGAGATGATCTCGCCATCAGTTTGGTACGATCTCCCTGCAAATGATCCGATCAGAGAAAATATGCATGCCTTTACTAATGGGAAAGCTCATTGGTCTAGCAAGGTCTATAATGGTTTATTTCCAACCAAATATATGAATAAAAAATCAAAACATGTGAAATTATACGTCGAATCAACCAGTGCCGATACGCCCGTTCCAATCAAGGACGTTGATAGATTTGTCAAGGTTGCTAAAAGGAAAGGGATCAGCACGAAATTTATAACGGACTCGGGTGATAATCATAATTGGACATATTGGAACAAAGCTATGCCAAAAGGGTACAATTGGGTCGCAGAGGAAATGAAATAAATAAAAAGCTAATAAAGTTTTTCATACTAACAGCGTCAAATACAAAAGCCGGCCAAGTAATTGGTCGGCTTTTAATAAATAAATTTATACTTAAAGCAGATTATTATAACTGTCTATTTTGCGAAGACATCTTGTGAAAATTCGTATTGCGCCCTCGGACCGCCAATTAGTTTTGGCCTAGACTTTAAGCAAACCACATTTGCTTTGCCAATCTTTGCTTGCTTTATTTTAACTGGGATCTGAACAAATTTGACATGCATTCCAATCTCAGTTCCACCAATATCAAGGCCTCCAAAAGCTGTAATATGTTCGACTTCTACCGGATCATGCTTTTTTTGATAGGCAGCTAATTGTGTGCTGCCGCCCGCGAGTACTGAAGGAACTACCGAAACGATCTCCAAATCATGTTCTTTTGCAACTTTTCGTTCTACCAATAAAGCACGATTGAGGTGTTGACAACCTTGAATGGCTAAGTGAATATGTCGCGGCAGTAAGAAACTCTGTATAGTGTCAACTACCACTTCCCCAATATGCAAATTAGGGTCGGTCCCCATCCACTTGCCCTCAATTTCGCTAGTGCTGCAGCCAAGAACAAAAATACCATTTGCTGGGAATTCTACTTTGTTAAAATAATCTGTTAATACATCCGTAGTGTTTTTTCTGATCAATTTTAAGTGTTCTGACAAATCTGCATCCATGTTTCCTTGCTCCCTCGTGTATTGATTACCCATAAAAAATTTTCTAATTTCTTATTATTTCGCGAACCCTATCTATATTTAAGCACAAAACTTTTTAAGCACTCATTTAAAATAAAGAA
Source organism: uncultured Ligilactobacillus sp. (assembly GCA_934215475.1). Classification (GTDB taxonomy): domain Bacteria; phylum Bacillota; class Bacilli; order Lactobacillales; family Lactobacillaceae; genus Ligilactobacillus. Next base: position 3,261 of record CAKPZY010000059.1, read on the forward strand.
TTAGATAAAGCCTATCTTAGTTGGCATGTACTGCTACCCTCTACAATTTTAAAGTCAACGTATTTGTAAAAACTATTGCTGAGTTTAGTTTGCAATAAGCGTGCTCCTTGTACTCCCATTTCATAAAATGATTGGACAACACTGGTTATTTCGGGCTGGGCTATCCTGGTTAATTCTGTTCCGTCCATACTCATGACTCCTAAATCTTGGGGCACTTTAAGGCCATAATTTCTAGCTTGATTCATTATACCTAAAGCTATGTAATCACTTCCACTTAAAACGGCCTCCAGGGGAGATTCCCGATAGTAATTTTTCATCGCCTTAATTCCGTCTTGGTAAGTGAACATTCCTGGTTGGATCCAGTAGGGTAAAATGTGGATCTGACTTTCTTTTAAGGCTGACGAATATCCCTCTACGCGTTGTTGTCCCATATATGAATCTACATCTATCCCAGCTAACCCAATTTTTTTGTATCCCTTGTTAAGTAAAAATTTGGCAGCTTTGTATGTTAGTTGGAAATTATTGGTAGTAACGAAAGGGGCAGTTTGTTTAGGAAATTCCGTTGACAAAAAGAGAAAAGGCACGTCCTTTGTTTTTAAAATTTGTAAATTTTCTTCACTCAATTCGATCCCGAGGATCAAAAGCCCTTTAATTGGCCGTTCTGTGATAGTTTTTAAGGCCTTTTTTTGCAGCATTTTATCATTTTCACCAGCAAAGACGATGATAACACTTAAATCATGTTTAAATGCCTCCGCTTGGATCCCTTCAATGATGTGATTGGCAAAATTGGTTTTGGTGGCTGAAACGATGACTCCGATCGTATTGCCTTTTTTGGTAACTAATTCTGTGGCATTTAAATTTTTTTGATATCCGAGATCCGCAGCAATTTTTTTGATCTTTTTTTCTGTTTTCTTGGAAAAGAAACCGTCCCGGCCATTTAAAACTCGAGATACGGTCGCCACAGAAACATTAGCTTGTTTAGCAATATCTTTAATGGTCGCGGTCATATTTCTTCACACTTCTTCCATATTCTATATATTTTAATTATAGTTTAAGTCTTCTAAAAAAAAAGAAAAAAGTAAACGTTTGTGGTTCCGTTATATAAGCATTGTAAGCGTTTGTGTTTTATGTTAATATCTCTGGTGAAGGCGTTTTCTAAATCAATTAAAGCAAAGGAGTGAAAGTTAGCATGGAAGCAAAAACTGAAAAATCTGTTGCTGATAAAAACACTGAGATATCTTCTACAGCAAAAAGATCATTGCCCACTTTGAAACTTTCTACTATTTTTGCAATGACTTTTGGCTTTTTTGGCGTCAATATGGCGTTTTCTTTGCAGTCATCGCAAATGGGAAGAATTTTTCAAACAATAGGAGCTAACCCTAACAAGTTAGGCTGGTTTTTTATTCTGCCTCCTTTGGCCGGAATGGTGATCCAACCGCTAATTGGTAAATATTCAGACAGAACTTGGACCCGTTTTGGTCGTAGGATGCCTTACTTGTTATTCGCTGGTCCGATTGGAGCATTGGTTTTAGTTTTATTGCCTAATGCCGGTTCTTTTGGTTTCGGATACGCATCATTGGCAGCACTTTTATTTGGCGCGTTTGCTACATTATTTATGGATCTAACCTCTAATGCATGTATGCAGCCGTATAAAATGATCATTGGCGATATGGTGAATGAAGATCAAAAGGACCTTGCTTGGTCTTGGCAGCAATCTTTCTCTAATTTGGGTGGTGTCGTTGCCACAGCTGCTCCATTTGCATTAACAGCCTGGGGTATTTCTAACGTTGCACCTAAAGGGGAAGTTCCAGGATCCGTGAAGTTTGCTTATTATGCAGCCGCTGCCATACTATTGGTTTCTTCTATTTATACGGTCATCTCGGTCGATGAATATGACCCAAAGAAATATGCTGACTACCATGGCAATGCACTAGAAGAATCCGAAAAAACACCTGGTCTATGGGAATTACTTAAAAAAGCACCGAAATCGTTTTGGGAGATCTCAGTGACACAATTCTTCAACTGGTTTGCAATTATGTATATGTGGACTTATTCCACGGGCGCAATTGCGGACAATGTCTGGCACACTACCGATCCTTCCTCTGCGGGCTATCAAGAGGCAGGCAACTGGTATGGCATATTATTTTGCGTTTTGTCGATCTCATCTGTTTTGTTTGGGATCTTAGTCGCGCACTCACGGCCAGATCAAAGGAAATTTTGGTATCGTTTTGGTTGTATTGCTGGCGGGATCGGATTTATATCAATATTCTTCATTGATAACAAATGGCTGCTCTTCATCTCTTATGCATTGATCGGTATCGATAATTTGACTATGAATACACAGCCGTTCTCACTGCTAACAGAATCATTAAATGGCAAAAACGAAGGTGCATATTTAGGACTATTTAATTGTAGTATCTGCTTGCCGCAAATTATTGCCTCAGTTGCCAGTTTTGGATTATTCCCGCTGTTAGGAAATTCGATGCCTGCAATGTTATTTGTCGGAGGAGTTTCATTGTTATTAGGAGCTTGGTCAGTAAGTCTCATTCATTCTGATTTTTCAGATAACAAAGTTAAATAAATAGGAGGTTACAATTATGTCAAAGTGGTTTCAAGATTCAGTCGTTTATCAAATTTATCCGCGCAGCTTTCAGGACAGTAATGCTGATGGTATAGGCGATTTAAATGGTATTAAAGAACGTTTGCCTTACTTACAAAAATTAGGCGTTGATGTTTTGTGGCTCAATCCGATCTATCAATCGCCAGATGTTGATAATGGCTATGACATTGCCGATTATGAAGCAGTCCAACCGGTTTATGGAACAATGGACGACTTCAATTCTTTACTTAAACAGGTGCATGAGCACGGTATGAAACTTTTGATGGACCTGGTAGTTAATCACACTTCTGACCAGCACAAGTGGTTTTTAGAAAGCAAAAAGTCAAAGGATAATCCGTATGCGGACTTTTATATTTGGCGAGATCCAGTAGATGGACATGAACCGAATAACTGGGGTTCATCATTTAGCGGATCCGCTTGGACTTATGTACCAGAACGTGGACAATATTACTTACATCTGTTTGCCAAGGAGCAGCCGGATTTAAATTGGGAGAACCCTGATGTGCGCCAACATGTTTACGACATCATGCGTTTTTGGCTGGATAAAGGCGTAAATGGTTTCCGCATGGACGTTATTAATTTGATTTCAAAGCCTAAAGGACTGCCTGATGCGCCTCAAGAAGGTGGAGCTGCTTACGGTGATAGCTTTGCGATCGTTTCAGATGGTCATCGTTTGAATGAGTTCCTAAAAGAAATGAATCGTGAAGTCTTATCTAAATATGATGTCATGACCGTTGGCGAAATGCCTGACTCGACGCCGGAAGATGCCATTACTTACACTAATTTAGACGGCTCTGAATTAAACATGGTCTTTCAATTTCAACATGTTGATTTGGGTGGCAACCCAGACAAACGTCTTGGTAAGTGGTATGACCAACCTGTGCCGTTGACCGAGCTTAAAGCAGCACTTTCCCGCTGGGAAGAAAAATTAGATGGCAAGGCTTGGAACAGCTTGTATTGGAATAATCATGATCAGCCCCGGACAGTTTCACGTTTTGGCTCAGATGATCCTAAATACCGTGTATTGTCAGCAAAAATGCTAGGTACGACATTACACATGATGCAAGGAACTCCTTACGTTTATGAAGGCGAAGAATTGGGAATGACTAATGTTCATTTCAAAGATTTGTCGCAATACGAGGACATTGAATCTATCAATGCTTACCAGCAACTAGTGGACAAAGAGAAAGCCATTGTGCCCCAAAAGATGCTGAAATATTTGGCATACAAGTCGCGTGACAATGCCCGGACACCAATGCAGTGGGATGATAAAGCCAATGCTGGGTTCACAGATGCTAAGGAACCTTGGTATCAACTGAATCCAAATTATACAAAGATCAATGCTAAAGAAGAGCTGCAAGATGATGATTCAGTCTTTTATTACTACCAGCAATTAATAAAACTCCGGCATGATTCTGAGCTTATTAGGTATGGCGATTATACATTGCTTGATCCAAAAGATGAAGAGGTCTTTGCCTATCAGCGTCATTATCAAGGGCAAACGTTGCTAGTCATTAGTAATTTTACTGCCCAAACAATTAAACGAGATTACAAGACAGATGGGTCATTAGTGATCGCCAATTATCCTGATGACCAAGGAGATACACTGAGGCCTTATGAAACTAAAGTCTACCAAAACACCGAATAGTTAACAAAGGGAGATATTATTATGACTTCGACTTCATTTAAAAGTTCAGTAGTTTATCAAATTTATCCGCGTAGTTTCCAGGACAGTAACAGCGATGGTATAGGTGATCTTAATGGGATCAAAGAGCGTATTCCATACTTAAAAAAATTAGGTATTGATATGGTGTGGCTAAATCCGATCTATCGTTCACCTGACGTCGATAATGGTTATGACATTTCTGACTATCGTCAAATACAGCCTGTATTTGGCACGATGCCTGATTTTGATGATTTATTAACGAAACTCCACCAAGCTGGGATCAAGCTGATGATGGACCTGGTGGTCAACCACACATCCTCCGAACACGAATGGTTTCGAGAAAGTAAAAAATCGAAAGACAACCCGTACTCTGATTTTTATATTTGGCGTGATCCTGTCGATGGGCATGAACCTAATAACTGGGGATCGATCTTCAGTGGATCTTCGTGGACTTATGTTCCAGAAAGAGGGCAATATTATTTACACCTTTTTGCTCCTGAACAACCGGATCTGAACTGGAATAATCCAGCAGTTCGGCATAAGGTTCATGACATTATGCACTTTTGGCTCGATAAGGGCGTGGACGGGTACCGATTGGATGCTATCAATTTAATTTCTAAACCGGACGGGCTCCCTGATGCTCCTCAACCTAAGGGCGCTAAATACGGCGCCGCCCAGGAAATAGTTTCTTGCGGGCCGCATTTTGAAGAATATTTGCGTGAGATGAATCAGGAAGTTCTTTCAAAGTACGCTGTTACAACGGTTGGGGAAATGGATAACACCACACCTGAGCAAGCTGCGCGTTATGCCAATTTAAATGGTTCTGAATTGAATATGATCTTCCAATTTGCACACGTTAACTTGTCTCCAAACCCGAATCCGACTTTAGGGAAATGGAATGATGAACCTGTAAAGTTGGTGGAACTAAAACATGTTTTATCTCGCTGGGAAGAAGCATTAGACGGGAAAGCTTGGAACAGTTTATATTGGAACAATCATGATCAGCCGCGTGCAGTTTCTCGGTTTGCGACCGATGAACAGAAGTACAGAGAAACTGCGGCAAAAATGCTGGGGACGACACTGCATCTCATGCAGGGAACGCCATACATTTATGAGGGAGAAGAGCTGGGGATGACCAATGCTCATTTTACCAAACTGTCTCAATATGAGGACCTCGACTCCATCAATGCTTATCACCAATTTGTTGATCAGCAGCATTTGGTCAGCCCGAAAACCATGCTCAAATATCTGGCTGACCGTTCGCGTGATAACTCGCGGACACCAATGCAATGGGATGACGGTGCTAATGCAGGTTTTTCAGATGTTACACCCTGGTTTGACCTTAACCCTAATTACCATGAGATCAATGCAGATGAGGCCTTAAAAGATAGTGATTCGACCTTTTATTACTATCAAAAATTGATTGCTTTAAGACATAAACTCAAAATTATCCAGCTGGGAGATTATCATCTTTTAGATCCTCAAGATGATACTGTTTTTGCATACAAACGTCATTATGCTGGACAAACTCTTCTTGTTCTGGCTAATTTTACCGACGACGAAGTTTCGCGTGATTATGGTCAGGGTACGGCTAAATGTCTGTTGATCGACAATTATCATAGCCAGACACCAATTGTACTGAAACCATATGAAGCAAAAGCTTTCATTTTTGATGAGGAAAGATAAAGGATCATAAAGCAGTATGCCAGTCAATAAGTGCTTATTAAATAAGTGCTTATTAAAAGAAGATGCTCAGTGGAATGCAAAAGGTTCTCATTCCGAAAAAGGGGCTGGGACAAAACTAGTGTTTAGATAGAAAATTGGCTGCAGAAATCGATATTTGATTTCTGCAGCCAA
>CAKPZY010000060.1 GCA_934215475.1 uncultured Ligilactobacillus sp.
AAGTATCCAACAACACTTCTCCATTCTTTTAGCAGATACTTAAGTATCCAACAATACTCTTCAACCTTTTAGAAGATACTGCTGAATTAAAGAGCATCCCGGTTAATCTCCTTGACAAAATGGTGCGGCTTTTTGCTTGCAAATGATTTGGCATCAAATTTTAACTATTGTATCTTTCACCGCTTTTCTGCCACTTTAGTCGTTTTTGTAATTCAAGGAAATATTGCTGCTTATGCTCAAACCAGTATTCAAATCTCATTCCTTTATTTACATAACAATATTGCCTTGCCTTTTTACCACCCGGCTTAAAGTGCTTACCCAAAATATAACGTAAGTAACTTTCATTGACCACATCGCCGAAAAAATTTCTCACATTTCTAAAGCGCAGATCTTGCGTAAAAAATAACGTACCATACTCACAAATCGTGCGCACATAAGCTTGCTCTTTCGACTCTCCGAAACGACATTTACGATTCTTACACCTAAGACTAAATCGTAAAACTTGCCACTCAAATTTCCCACAATTTGGGCAACGGATGCCTACTTTTAATTTTCTCCCACGCACCATAGAAAAGTCTGCCTTATTTTTATAAGGAAGAACCAAAAATTTCTGCAACGTCTGCTGCCATGGCCGTTCGTTTGGCATAGGTAAAAATTCTGCTTCCTTAATATTCCTTTGCATCCAGTCAAAAAAGGAGCCAAAAGACATAGTTAAAATGTCCGTTGGATCTTGAACATCTAGTTTAGTATTAGCATTCATAAACACAATAACTTTGACGATCTGTAAATTAATGTGACTGTCACTTAAAATTTTGGCCAAAATGTCGTGTGCACGATCAATTTGAGTGAAAATGCTATGAGCTAAGATTACATTGTTGTGATACCAGCTTCCGGATTTAAACTGATAATTTCCAGAATAATTTTTAACATTTATCAAATACAATCTTTCACCAACTTGCAATAATTTATCGATCTGAACACGGCTATCTCCATACGAGAGATTTAAATCATCAATTACAAAATCCGGCTTAAAAAGCGGCCAAGTTACTTTATCAAAAGTAACCTCTCCTTGAAAACCACTTTGACACGCCATTAACTCTTTACATTCTACTTTTGTCAACTTTGTTCGCTCACTCAAGGTTTCTAAATATTGCAGTTCAAGAGATTTCTTTCTCACTTAAACCACCCTTCCCTAATCACATATTTTAATGTTTCTACACAATAAATACGCAAAGCGAACAAATTTGAGCAAAAAAAACACAGCTATTTCCTTAGTAATGAGGCACATCCCTTGAATTAGAGAAATCTAATTCAAATGACTCACTTCGTGGAAATAGCTGCTTTATTTTATGCTCTAAACCAAAGGTTCTGGTTGCTTTTCAGTTTCATATTCCTTAGCACGTTTTTGATAAAATGGGATCTCTTGTTCAGAACAGCGAACAAAATGTCCAGGTGTGATTTCCCGCAATTTGCGCGGTTGGCCTTCTTTATCCTGTTCGATGGAAGCGTCATATGGAACTCGCTTACGGTTCCGTTCAAATTCAGGATCAGGTTCCGGAACCGCTGAAATCAGGCTCTTCGTGTAATTATGCAACGGCTTCAAATAAACGTCGTCGGCCGGTCCAACTTCTAACAGGCGGCCATAATGTAAGACACCAATGCGGTCCGAGATGTACTTGACCATCGACAGATCATGGGCAATGAACAAGTATGTCAACCCTTTTTGGACTTGCAGGTCCTTCATCAAGTTGACGACTTGAGCCTGAATGGAAACGTCTAGAGCCGAAATCGGTTCATCGGCAATAATAAATGACGGTTCAACTGCTAATGCTCGCGCGATCCCGATCCGTTGGCGCTGTCCTCCTGAAAATTCATTAGGATAACGGCTGGCATGGTCACGATTCAGGCCCACAGTTTCAAGCAGATCTTCGACTTTCTTGCGCCGATCCGCTTTGTCCTTTGCCAAATGATGGATATCGATCCCTTCAGCAATAATATCTTCCACAGTCATCCGTGGGTTCAAAGAAGCCTGCGGATCCTGAAAGATCATCTGCATTTTGTGGGTAAAGTCAAGCTTCTCTTTTTTACTCTTAAAGGTACTTACATCTTGACCATTGAAGATGATTTGACCATCAGTCGGGTTGTACAAATGGATGATACTGCGTCCAGCCGTGGTCTTACCTGAACCGGATTCTCCAACAAGCCCAAACACTTCTCCTTCATAGATATCAAAAGAAATGTCGTCGACTGCCTTGACCATCTGAGATTTGCCCACACCGAAGTATTGCTTGAGATGCTTTACCTCGAGAACTTTTTTACGATTTTCTGGCATGTGGTTTCTTCCTTCCTTGGTCTGCTAGCTTGCACTTGTCTGCAGTTTTTTAAAGATATCACGTCTGCGCAAGATCTCATCTGGCGGGGTGATTTTAGGAGCATCTGGATGCAGTAACCATGTTGCAGCATAGTGTGTTTCCGAAACTTTGAAAAACGGTGGCTGTTCTTCAGCATCGATCTTCATTGCATACGGATTCCTTGCTGCAAACGGGTCACCTTTTGGTGGATCCAGCAGATCTGGTGGTGTCCCAGGAATAGCCTCCAAATCAGTACTCGTCAATGTCGGCATTGAATTCAACAAGCCCCAGGTATAAGGGTGTTGTGGATTATAGAAGATCTCATCCACAGTCCCGTACTCAACTATCTGTCCAGCATACATCACCGCTACACGGTCAGCCATGCCAGCTACGACTCCCAAATCATGAGTAATGAAAATAATGGAAGTTTCGATTTTTGATTGCAATTCCTTCATCAAATCCAGGATCTGTGCTTGGATCGTAACATCCAAAGCTGTCGTAGGTTCGTCAGCGATCAAGATCTCTGGATAGCAGACCAACGCGATTGCTATCACGATCCGTTGCCGCTGCCCGCCTGAAAATTGATGCGGATATTCATTGAAGCGTTCTTCTACGTTATCGATGCCTACCAGCTTTAAGATTTCCATCGCTTGCGCAAGAGCTTTTTTCTTTTCAACATGCTTGTGTTTCATGAGTGGTTCCGCGACTTGACGTCCAATTTTCATGGTTGGATCAAGTGAAGTCATTGGATCCTGAAAAATCATCGCAATATCTTTACCTCGGATCCTTTGCATTTGCTTCTCCGACTTCTTCAAAATTTCCTGACCATGGTAAAGGACCTGACCTCCGACCACTTCTGAGTTATTTGCCAAAAGTCCCATCAGACTTTTGGTCGTTACGGATTTACCTGAACCGGATTCTCCCACGATTGCTAAGGTTTCGCCTTTATCCAGATGAAAACTAACATCTCGGATAGCCTTGACGTCGCCGGCGTACGTATGAAAATTGATTTTCAGGTGGTTTACATCTAAGATTCTCTCAGCCATAATACAACCTACCTTCTTGTCCTTGGATCAAACGCATCACGCAAACCATCACCTAATAAGTTAAAGGCGATCATTAATACGACCAAAACTATCGCTGGATACCACATCTGATAAGGTAAGAACTGGAAGTTCTTTTGCCCATCATTTAGTAAAACACCCAGTGATGTTTGCGGCGCCGAGATCCCGATACCAATGAAACTTAAGAAAGCTTCAAAGAAGATGGCATTAGGGATCGTATACATCGTTTGAATAATGATGATACTTGACAAGTTGGGCACTAGATGTTTCCAAGCAATCAAAGGTGTAGACTCTCCTAAAGTTCGCGCTGCCAAAACATACTCTTCGGTCTTCAAGGACAAAGTCTCCGCTCGGATCATCCGTGCCATGGTCGTCCATTCTGAAATCGCTAAAGCCAAAATGATCGATGTCATCCCCGGCTTGAAAACGATCAGCATCAAAACAACAATGATCAACTGTGGAACGGACGAAATGATTTCAATGATACGCTGCATCACGTTATCAGTTCGTCCACCTTTCCAACCCGATATGATACCGTAACTGACTCCGATGAGTAGATCAAACAAAGTTGCCACGATAGCAACAGTTAGTGAGATCTTGGTACCATAGATGATACGCTGAACCAGGGAATGGCCCAGATAATCGGTTCCTAAGGAAAAATGGACATTGTCTTTGATGCCGTTTTGCTTGTAAACATCCGTCCAGACGCCGCTGACCTTCATCTTCCCGTTCAAACCGTTAATATCTATTCCCGGGATCTTCGCCGGCAAATTAGCATATTCTGGATTGGATTTGACCAATTCGGCGTGGTTAATGAATGGAGATGATCCAAAAGAAATTATGATCATGAAAACAATTAAGATCAGTGAAACCAGCGCGCCCTTGTTTTTCTTGAGTCGACGCCATGCATCCTGCGAAAACGTCAGCGAAGGAGCGGCAATTTTTTCGCTGTCGAGATCCTCTTCAGTTGCTGCCAAAGTTTCGAAGCTGTCCGCTTGTAAATTAATTTTCTCTTCAGCCATTTGTTAATCCCCATTTCCAGCAAGTCTGATCCGTGGGTCAATAATTCCATAGATAATGTCTGTCAATAAAATAATCAAGACTAAACCAAAACAGAATAACATCGTAACACCCATGATCGTTGGATAATCATTCGTCTGGATCGATTTAACGTATTGTTCACCTATCCCTGGGATAGAGAAGATGTTTTCAATAACCATTGATCCAGTCATCAGCGCAACAGTATATGGCCCGATCAGTGTAACTAGCGGGATCAAACTGTTCCGTAAAGCATGATGATAGATAATACCAAACTTGTTTAGGCCCTTAGCGCGCGCTAATTCGATATAATCGGAATTTAAAACATCTACCATCCCTGTCCGAATAAAACGCGCTGTTTCCGCTAGCGGCCCGACTCCCAAAGCAATGGTAGGCAGAACCGTGTAACTGAAGCCACCCCAATCGGCAATGGGAAACCACCCCAGTTTCAAAGCAATATAATATTGCAAGATAACTGCTAACACGAAGTTAGGCACTGATTTACCAATAATAGATAAAACAGTTGCTGATGTATCGATCCAGGTATTTCTATAAATAGCAGCAATGGAACCAATAATGATCCCGAAGAATACGCCGAAGATCATCGCCTGAAACCCTAATTGGGCCGAGGCACCGATCCGGCTGGAAATCAAATAAGAAACCGGCTGGTTACTGAATTGGAAGGAGGTACCTAAATCTCCATGGACCATTCCAAATAAGTAGATCACATACTGTAGCCAAATTGGTTTATTCAAACCATACTGCTCATTCATGATCTTTATCTGTTGCGGGGTCATCTTTTCCTGATTGGAATATGGCGTCCCAGGCATCAATTTCATTAAAAAGAAAGTGATGGTTGCAACCAAGAACAAAGTCAAGATCATATATAAGACCCTTTTTAGCAGGTATTTCTTCATAATTCACCCTCACATTCTAGGTTTTTTACTATGTACAGCAGCTTGGTGTTCTAAATCTGCTGCTGTCACGTAAAGATGCGTAAAGCATCTTTTAATTTTAACTTTTATTACCTTGTTTATCAATTAACTTTATCTATGCCAGATCTTAGTAAATTCACCAAGATAGTGTCTAACAATAAAAGCAAAGGGAACTGACAACTTAGAACTTGTCAATCCCCCTGGCTTTATTCGGCCCTTTACACCATAAGAACCGGATCATTCTTTAATATAAGCATTCTTAAAGTTATAGTTGGAACCTGCTGTATTGTAGATCACACCTTTAACTTTAGACTTAAGCAGCCAAGCAGTAGATTGTTGATACAAAGGAGCGATCCCCTCATCGTTCATGAGAATTTTTTGAGCTTGGATCAAATCGTTCCAACGCTTGTCCGTGTTACCGGCATCTGTAGTCTTGGAAGCCTCAATGAGTTTGTCATACTGGGCGTTTTTCCATTTCCCGTCGTTTTGTGAGTTGTTAGAAGTAAACAGATCCAAGAAAGAGATCGGATCGGCAAAATCAGCACCCCAAGCGGTAATTACCATGTCGAAATTACCTTGTTGCGAACGAGTTAAGCGTGTCTTAAACGGAACGTTTTGGACATTAATATTAACACTCTTGCCAAAGGTTGATTCAATTTGACTTTGAATAAAATCGGTCGAATCTTTTGCTTTTTCGGTATCATCACTTAACAAATTGATGTTTAAACGACTCTGGCCGATCTCTTTTAAACCTTCCTGCCATAATTTCTTGGCTTGAGATTTATTATAAGTCACCGCGCCCTTAACATAGGCTTGACTAGCAAAATCTTTACCATTGTTCTTAGCTAATCCCGTGGATACAAGTCCCTTGGAAGCTTTAGAACCATCACCCAAAATCTTGGTTACAAATTGCTTGCGGTTGATTGCCATTGACAATGCTTGCCGGATCTTCTTGTTTTGGAACCGTTTTTGAGTTTGATTGAATTCAAAGTAGAAAGTACTTGCAGCTGGACGGGTCAAAAATTCTTTATTATTGCTCAACTGTTTAGCTTGTTCTGAACTTAGAGGCGTTGCATCCAACTTATTGGTCTTGTACAAGTTATAAGACGTAGTGTTACTCTTGTTGACCTTATATGTGATCGCATCAAGCTTAACGTTCTTCTTATCCCAATATTTATTATTTTTTGCATCCGTCCAACTTAGGTTGGAGCCAGTCCACTTAGTCAACTTAAATGGTCCGTTATAAACCATGTACTTAGATGCTGTACCGTACTTGGAACCATATTTATCAACTACTTTTTGGCTTTGCGGGAAGAATACCGGGAAGCCCATCAACAATTTGAAATATGGGATCTTCTTATCCAAAGTAACGGTCAATTTATAATCCCCATCAGCCTTGATCCCCAAGGAGCTCAGCGGCTTCTTACCATTCATAACATCATTGGCATTCTTTATGCCGTCAAATAAGTAAGCATACTGTGAACCTGTTTTGGGATCAACGGTTCTACGCCACGAATAAACAAAATCCTTGGCGGTCAATTTATCGCCGTTAGACCAGACTGACTTACGCAAATTAAAAGTGTAAGTCAATCCATCATCAGATACCTTTGTCTTGGTTGCCAATCCAGGCTCAACCTTGGAATTCTTTCCCAGACGGTATAGACCTTCCATCGTGTTATTCATCGTATCGAAACTAACAACATCGGTTGCCTTGGATAGGTCCATTGATGGTAACTCAGCTGATTCGTCCCAATGAAGCACTTGCTTAGAATCCGAACTTGAAGATTTAGATCCGCAAGCAGCTAAAGTTAGGGCTGAAATGGCCAACACTGCACCAGCGGCGGCAAATTTTTTAAGCCTCATGCTAATAACAACTCCTTTTTTTATTTACGACAGAGATGCAAATAACTCTCTCTTAACATTGATTTAAATTTTAGATGAAATTGATATTAAAATCAAGAGCATACTTTAATTTTTTTAATATTTATTTTTGTGCTTTCGCTTGACAATGCATTTTTAGGCCATTACAGGGCCCTTTTTTTCTCATTTTTCTCAAAAATAAGCGTTTGAAATCGGTTTATAAAGTTACATTCTTTTACGCCAAAAGAGCTATTATCTTATTTTTTGTTTCGCGTTTTCTTAATTATTTATTATGACAACAAGTTTTTTCTTAGACTTTAACCAATTTTTGTTATTTTAACCGATTTTTCCAGGCTTATTAACTTGCCGTAAAATTGTATCTTTCAGGAGATAGTTTTGTCTTCCTGAGGAAAAAATCTTATAGTTCAATGTTATAATAAATGTGCAAATGTATAGAAATGAGGGAATTATATGGACCATGCGATCCTTGCTGGAATAGATAATAATAACAATGAAGATTTTGAATATGAAATGAGTGAGTTAGCTGCCCTGGCCGAAGCAGCAGAAATAAAGCCCGATTTGTCAATAGTTCAAAAAATACCGACACCTGTGGCTGCCAGTTATTTTGGCAGTGGTAAACTTGAAGAAATTAAAAATGCAGCCAAAGCAACTGATTCTGTTGACTTGATCGTAAATGACGAATTAACACCCACACAACTGAGAAACATTGAAGACACTACCGGCATGACCGTCGTCGATCGGACGGCACTGATCTTGCAGATCTTTAGCCGCCGGGCTCACACCCGTGAGGCAAAATTGCAAGTTCAAATTGCTTCATTGCAATACCGTTTACCGCGCCTGCGGACTTCCAGTTTGAACCGTTTTGACCAACAAACAGCCGGCAGTGCAGGTGGCGGATTCACCAGCCGTGGAGCCGGTGAAACAAAAATGGAGCTGAATCGACGGACGATCCAAAATCAAATCAGCCACTTGCGTCACGAGCTAAAAGAAGTTGAACAGGAGGAAAAAACCAAGCGTAAAGCTCGTGACCGCTCCGGCATTAGGACTGTTGCATTAGTAGGCTATACCAACTCGGGCAAATCTACCACAATGAATGGTCTCTTGCGGCAGGTAGGCGAGGGAGAAAAACAAGTCACGGAAAAGAACATGCTTTTTGCGACTTTGGATACTTCAGTCCGCCGGTTAAAGTTCTCAGATAATAAGCAGATCTTACTCAGCGATACCGTCGGCTTTGTTTCCCGCCTGCCGCACCAGCTGGTGGAAGCCTTTAAAACCACACTCGCTGAAGCTGCCCAAGCTGATTTACTAGTACAGGTCGTAGACGTTTCTGATCCGCACGCCAAGGAGATGGTCGAAACCACCAGAAAAACATTGCACGAAATCGGCGTGGCTGGGTTCCCGATGATCTACGCTTTTAACAAAGCTGATTTGCAACCAGGACTCCATTATCCCGAGATTGCTGGCGACCAAATAACTTTCAGTGCCCGCGATGAAAATTCGCTTGAAGCGCTGATCAAAATGATCAAACAGACATTATTTGCTGATTTTACCACTCGCACCTATTTGATCCCATTTGATCAGGGAAAGTTCCTTGAACGTCTCAACTTGAATGCAACTATCAAGTCAACAAAATATACAAGTGAAGGAACTCTGATCACTGCTGAAGTTTCTCCTAAAATGGCTGGGATAATGCACTATTTTGAAGAAGTAAACGACACACCGGAATAAAATCAGACAAAAGGGGCTGGGACAAAACTAGTGTTTAGATAGAAAATTGGCTGCAGAAATCGATATTTGATTTCTGCAGCCAAT
>CAKPZY010000061.1 GCA_934215475.1 uncultured Ligilactobacillus sp.
TTCTGTTTTATTCTACATAAGCTGTTTATATGTGAAAGAATCAGAATTTCTATTGTTAATTTTTACCTCTTTTTATAGGTGCCTTTATTTGTATTTTGGAGAAAAGGGTATTATTCTATACTAAATCGCGCACGATTAAAACAAAGGAGGAATTGTCAAATGAGTAACTTTGATTATGATGTCGTTTATATCGGCAGTGGGCATGCTGCCTTTCATGGAGCTGGTAAATTGGTTAAAAAAGGGCGTAAAGTAGCTGTGGTAGAAGCGGACAAATTGGGGGGCACATGTCCTAATTATGGCTGTGACGCTAAGTTACTTTTGGACGGGCCTTTTGAAGTGGTCCAAGATGCTCAAAACTATCAAGGCTTTGGCTTGGATGGACAACCGCAGATCAATTGGGATGACCTCATGGATTATAAGAAGAAATTTATCAATGTGGGTTTACCACAGATGATGGAACAACTTTTGCCACAGACAGGTATCGATATTTATCGTGGTCAAGGTTCTCTAGTTGACGAGCATACCGTTAGTGCTGGTGACAAAACAATTACTGCTGAATACATTGTTTTAGCAACTGGACAGCACGATTCAACTTTACCAGTGGAAGGCAAAGAATATATCAATAATAGTAAGGACTTCTTGGATCTGGCAAAATTACCGCAATCAATGGTCATTATTGGTGCCGGTTTAATTTCTCTTGAATTTGCTTCCATGGTGATTAAGGCGGGTGTCAAAGTCGACGTAGTGGAATTCACTGGACATGCACTGGCCAACTATTATCGTGATTATGTCGATAAACTTGTTGCAAAACTGGAAAAAGACGGGGTAAAATTTCACTTTAATGAAGCTGTTACCAAAATTCAACCGGAAGATAAGGAATACACGGTCCAAACGAAATCTGGGCTAACACTACAGGGCGAGTACGTTCTTGGCGGTACTGGCAGAGAAGTTAATATAAATGGCCTAAACCTAGATAACTTAGGAATCAAAGGAAGTCCCAAAGGGATTGAAGTCAATGACCACTTACAAACGACTGTACCAAATATTTATGTTAGTGGAGATGCAATTGCTAAAACGATCCCTAAGCTAACGCCAACCGCCACATTCGAATCAAATTATATAGCAGCCCAAATTTTAGGAGAAGATGATCAACCGATCAAATATCCGGTGGTACCAATTATTGCTTTCACATTGCCACGTTTGGCGGAAGTAGGGCTACCAATCACTAAAGCTAAGGAAGAACCTGATAAATACCAGATTACAAAGACCCCATATGGGCAAGGATTTGATACTAAACATGATTCTGACGCTGAGCTGACTTTGGCATTTAACAAACAAACTAAACAGGTAGTGGGAGCCGCGCTTTATGGCGAAGATGCGTCTTATTTGATCAATATTCTAACATTTGTGATCGATAAGGGGCTTACATCGGATGATTTAGATCAATTGATCTTTGGTTTCCCCGATGTTTCATATTCTATTTTGGGCAGTGTTGATCCAAATGGTTTATTAGGATAAATCATTAAACTAATAATGGTTTTCCCTTGCCTGCGCGTTACTCGAATGTAATAAATTGACCATAATATAAAAATAAATGGGGGCTAAGCAATGACAACTAATATACCAACTGTCACTTTGAATAATGGAGTTAAAATGCCACAAGAAGGTTTTGGTGTTTATCAAATTGATGACTTTGATCTCTGTAAACAATCAGTTAAAGATGCTTTAAGGGTGGGTTATCGTGCAATTGATACGGCACAAGGCTATCATAATGAAAAAGCGGTCGGTCAAGCGATTGCCGAAAGTGATATTGACCGCTCAAATATTTTTTTAACAACTAAGGTTTGGATTTCTAATTATGGATACGAACAGACCAAAAAGTCTGTGCAAGAATCATTAACAAAGTTGCAAACAAACTATCTCGATTTGGTACTGCTGCATCAGCCATTCAACGATTATTATGGCGCATATCGAGCTTTAGAAGATTTGTACCAAGAAGGAAAAATTCGGGCTATCGGGGTTTCCAATTTTTATGCGGATCGTTATCTTGATTTAGTTAAATTTAATAAGATTATTCCAGCAGTTAACCAGTTAGAAACACATGTTTTTTACCAACGAACAGAGGAACGACCATATTTGGATAAATATCACACACAGCTTGAATCTTGGGGCCCCTTTGCAGAGGGGAAGAATGATTTTTTTACTAACCCAACCCTAGTTGAAGTTGGTAAAAAACATAATAAAACAGCTGCTCAAGTTGCGCTACGGTTTCTAGTTCAAAATGGGGTAGTTATTATTCCTAAATCTACGCATAAGAAGCGGATGCAGGAAAATATCGATATTTGGGATTTTAAACTTTCTTCTGACGAAATGCATAAAATTAAGCAGTTAGATACTAATAAGAGCCTTTTCTTTGATCACCGTGATCCGAAAATAGTTGATGCACTTACAGATCTCACTGTTTAACAAATAAGGAAAGCTTTGATTTCGCAATCGAGGCTTTCTTTAATTTATTTTTCTAGTTTATATAAGACCTATTTATCCTTACTGATCACATTAGCACGGTTTTAGGCATAAAGTCATAAAATAACTTTTATTCCTATATTTTGAGGCAAATAAAAAAGGACCAGTCTTAAAAGGCTGATCCTAAATATGTTAGATTTAGTTTGAGAAACAAGAAATGATGTGGTCAAGCTAAGCTCAGTTTGTGGGTGCGGATGACACCCGCGGTTTATAGTTTTGCCTTTTCCGCACCACAAATCGACTGTGATATTCGTTTGGTGATCTGTTTTGATCCAGACACCCATGTTAGCCAACCACCACATTACGAGCTGGCCGCTTTTAACCTTAGCATTATCAATTTCCTCATTTAACCAGCTGCCCCACTCAGGGAAGACTTCATCTTTCCAAGTCTCTTCGGTTATATTTTTAATATTATCGGCCATGCTCGCATCACCCTAACTTGGTGTGGAGAATTTACTGGTTTTCGATTTCTTTGATTTTAGGGTCAAGGTTTTCTTTGATGTGGTTCTTATCAACGAAATTAGTCAAAATGATAGTTTTATCTTTATACTCTTCTGGTAAATTGTCTGCCAGGTCTCTGGTCGTGACAAAGATATCCGCATCCACACTTTTGATCGAACCGATATCTATCGTATCAACAGTCACATCATCCTTTCCTTCATCTGACAAAATGCTTTCGATATTCATTTTAGCAATGATACTTGATCCGACTCCTAAACCGCACACCGCGACGATTTTCATGACTATTACCTCCAATAATTTTTTTAAATTCCCATGAGTAAGGTACGCAAAAATTTAAGCAAGTACATCAATGGCATCCAGACTACGGCATAATCAATATTTGACCACGTTAGTCCACTTCCATAGACTGCCCCTGTCAAAGGATAAAGTAATATTACAGCGGCAGATGAGATCATCCCGGATATAAATCCTGCTGAAATTGCACCACGCCAACCGCCTGCTTTATTACCAAACACTCCCATAACGTTACCGTCAAAGTACATAATAATTGGGCTTGGAAAAACAATCACAGGGGAATGAAAAATGACCGTAGCCAATGTAATAAGAATGCATCCGACCGTTGAACCTAAGAAACCAAACATACCGCCCATCGACGAATAAGGGAAAATGGTTGGGGCATCCAGTGCCGGAATGGCACCGGGCAGAAATTTATCAGAAATCCCCTTAAAAGCGGGGACGATCGAACCAATAAACATCCGCACACCAGCTAACAAGATCACAATTCCTGCAGTGAAGGTGAATCCCTGAAGGATCAACCACATTACCCAGTTGGTCGCCCCAGTGCTTGTTCCTGCCAGTTGTTGAATCCCTGTTTTACCGACCGCCAGGCCAATACCTAAGAATATGATAGGCATTAGAAAGAATAGGACAATGGTGTTATCCCTAAACATCGAAGCCCACTTTGGTAATTTCAATTTATCGGCGTCTTGGTTTTCATCTTGGCTGCCGCACCATTTGCCGATAAAATGCGCAATAATCGATCCGACTTGGTCCATAAACCCTAATGTAGAAACATCGTGCATCCAGGGACGGGATATCTTTCTTGGAATGGCAGGCGAATATGTATAATAAACAGCATTTAACACTGTCCCTATAACGATTGTCCACACAGTGTTTGTGTGCAAGACAACTGGGAGTGTGACATTCATGAAAGCAGCATGATAAAGCATCAAATGAGCTGTTAAATAAACATTCTTAAAGTCTTTCCATGGTGTAAACCGCACTAGCAATAAATGTAAAAAGAAAGCCAGCAAAAAAGTAATTACAGTTCCTTTGGCAATGGTTTCAAATTTAAGTACAACTCCAAAAACAGCATCATTTGTCGGGAGCACACCCTCAACATGCAAAGTTTTATTTAATTTATTAACGACTGGAGATAAAGATGAAATTAAGATCCCGGCTCCTGAAGTTAATACGGTCAAACCAATAACCGTTTTGACTGTTCCATCAATAACTTGTGGTAATTTTTTCTTTTGCAGCAATAATCCCAGCAAAGCAACCAAACCGAGAAAAATGGTTTCGTTGCTGATAACTTGGAATACGATAAAATCTATGACCTTCATGCTTTGATCACTCTCCATTTATTGACTGTGCAATTTTGTTAGCTTCGAGACCAGAATTGGCTGTTCTTAATTTCTTTAAGTTATTTTGATTGTTTAAAAACTGAACTAATTTTTGTAATAGTTCCAAATGGTCTTTATTATTAATTGAAGCCAAAATAATCACTACATCAACAGGATCGTTATCTTTGTTGCCAAATTTAACTGGCTTTCGCAGCGTAGCGATGGAAAAAGAAGTTTTCTTTACTGCGCTGGATGGTTTCGCATGACCAAGTGCTAAACCAGGAGCTATTACTATATATGGCCCAAATTTCTTTAAAGAAGCTATCATACTAGTCACATAATCTTCGCTGATTTTATTTTCGTCGATCAATGGCGCGGCAGCTGCTTGAATTGCTTCTTTCCAATTATCTACTTGAACATTGAGCTGAATCTCTCCTGAAGAAATCTTCACTTTCTGGTCCATTTTGTTCTCACCTTGCCAAAAAATATGTTTTTGAGTTATCTTACAATTATACTGGTCATCATAGTCGAATCGTTTTCAAGGCACAACTTATATGCAAGATATTTTGATCCATGAGAGTGTACATGAAGTTCGGCTTTGATGAGAATCTAGTATGAAATCAACTTAATTTGATTAACTGGATCTGTTAAGAATGAATGTAATCGTTGATCAGCGAATGTTTGAAGATCCTCTTCTCTTCTTTTATTTAGAGATGAGCGCATTTCAAGTAATTTGTCGTTTTTTCCTGCATGTCCGAGTACCAGTATACTTTGATCATCAGCTTGAGTACGTATAAAGTCAATTAATTCAAAGGGTTGCTTTTGCCCTGCATCTAAAGCGTAGTTTTTGTTGGGAAATACATTTTTCATACTATCTTCTACACTGAATAGATCTTTGTTTTGCGGATCGAAGAAAGGGCCAATTTCGTTTCTAAGTGTAAGGTGTGTTTCTTGGGTAATTTGACTAAATAAATGGAAGAACTTGTTATCCAGAAAAGCCAAACCATGGTGTGTAGTGATATGGGAGATCTCTAATTTAAATTTGTTGGCTAATTCCAGCTGAGCATAGACTTCACGTTGGACATCGGACATACCAATCCGACCAGCCACTTCCCTTTTGAGTAGTTCATCAAATGACCAAAAGCGTTGGGTGGAGGGGTCGACCAGTGTTGGAATTTTTTCTGGATCTGAAACAGGGTAATGCCGGTCTAAGTTAATATGGATCCCCATTTTGGTAACCCCTTGTCTTTGGGCTAATTTTGCGTCCTCTTTTGATTCTGGCATGTTGACGATGAAATTAGTGCTGGTTATCATTTTCTTTTTCAAAAGTTGGAGAATAACTCTGGAAGTTTCAGGAGTTATCCCGAAATCATCACTCTCAATTATTAGCTTTTTCATTTTCGGCCTCCTTTTGTTGCTGAAGAGCACCTCTGTCTGCAGCCTTGAAAAATGGATAGTAAATAATAGAATCAAATATTAACAGCCCCACTTGAAACAAGCCCAGTCGCCAGCTCCCTTCCACTAAGCCAGTGAAGAGGATCGGGATCGGCATTCCAAGGATCGTAGCGCCGCTTGCTGGTGGCATCAACCCAATAGTGACAAATAAATATCCGATGAGCAAATTAACGACTGGCAGGAAAACGTATGGCACAAAGAAAATTGCATTATAAACCAAGGGAACACCATAAACCAAGGGTTCATTTATTCCAAAAATTCCTGCTGGCAAGGCTAAGCGGCCCAGCACCTTGTACTGTTCACTTTTTGCTCTAAAAGCCATCATTAAGTTCAATCCTAAGGTTGCACCGCCTCCGCCAATCGAGGTACAGGTGATCCAAAAGCCGATCGTTGTTATATAAGGTAGTGGTTTACCCGCAT
Organism: uncultured Ligilactobacillus sp.; assembly: GCA_934215475.1. GTDB lineage: Bacteria > Bacillota > Bacilli > Lactobacillales > Lactobacillaceae > Ligilactobacillus. The sequence continues at coordinate 6,483 of CAKPZY010000061.1, forward strand.
CAAACGCGGCCAGATTTTGCAGATCAAGTGGTAAGAAAACAGTTAATATAATAGGCATTACGACCAGCATGCCATGGATTCCGATAAACCAGAATAACTGTGCAACCAGGGTTAAAATGATCATCGACCAAATTGACGTTCCCAGGTGAGTCAATGGCTGCTGGATCAAGGAATAAATTACGTTGTGGATCGTACCAAAAGAAGTAAATTTAAAAATATAACGGATCAAAATAGCTAAAGCGATGATGACTGTTGACGGGACTATGCCACTTAATGATTTTGAGACCATTGGCGGCACAGACTGCGGCAAGCGAATGATCCATTTATGTTTGATCATAAATACATAAGCAGCTCCCACAGCAAGCCCGATCAGGATTGCCATGAAAAATCCTGATGATCCTAGCCACTTAAACGGCAAGTAAGTTTCGTTTTTTGTCACATGTAACGGTGTAATGATCAAGAATGATACCAATGAAATAAACATGGGTATCGAACTACTGATTTTGTCTCTTTGGATCCTAGCATAAGTCAGTGACATACAAGCGATCACTGCAATGATGTTGGTAGTAAATTGGCTTGCCAAACCCAGTGTTTCTTTTAATTGAAGGTCTGCAAGAAAATTCTGGTATCCAGCAACAGGGAAATTAGCAATTAGAGAAAAAATCGCACCGACGATAATCAACGGTAGTACTCCTAAAAGAGTATCAGTGATGGTCTTTAGAGTTTTAAAGTGATCTAATTTTTGATTGATCGACTTTAAGGCACTCATCATTTTATTGTTTTCTGCGTTCAAATGGAATCACCTCGTTTTCTGAAACACCTTGTTATACTGTGTGACTTGATATTTTAATTATTAATTTTTTTGAAATAGAAAACGGCACAGATGACAATGTTGGACCACGGCACTAACAGAAAGCGCTTACCTGATAAACACATGATACCAGTTTGCACAAGTATCCATAAAGCAAATCGCACTCCTCACAGCAACTTTTACGCCAGTATGCATTTGTTCCATAAACTATGTTATTTAACTTTGTGTTTATTCAAGGTTTCCTCATTTCGTAAGAATTCTATCGAAACTTTTAACAAGGAGGTTGTGTAGTGGCATTTTCCAGGCTTTTATCGGTGACATCATCAACTTTCGATTTTATACTTAAAGAAAAAAATGACTCAATGTTTAACGCTCAAGTATCAGTGGAGTTTAATTCCTTTAGGTCTTGGGAATGTAATATTAGACCACAAATACTTTGTTAATAATGAGTTGTGTAATATTCTATAAAGGAGCAGTGACTTATAATGCTTTGAATTTGATTAAACTATCATATACCGGTGTTCTCACAGGCTTCATTAAGGTTATTTATAAGAAAGGTTGGTCGTAAAATGAAATTCGTTATAGCACCAGATTCATTTAAAGGTGGTCTTACTGCCAATGAGGTGGCTGATGCCATTAAAAGTGGAATTAGTAAAATTTTTCCAAATGCGGAAATTGACGCTGTTCCTATGGCAGATGGAGGTGAAGGGACGGTTGAAGCGTTAACTGCTAATACATCTGGAAAGTTTGTCAGTGAATTAGTGGTAGGACCGTTAGGAAAAAAAGTTGAAGCAACATACGGACTTTTAGGTGATAGTGATACTGCAGTGATCGAGATGTCTCAAGCAAGCGGCCTTCAGTTTGTAGATGAACATACGGCAGATCCCTTAAAAACTACTACTTATGGGACTGGTCAATTGATAATTAGTGCTCTCAATCATGGCGCCAGAAAAATCATCTTGGGTCTCGGAGGTTCCGCAACAAATGATGGTGGAGCTGGGATGGCACAAGCACTTGGGGCTCAACTTTTAGATAAAAAAGGCGAGAGCATTCCGTATGGCGGGGGGCAACTGGATAAACTAGTTAAGATAGATACACGAAACATAGACCCAAGAATAGCCGAGACTGAAATTTTAATTGCTTCTGATGTTAATAATCCTCTAGTTGGGCCTAATGGAGCTAGTGCTGTATTTGGTCAGCAAAAGGGAGCTACTTCTGCCATGATAAAAGTGCTTGACAGTAATTTAGTTCACTATGCTGATGTTATTCAAAATACTTTAGGAAAATCATTGAAGGACTATCCTGGTGCTGGCGCCGCCGGAGGTATAGGTGCAGGACTGCTTGCTTTTACAAATTCTCATTTGGAAAAGGGAATAGATGTCGTTGTCAAGTATAGTTCACTGCGGGAAAAGCTTAAAAATGCAGACTATGTTTTTACTGGTGAAGGGAGTATGGATTTTCAGACACAATATGGGAAAACCCCGTTCGGTGTTGCGTTAGCAGCCAAAGAAGTTTCTCCTCAGGCGCCGGTTATTGCCTTGGTTGGCAATATTGGCAAGGGGATCGAGGAATTATATAAAACTGGGGCAATTGATGCTATCTTTGCAGCACCTTCTGGATCAAAAACGCTGGCACAGGCGATCAAGGATAGTACGAAAGATCTTTCTTTATTATCTGAAAATATTGCCCGTCTCATAGTTAGTATCAAGAAAGGGTAATTGGATCGATCAGGAGCCCCTAGGAAGCTAATTTAATTAAATTTCGGATTTGCTAA
>CAKPZY010000062.1 GCA_934215475.1 uncultured Ligilactobacillus sp.
CTGCTCATGGGCCAACACGATCCTTTCTTAAAGAAATTCTATCAAATCGTGTCTACAACTTCATCCTAAGTCCAATGGTAAAGATTATCATTAATTGTGCATAGATAATATAAAAAATAGTAGGGCTGCACTTTTTGTGTTGCATTATGGTACATATACTGCTTAATAATTAAATTTTCTCGTGGTTATAGAATTTAAATGTGTGAGAATCATTTATGGTTAATAAAACACTGGAATTGTTGCTAAAAATACTTAAGCGGCTCTCTGCAAAGCTTTTCACCCAACTATGTTACTTAAAATTACCAAAATCATTTTCTTTAAAACAATTAAAAAGCAAGAGAAAAATAGCGCCAAATTTTCGCAAAATTTGACGCTATTTTATCGTATTAGAGAATGTTTCGTCCCAACCCGGTTTTTATGGGACAAAAAGCATGATCAAGCACATATTCCACAGCACAGTCCGCAATCTGTTCAATTTAGAATTACTTAGTGCTCCTCACCATGCGTAAAATGGGCACCTCCCACATATATATACGCAGTCAAGCTACAATATTTGCCTCATAAAGTATTCGTAAACCATAGCATTAAGCGTGTGAGCAGCCGATTTAGGTTTTAGAACAGGCCGGTACTGCAAGAATGTTAGGGAATAGAGATTTGAGGTAATTATTCATACTAAATTTTTACGCTTCTTCTGCTGAAAATAAAAGCATAATAATATATAAAATGCTGCTATAAAAGCAAGCAGGAAAAACATGCAACGATATGAAGTGATATCTGCTATTTTACCCAAAATTGATGCGCCAATGCCCATCCCAAAATCATAAAAATTTAAAAACATGCTTGTTGCAGTTTCCCTTTTCGCTATACCAGCTTTTTTTAGGACCCACGCTTGGACGGTCAGAAAAATTGCCTCATCAGCTGCACCATAGAAAAAGCCTGCAATCAACAGCATTAAGTTGGTCTGACTGTAGATGATCAATAAAATACTGACTAAGAGTCCTAACGATGCTGGCAGCAAAATTAAAAAAGGGCCTTTGGCATCAAAAGTTCTACCCGTAAAAGGACGAATAACAACACCGGCAATTGCAGCCGCAAAAAAGAACCAGGCAACGTCTGTTAAATCTTGTTGCTTAGCATAAATTGAAGTGAAGGCCATGATGCCGCTCATCATTACTCCCAACAGGAAAATCAGCAAACCCCGTTCTAGAAAGTCATTATCAAAATAATTTTTCACAGAAAATTTAGCTTCTCTTTGAAAAAGGGAACTTTGTTTTTGTTTATCAGTCAGTAATAATAAGATTATAGCTAAAAGCAAAACCACCGCGCAGGCAATGAAAAAGGCATCATAACTAATTTTTTGCACGAGGCTTAAAGATAATACAGGTGCTAGGGCCGCAGTTATCGTGTCTCCAACCCCAAAGTAACCCATTCCTGTGCCCAGACTTTTTAAGGGCAGCTCATCAGCCGCCATAGTTGCAAAATAAGTTGTAGCCAAGCCGTTGCCGATACCGTTTAGCGCTCGTAATAATACTAATAAACTAAAGGAAGTTAATAACGGATAGCCAAAGGTAGCCGCCAAATACAGCATAATTCCCAGTAACAATAATTTTCTTTTGGAAAAAATTTGAGCTAAGTGGCCGGCAAAGAGCCGTACTATTAAACCAGTAAACATTATCATTCCTACAAAAATGCCTATTTGGCCAGCATCTAAGCCAATTTTTTCTCCATATAGCGGCAGCACTGGCACTTGCATATTATAAACCATGAATAGAAATGCATTACTGAAAAATAGCAAGGTAAAGTTTTTAGTCCAAAATGAGTTTTTTTGCGCCATATTATCACTCCTTGAATACACAAAAAGAGGCCAGACAGCATCGTTTTTAAACAATCTTGTCTGGCCTCTTCGACCCTCCGAAAACACATCTTATCTACCTTATTGGCGCTCCGATTGTACTTACTCAGTTTATTAGAAGGCCCTCGCACTGTCAATCTTTTCTATATGTTCGCATTTATTTTTTAGAGTGCATTTGTGTAAATAATTTCGAATTAGTTCCAAAATAGAGAGCTGCATTATTTCAGCTCTGAAGCGAACTCAACATAGTTGGAGATAGTATTAAACGCTAAGTTATATGTATTATACATGTGGTCTACATTAAGATTTGGTTCGGAATATTTATGTGTATCTCCTTTCATGCACCTCCGATCAGAATAGGCTAGACATAACAGGGTCAATTAGGCTCACAATGAACCGTACTGAAGCAGATATAACCTGCACAAAGTAACAGTAACCAGGGAAAAGATCCTGGATGACAGTGCTTGAAGCGCAACCGCTGATGATCCGGCTCAGTATATTTGTGCTGCTATGATCGCTCTACTTGTGCAGATCATGAAAAAGAAAAGTCACTAAAAAGTATTTAAAAATGGATCTGCTTCCTCTCGAGTAGCTAAGCGAATAATTAAAGCTTGTTTGCTTAGCAAGGAGCAGATCCGATTTTTTTGTCAAAGCGATTCCCGGTTTTTATGTGATTGATAATTAACCTTACAAGAGCCTAAGAAAAATGGAAGCAATGATTACAGAAGCAACTGAAACGGTGGCAAAGCCGCCAACCAGCATCTTAGGTAAGATTTGATCTATCAGAACTGTTTCTTCTTCTTTATTTTCTGCGATATTATGACAAACCTCAGTTGTTAAAATGTAATCAGCGGGAAAACCAAACAAAGATGTCAGAGAGCAGGCAAATGCCATGGAACCACTCATTTTGAGGGGTTTAGCCAAGATCCACGAAGCCAAAAACATGCCTATTAAACCAAGCAGGATCAACACAATAATTTGAATAACCACATGTTCCATAATAGCCGGAGTCGTAATATTCAGCTGAGCGAAAATATATGCAAGAAGACCATACATTAACCATTGAAACACGCCCGCTTTATTTAAAGCACTTTTTTCAAGAAACCCTAATTGATGAGCTACTACTCCAAAGATCAGGCAAACAACATTCGGATTAACTGCGTTATGGATCAAGAGAGAAGATCCATTAGCCAAAAGAGCAACTATGGCAACACGAAAGAGAATAAATGCTGAAGTTTGATATTCCTTAGGCGACACAAATTTTTTCTTGCTTTTTTTATTCCCGCCAGCGAAATGAATGCTTTTTTGTTCCTCCGTAATAGGTGCAATATTACCAGCGCGAAACTCTTTGACAACACGTTTACCTTCCCTTTTAAGCATAAATGCTGTTAAGGGATAGCCCAGCACTGAATGCAAGACAAACATTGCAACCGGTAAAGCCACTAATGAGGTAATTCCAGCGGTTTTTAAACCATCGGTCATCAATAATGCAGCAACCAGACCCCCAGTCAAAGGCGGCACGGCAGCGATCACTGTATGCCAATCAAAGATCCAAGTTCCAACTATTAGGGTCAGCAAAATTGTACCAGCGACACCTAAAAGTGCTATACAAACAGCTCTCCATTGCTGGATAAGTTCTTTTAGATCCATTAAGGTCCCTAGATGGACGAGCAACAATGAGATACAGACACCTGCAAATGTTGGTCCAAAAGAAGCTTGGGCCACAATATTTTTAGGCAGAATTGTCCAATAACCGATCACAAATAGGACAGCACTGACAAACACTGATGGAATGTATGCTTTGCTTGCAGTAGAAACCCATTCACCGATAAATAGAAACAACATGACAATTGAAAATGCAATGATAAATTTGATAATATCTGCCTTCTTTCTAAAGATGGGGTTCAATAAGCTTGCTATAACTCATATTTAATTAGTTTCTTATGTTATCATAAAAAATTAATTTAAAATAGTGTTTTTTCAGAAAAAAGATGTTACATTGTACTCTAAGATCGTAATATCCATAAAACAAAATGTATTTTGCCTAGGACAATTTTCACTTCAGGGGGGTTTTTAATGGAAATTTTATATAGTAACTGCAAACTGTTTGATGGGATCTCAACGGATATTAAAAAAGCAGCTTGGTTTGTTGTCGATGAGTCAACTGGTAAAGTGGCAAAATCGGGCTACGGAGAGCGACCAGTTGCTGATAAAGTAGTTGACCTCAAAGGTAAGTATGTTATGCCAGGTTTAATTGATGCTCATACACATATTATGATGGATCCAATCGGCAATAAGTTAGAATACTTATCAGAAACAGAAGTTACAACGGTGGCGTTACATAATTTAAAAGAGTTACTCCAAACAGGCGTAACTTATATCAGGGATTGTGGTTGTGCCTTTGATACTGACATTAAATTAGCTAAGTTCGCTGCTGAAGGCCCATTTGATATCACCGGACCGGCTATCATGCCATCTGGGCGCCCAATGTCAATGACTGGCGGCCATGGTGATTTTATTGAAGGCTGGGATGGAAGTCAGACTTGGGGATATTTAACTGATTCAGAAGATGAAATGAGAAAGTCTGTGCGGAAAGCCTTTAAAAACGGAGCTAAAAATATAAAGCTTATGGCTACAGGTGGTGTGATGTCAGCAACAGACCAAATCGATGATACTGAGTTAAGTGTCGAAGAACTTAGGGTGGCTGTACAAGAGGCGCATTCTAAACATATGACAGTTGCAGCCCATGCCGAAGGAGATGCCGGAATTCATAACGCTGTCGTGGCAGGGGTCGATTCGGTCGAACACGGATCATATGTCACCTATGAAGATATTGAACTTATGATCAAGCAAGGAACATACCTCACACCAACTTTAATTGCAGGCTATACCATTCCAAAATACGGCAAAGGAAAGCTGCCTCAATATATGTTGGATAAGGCCAAAGCATTTTTAGATAAATACTTTGAAAGAATTGGTGTTGCTATCAAAGCTGGAGTTAAAATTTCTTTTGGTACAGATTCAGGGACGCCGTTTAATCGGTTTACAGATGTACCAGTCGAATTAGAATTAATGACACAGGTAGGCGCAACCAATTATCAAGCTTTATATGCTGCTGGGAAATCAGCTGCTGAATTATTAAAAATCGACGATGAGTATGGAACGCTGGAGTCAGGCAAGTACGCGGACTTCTTAGTACTTGATGCAAATCCCTTGGAAGACATTAAAGCAGTTCAACAAGCAGATAAAGGCGTGTACCAACATGGAATCAAAAAATTTTAGGAGGGAGATCATGACCACAATAATTAAGCATGCAGCGCTGTTTGACGGTGTCAAAGAGGAACTGCAAAAAGATAGCTGGCTTTCTTTTGATGAACAAACGGAGAAAATTGTGCAAATAGGGACTGGGGAGCCTGACCAACCAGAGGCTGAAAAAGTCATTGATGCTCATGGAAAATATTTACTTCCGGGGCTGATCAATGCACATACCCATATTATGATGAATCCTATTCATAATAAGTTAGATCACTTATCGGAAACTGAATGTACAGTCAACGGTATCAACAACCTTAAGCAACTTTTAAACGCAGGTGTCACTTATATTCGGGATTGCGGGTGTGCCTTTGATACAGATATTAAGTTATCTCGGTTGATGGCAGAAGGTAAGGTTAGCGGTCCACAAATTGTTCCTTCTGGTCGGCCGATGTCTATGACTGGCGGACATGGCGATTTTGTGGAGGGCATTGACGGAGATACAGTTTGGGGACATTTAACAGATTCTGTTGATGAAATGCGCCACGCAGTTCGTATTCAGTTTAAACATGGAGCTAAAAATATTAAAGTCATGGCTACTGGCGGTGTAATGTCTGCGACTGATGAAATTGATGATATCGAATTGAGTGGACCAGAATTGGCAGTGGCAGTTCAAGAAGCCCACTCTAAGCACATGACAGTGGCCTCGCATGCTCAAGGAAATCTGGGAATTCAGCTTTCTTTAGAAGCCGGGGTTGATTCAATTGAACACGGGATCTATGTTGATGAGGACCAAGCTGAGTTCATGAAGGAAAATAATATTTTCTTGGTTCCAACGTTGAATGCATCACAATGTATTTCTGATGAAGGAAAAGGGATCTTACCAGATTATATGATGCGTAAAAATGATAACGTCAAGCGGGATTTCTTTAAAAATATAGCGATGGCTCTAAAAAAGGGCGTTAAGGTGGCAGTTGGAACCGATGCCGGGACGCCATTTAATCGTTTTGATATCGGAACAGCACGTGAGATCGAACTATTGGTTTCCATTGGGGCAACAAATGCTCAGGCTTTATTTGGGGCGACTAGGTATGCTGCGGAATTGCTGAGAATAGATGCTAACTATGGCACCTTAGAAGAAGGAAAGTTTGCGGATATGCTTTTACTTGATAAAAACCCATTGGATGATATAACAGCAATCAGGACATCCCATAAGGAAATCTTTCAAAAAGGAAAAAAGGTTAAGTGACTTTACAAAAAGTGAAGTGAACCCCCGAGATTGGGCAACAATCTCGGGGGTTCACTTCAGCTTTTGATTTAATTGCGGCTTATGTTATTGCTTTTTCCTCCTTAAAAATTACACGGCCTTTACACTTTTAAAACTATTACCTAATATTTAAGGTTTATCCTAAAGTTGAAAAATGTATGGTCGAATTATCAACTGAATGGGGGAACAATGATGAGAAAGGTAATTGGCGGCGTATTTACATGCATTATTTTAGGAACGTTATGCTTATTGTTTACAGGTTGTCAGTCTGAGCAAAAAAATGATCTGGGTACGAATGCGACACAAAACGATGTCACCATTGCTGGGTCAACTTCGTTGCAACCGTTAGTCGAAAAAGCGGTTAAGCTGTATAAAGAAAAGATCCCTGGCGCACGGATCACAGTTGAAGGCGGTGGGTCTGCTGCAGGTTTGATGAAAGTACAAAATGGCACTGCACAAATAGGTAATTCGGATATATTTGCTGAACAACAAGAAGGCATTCACCCCGACAAATTACGTGATTACCGTGTTGCAGTGGTTGGGGTAGCTCCAGTCGTCAATAAAGATGTTGGCATCACGAATGTGACAATGAGCCAGTTACGGGATATCTTCCTTGGCCGCATAACCAATTGGCAGCAGCTTGGTGGGAAGAATGAGAAAATTTCAGTAATTACTCGTACAAAAGATTCAGGCACGCGCACAACGTTTCAACGTGCTGTACTTTATATGTACGATAAGCCGGTAAAAACACAAGAGCAAACCTCTAATCAGGATGTCAAAGACATAGTTGAAAAAACACCCGGGGCAGTCAGTTATTTGCCTTTTTCATATTTGAACGATACTAACAACATCCAAACTTTAACAATTGATCGAGTTGCACCTAATTATCAAAATGTATCTGTCAACAAATGGAAAATTTGGTCCTATGAACACATGTATACT
>CAKPZY010000063.1 GCA_934215475.1 uncultured Ligilactobacillus sp.
ATTATGATTCGGGAGAGCATTTAAAAGTGCCTAATTCATTGACTTGTGGGCATCGATTACCCTTTCGTTACCCTTAATTAACTCATCTAGTTTATCCACAATTAAATCATTATTCTTTTCTTTAAACTCATCAATCAAATAAGCATAAACATTTGTAGTCGTAGATAAGTCGGCATGGCCAAGTCGTTTACTGATTGCGTAAATATCCACGCCTTGAGAAAGCAGGTACGCAACGTGCGAGTGCCGTAAGCTATGAAAATGATAATTTTTCTTCGAGATACCAGCGTCAGCCATGATTCTTTTTAGTGTCTGATTAGCGGCGTTAGAAGACGGTATCAGCCCTCTTTTATCAGCAAAGACCATTTTATCGTGGTTAACTTTTAAATTGCTTAAACAGTCTAATAACGCTGAATTGGCACGGATAATACGGTTAGATGCCTCAGTCTTGACTGGTTTAAAGCCACCGCCGTTCTGATAGTCCCAAGTCTTGTTAATAGAAATTGTTTGCCAGTTGAAATTTAGATCTTTCCAAGTTAAGGCCATAATTTCGCTGATCCGCATTCCAGTAAGAATACCGGTTAAGATCATGTACCGTGAAGTGTAGCGTGAATGAAGACCATTTGTACATGCTTGGATCAATTTGCTAATTTCTTCCACGGAAAGATATTCAACTTGTCGAGTGCGGCTCGCATCATAGGTTAACTGGGCATTGTGCGTGAAGTCCTTGCGGATTAGATCATCATAAACGGCGTTTCTAACACAAGCCCGGATAATCATATTGGCTTTTTGAACCGTATGTTTAGCATGATTTTTGCCAAAGTCATTGATAAACCTCTGATACTGGTAACGAGTAATTGCAGAAAGCTTAGATCTTTTAAAATATTTCTTAACCACACCAATAACATTCTCGTAACGTTTTTGAGTAGCAATGGCAGATTGATTTTGCTTATAAGTTTCATACCATTGCTTGATGTAATCAGCAAACAAAATATCTTCAGCAGCGGTCGGATCTATATTCTGGGTGGTTAGATCTTTAAACTTACGAACGTATGCTTCAGCTTCAGACTTTAATTTGAAACCACGCTTCAGCCGTTGTTTTCTTTTGCCATTCTCATCCGTCCACGATAGACGAGCTTGCCAAACACCAGCTATTTTTTTATAGCTTGCCATCTAATCAACTCCCTTTATGTAATAAAAAAGGGCAGTCATGCCCTTCAATTTATTTGCTTAACATGCCCAATTTATAAACATTTTTTTCTGATTTCTTTTTTAATATTTTGAAAGCATCTTGAAAATTACGATATGCCTCAACGGGTACTTTTTTGTTGAGTTGCTTAATTTGGAACCATCCTGCATCCCATGCGTTGAGATACAATTCCGGAAAATCATCCATTACTGTACTTCGTGCACGGAAGGTCTGTTTAACAACTTCTTTAGCACTTTTCAAAACGGCTTTGGCTTCTTCTGAAAAGTTCCGTGCCATAATTTCACGATAAACAAAGCGGTCTTTGTCTCCTCGTAAATCATTATAAATAATTTGATTATGGTTTACTTCTGCTAATTGCATCATTTCTTCCATGCTCATAAAATACCATTGATTGACCCATTTGCCTGTCACATTGATATTGGTCCACTTATCATTACGGTAAGATGCTTGATAAGATGCATTATCAAATAGAGTGTAGATAATCGCGTCGTTGGTAAATTCTTGGTAAAGCCTGATTGTCTCATTTGGAAAACGGTAATTATCTTGGTCATTTATCCAAGTTGATTTCACAGTTCTCCGTGCTGTAAAGTTGACGCATGCTTCTTCAAAATTTTGCGGTAGAACATTAAATCCGTTGCCTTTATATGCTGAACCTGAAACTACCCAAACACCACTATTTGAAGTACCTTCACCAATATTATTACTGTTGTTGACCATATATCCTAATGAACCTTCAACCAACTTTCCTCTAGGTTTTATTCCTTTAGAAACGCTAAGAGCTGACGATAATTGTGGATAGGGCTGTTGCATTTCTGGTACTTTTAGGTTCTTAATACCAGCTTTAGCCCAATAATTTAGAGATTGTTTTTTGCTAACAAAAAAAGTCTGATGTTGTCCCACTTCGGTTATGATTGGTTGCTGTTGTTGGTCAAGGCTTGTTGCTTGGATGGAAAATGTCGGTTGAAAATCAATTGCATTTTCCTCACTACATTCGTTTGCGCGTAACTTGTAAACCGAAAAGGTTATTGGCCAAGTATTTGCTGTATCTGAAAATTCACCAGCATTGAAGTAATTTCCTTGTATAAACTCGAACTTAGAGAAAAACTTTTTATTGAAGGATTCCCAGTACTCTCCACCCGAAAAAAATCTTGGTTTAGTAAAGAAGCCAATTCCTACATTATGCAAATCAAAGTCTTTTACTAATTTCAAGATACGTATAAAGAATTGCGCATACAATTGTTGAGAGGCTTTACCATAGCCTTGCAGCTTCATCAAATTATTCATCGCAGATTTGCTAATCCCTTTTTTACTAGTTCCGTCCGCTTGTACATTGTTGGCTGTTCCATATGGAGGATTTGTGTAAAAAATTACCTGCTTACCTGTTTTACTGGCCTCTGATAAAGCATTAAATAAACTATTAGGCATTTTCCATTCATTTGCATTCGGGTTAGTAGTTGGATTTAAGCTGACATCATCATTTAAAAAATCATACTGAAAGACTTCTTTTGCTTCAGGATTATAACCATTGCCTAATTCAACCTCGCCTTTATGAAATGTAGAAAGGTACAAGTTGGAGTATCTATAGTCACGGGTTAAGTTGCGAACACCACATGCACAGTCCCAAACAATTGCTTTTTGCGTGTAATCTTGTCCGAAATTATCTTCCAACATTTTGTTGGCCTGTTGAGCCCAAATGGTAGGAGTCCAGTAATCTCCCTTCATTCTGCGTGCATTAGCTTCTAACAACCTGTCAGCAATAGCTTTTAATATATCAATTTCTTTAGGGGAAAAGTTACGGTCATAATGATTAAAAAAAGCATCTAATTTATTACCAAAAACGTCAATTTTATGATCACCTGGTAAATGGAACTTGTTGCGATTCATTGGCAAAAAATAGTATTCTTCATTTCCCTTTGCAAGTAACATTTGAAAAAATAAATTAACCGATTCATCTGGCTTAATTTCCTGTGGTTTTCGATAGGCTATTTGTGTAAATTCATCAAACATCCCAACTATTGTTGCAGGTGACACTTTGATTTTAAATGTTTCTTGGTCGTCTTCCTGAATGATAGCTTCAATGGATTCGAATAAGTCTAATAAACTTTCATATTTATCTTTAAAGGAACCATTACTGAATTGAAATGGATAAATTGATAAGTTAGCATCATCTTGCAAATCTATTAAGAGCTGTGTATCTTCTTTATAGGCCATAGACGGGCGACAATCCCAGTTGTACTTGCCTTTTAGGTACTTATAAAAGTTTGAAGCAAGTAAGACAAAAGCTTGATTTTCGTCTGCTCCAACAATAACAGTTGGTAATTTTTTTCCATCTAATTCAAACTTTTTCATATAATGCACAACCTGAGCCGTTATTCTGGCACGATCATAGGTCACAGTTAAGTCTGTTCCATTTTTAAATTCCATTAATAATCTTAATGCGAATACCAAAGTTGAACTATCATCTATTGAAATAAAGCCATCCGTGTCAAACGGTGAATCCATATGATACAAGTCTCGATCTGGATTCTTGTCAATATAATATTGCACAAAGACTTTACGCCAGGCATTTTCAACATCTTTTTCTACCGTAGCATCTTCCAGGCTATTCAAAAGAGTACGAACGGTCTGTTGTGTTATTTTTTTTGTAATTGCTTTTCGCTGTTTATTTTCATTTAGCTTTTGACTAATCTCTTTAAGTGTTTCCATGGTTACATAAAGCTCCTTTACGTTATGCCACAAAAGAATGCCAGCATACGCGTGTTTAATATTTAGAAAGCACATCCTAAACTTTGGTGAGTGGGGGATGTGTTTTTTGTTTTTTTAATTTACGTCTGGCAATGCTGTCGATTGCCAATAACTGTCTGCATAGTTAGGAACATTTTTGAATAGAAAGTTTTCAATATTAAGATTTTGTATTTTTACACCGCTTATGCTTGTTTTAACAACATATTTGTTTGAACTATTACCAGCAGTATCTTGCAATGGATATTTCACTGAAACATTTACATTTTCAAAATTATTGGCATCGCCAGATTTTTTAAGTGCAATCCACACCGATCTAATATCCATGAGGAACCCCTTAGTTGTCATTTTATCTGTCAAAGCATCACTGCCTTTCAATTCAATGGCTACAGTTTTCGCCGCAGGGTCAAAATATTGTCCGTTTACAAATGTGACCTTTAGATCATTAGAACCGTATTTTTTTAATACAGCTTTTACCTGATTATTTGTAGAAAGACCGTTCTTTTTTGTTTGGGAAGACTGCTTACTAGATATACTTTCTGAAGAGCTAACGTTTGAGTTTTGCTTTTCTGAAGAAGATTTTTTCTTTTTAGAACTAGCAACAGCTAATGAAGAACTTTTTTTAGATTCTCTTTCAGTGGATGCTTTGACAGAACTTGAACTTTCCTTTTGAGCCTTTGCTTCTTGCTTATAACTATTTGTAGTTGAGAAAAGCCCACCAAAAACAAATAGTAAAATTATTGATAAAATTAAATATTTTCTGTTTGGATTTTTCTTCCAAAAATACCAAATACCAACAATGGCGGCAATTTCTAAAACAGCTAATATTGTTCCCACTATTATCACTCCTATATGTTTCATCTATTTTATTGTCCAGATGTATGGACTATGTGTTAATTTAATTATATATGTAATATGCTTAACTCTATGATATAGTAGAGCTAAACATATATATTCTTTATGCTCTAGCCGGTCCCTAAATTCTGGCTAGGGCATTTTTTATATGACTACAATTCCTATAATTCTGTAATCATCGTAATCATGGATGGCTATATCTTGATAATCTCTATTAAGTGAGATCAATCTAACGCCATCTACAGAAACAAATAGCTTTTTGACATAAGCATTTCCGTTAACTTCCGCAATTACAAACTGATTGTTTCTTGCGCTACACTCAGTTTCAAGATTATTAACAAACAAAATTTCGCCATTACTGAAAGTAGGTTCCATTGAATTGCCATTAACACGAACCGCAAAATCATATCTCGGTATTGGTCCTTCAATTGTGACTGTTTCGGATGATTGCCCGTCTAGCCATTCACCTGTACCAGCAGAGACGACACCAGCAACATCCACAGTATGTTCTTCTTTTGCTTCTTCTATATTATAAACATTTGGATGATTCTGCTGTTCTAACTGGTCTTTAGCATAATTGTAAACATTCTGCTGACGTGGTAGTTCAAGCTTGGAATATATAGAGGTAATGTTGTTTTCTTTAACTACTGTTTCTGGGAAAAACTCATTGATACTAATATCGAAAACTTTTGCTAGGTCAAATAAAATGTCTTGTTTCGGAGATCTAAGACCAGATTCATAATTAGCAACAGCTGTCTTACCAATACCCACTTTTTTAGCTAAGTCTGTCTGTGTCCATCTTTTCTGTTCACGGAAATATTTAATCTTTTGGCCGGCATATTTAGCTATATTCATTTTTATCACCTCCTAATTACAACTCTAATAATATAGGTAAACACACACATAGTCAATAGAAAAATACACGGAAAGTGAACTTTTGTCGTTTAAAGGATTGATTTACGTTCACGTATCGTGTACTATAATAATATAAACAAAAGGAGGTTAACAATATGCAATATAAATTGATGGGAATCCGTAAAGAACACCAAGACAATCAAGAAGACATTGCCAAGCTGCTAGGAATCAATATTCAAACCTATCGTAAGAAAGAACATGATGTTAGTCAGTTCAATTTGCAAGAGATGTTTAAAATTGCTGATCGATACAACATGCGAGTTGATGATATTTTTTTACCCAGAAAGTTCACGATACGTGGACAAAGACAAAAAGCGTAGAAAGGAAGATTTAAATGAAAACTAACGTTTCTTTAGACAAAACAAATATTAAAGAATTAAAAGAACTGTTGCGAACGGCTAAAAGCCAAACACAACAGTTACAAGAAACTCTGCAACAAATAGACGAATTTAAGCTAGTTACTAAACCCCAGTTTCTTTGCAAAATATTCATTGGTCGCTTGTTGTTGCATATCTTGCCAGCTTGAAAAATCAGAGTTGGCTTTAACAAAAGAATCGAATTGGCTCTCGGGTATTTTTTCAAAGTCTTCTTGGCTACTTATATTTGAAGCTGACAGAAAAGAATTGATATCAGAATACTTTGAATGCCTACTCATAAATACTTTTGGAAAAAGAACATCAAAGCTAACGCTTTGCTTTCCAGAATTATTTTCAAGATTTTTTTGAAAGTCGTTCAATTCATTTGTAAGGTCATCAAGCTGATCACTTAAATTTTTACTCAAATTTATTCACCTTCTTTCATTGGAGATAACTCAATTATACAGAAAAATTTAAATCACAAGCCAATTAATTTAAATAGAAAGGAGTTGATTATTATGCAACAGATGTTGTCGATCGAATTACCAAAAGGCGAGATTGAGCTGATGGTTAAGCAAACAGCCAGTCAGTACTTTGATGAATTAATTGCTGGTAAGACTTGGACATTAGACGAGTTCCGTCGAAACTGCTGTTTCAATCGGGAACGTGCCTGGGTCACACTGCATATCTTCTCTGAGTTTAAAGATGAAATTGACTTCCACAATCAGGGCGGCTGGTTAAGGCCTAG
>CAKPZY010000064.1 GCA_934215475.1 uncultured Ligilactobacillus sp.
ACTCCCCTGGAGGCCTTCATGAATCATATTACAAATGAACAACTGCAAGAATTTCTAACTTAATTTGACATTTAGCATTTATAAATTTAGCAGCTGGAGACAATAAATTCTTAAAAAAGAAACTTGGGTCTGATCTTAAGGGATAAGACGAGGAGGGATGAGGAACATGGATAAATCAGAAACTAAAACAGAATTAACAATCGCAAAGTTATCAGATAAAGACTTGTTTGAAATGCTGAAATATGAAAATAATTTAGATGAGTTACAGACAGATCTAAACAATTATTGGCAGGAATCTTTGGGTGTGGCAAGAGATACAAACACGCTCGTGTATTATCAAAAGGTAAAACTAGATTGGCTGCATCTGCAAGAATTTTATTTAATAAGAGACAGAAGCAATTATGAATTTTTATTCAATTCAGCTAAAAGTTATGCTGATGCGCAAGATGTTGTTCATGAAATGCAATCGCTGATTGAAAAATATTATCCGCCACTATTGCAAACAGCCACGGCACAGCTTCGATCAGATCTTAAAATTATTCAACGTGTGAAGGAAATACAGAGCGGAACTCATGACGCTAAAGCGGATGAAACAGTGGACCAAGACGCTTTAAAGTGGTTAAATAACAAAAATAAATATGGACAAGTGTATAAAGATTTCTACTTCGCTGAATATTAACACGGTGGGTGTAGCACTGCCTGACAAAACAACCCGAGTGGAAACCTCAAGCTAAAATCAGCTGACACTCTTTATCTTCAAATACTTGGCTGACGCAGCAGTTCTGGCCAAGCAATTTTGCTGAGTTAAAAAACGATTTTTTTCAAAATATGCAGCATGCAATAAAATAGCATTAACTTGGAGGCGATGAGAAAGTGAGCAAGAAAGATGGACATACACATACTCAGTTTTGCCCGCACGGCAGCGGGGATGACGCAGAATTGATGATCCAAAAGGCAATCAAAATGGGTTTTGAAGAATATAGTATTACGGAACATGCTCCGTTGCCGCCAGATTTTGCAGCGGTATTTGCCGGTCAGCGCAAAGGTTTGACAACCGCAGCACTGTCAGCAAAGCAGTTCGAACCGTATTTAGAATTTGTCCAAAAAATGCAGCTAAAATATCGAGAACGCATCAAAATTAATGCCGGCTTTGAGGTCGATTACTTACCGGGTTTTGAAGAATGGACGAAGTCTTTTCTGGAGAGTTATGGTTCCCAGACGCAAGATAATGTTTTGTCGGTTCATTTTATGCGCGGTACAGACGACAAATTTTGGTGTTTGGATTATTCGACCTCTGATTTTGCCCAGGGATTTGCCGAATTGTTAAGGCAGCCGCAGGAACTATTTAGACAGTTCTTCAAATTGGAGCTGGCAGCGGCTTCTAGCGACTTGGGGAGTTATCGCCCTCAGAGATTAGGACACCTTACGCTGATCAGAAAATACCAAGATTATTTCAATTTGCCGCAAGAATTTGATGCAGCAAATCAACACCTGATTGCGCAAATTTTAGAAACGATCAAGCAGAAAGGCTTGGAAATAGACCTGAATACAGCTGGATTATATAAGGAGTATTGCAATGAGATCTATCCATCTCCTAGGATAGTGGAGCAGGCAGTCCTCTTAGAAATTCCTCTCGTTTATGGTTCCGATGCGCACAGTATCTTAGAAGTTGGCCATGGCTGGCATGAAGCCATTGATGTTGTGAAGCGAGTCGAGGGACAAGAATCTAATTAAAACTGGTGTTTATAGTGCAATGATACAAAAATTTCAGAAGCAGTTCTGAATCAAGAAGGTGCCATGATCCAACGAGCTTTTCTAGTCAGGATTTTTAGATTGGTTCAAAAAATAAAATAAATTCTTGACATAGGTAAATTAACGTGTATTATTTAAGTTAAATTAAATTTGAGTGGGAATACAATTAAAGGTTTCGATTAGTCCAGTAAACATAGGCAGATGTATCCAGAGAGTTTTGGCCACCGACTGCAAGCCAAATTACACGCTATGTTGAAGTCACAGCTATGAATAACCGATGTATATTATCCGGTGCGACCGTTAAGAGCGTTGACATCAATGCCAACATGAGCCAGTCGTTGCAAGGCGGCTGGAAAATGAGGTGGGACCGCGAATTTATCGTCCTCGTAACAGATTTTTTCTGTTACGGGGATTTTTTTATGTCCTGAGGAGGGAAAATGCAATGTTTAATCAATTACCAACAGGAGTTCGTGATGAGCTAGGAGATTCTGCTCAGTTCAAAGAGCAGGTCATTTATACGATTCAAAATTATTTGAAAACCCGTGGCTTCGACAAAGTCAATACTCCAGTGGTGGAATACCAAGAAATCTTTAATAACTATAATGTCGGTTAACAAAAGTTTTTTAAACTGTTAGCGTCAAACGGTAAGATGGTTGTCTTGCGGCCGGATCTGACCTTGCCGATCGCCCGGTTAGTCAGTTCAACTAACATCACCTTACCGATTCTAAATGATGTCCGCAAAAATGGTTGGAAAGCTGCAAATAATAGCGGCCAGGGTTTGCAAGAGCTTGATTTAAGCAACTTAAAATTTGTAGTTCATGCCGAAGCAGCCTTAGAGTGTGCCATCCTTGACTTATACGGCAAATTTGTTGATCTCCCCATGTGCGATTTAATCGGTGAAGGTAGACAAAGAGATACTGTGGAGATGCTAGGCTACTTATTTTATATAGCTGACTCGCAAAAGACGGATCTTCCATATATTCATGATGAAGATACTGGTATCAACGATCACTGGCAACAAGTTAGAAGAAAAGAAACGTTAACTCCTGAGGGGATTGTGGCCCAAGCACATGCTGCGCAGGAAAGATATGGTTTTAAATGTTTTAAATTAAAAGGCGGTGTATTGAAAGGCGAAGAGGAAATGAAGGCTGTTGGTGCCTTGCATACTGATTTTCCAGACGCGCGGATCAATATCGATCCTAATGGAGCCTGGTCTCTAGATGAAGCTGTTAAGTTAACACAGGAGCACCGACATTCGTTGACGTATATTGAAGATCCTTGTGGACCGCAAGACGGATTTTCAGGCAGAGAAATTATGAGTTTCTACAAAAACCAAACTAATATGCCGGTTGCAACAAATATGATCGCAACGGATTGGAAACAAATTTACCCATCTTTAATGATGAAGTCGGTTGATATCGTACTTGCTGACCCTCATTTTTGGGGAATTAATGGCAGTTTGCGAATTGCCAGTATTTTCCGTGATTGGGGTCTTACCTGGGGTTCACACTCCAATAACCATTTTGATATTACATTAGCATTGTATGCTCAGACAGGAGCGGCGGCTGTAGGGAATGTTACTCCGCTCGACACTCATTATATTTGGCAAGATGGGCAGGAATTGTGTGATGATGCGTTCAAAATACGAGAGGGAAAAATTAGAATACCTCATAAACCGGGATTGGGCATTACCTTGAATCATGAAAAACTTACAAAGGCTCATAATCAATATATGACACTTAAAAATCATGATAGAGATGATTCCATGGCAATGCATTATCTTATTCCCAATTGGAAATATGACCATAAGAAACCAGCCTTAGTAAGGTGATCACTGATATAACTAAACACTAAGGTAATTCACTGTCCAAAAAGCGGTGGCGGTATATCAGTAATACAAAAAGGAAACCGTTTAGTAAGAACAGATGCTGTTATAGATAAAGACTATAGTGCTTCTAAAATTGCTCAATTGATAGATGCTGATAAGCTAATTATTCTTACTTCTGGTGACGGTGTTTATTACCATTATCATAAACGAGATCAAGTAGAGTTAGATAAAGTTGGAGTCGATGAGATACAAGCGCACATAAATGCGGGAGGCTTTGCAAAGGAAAGTATGATGCTCAAGGTATAAGCTGCAACTGAGTTTGTACGTAAGACAGGAAATCCCGCCATTGTAGGTGATCTAAAAGATGCCAAAGAGGTAATCAGAGGGTCAAAAGGAACAACTATTGTGACTGACTGCTGCTTTTGTGGGGCAAGCTTAATAAAAGAGATATTACGTTAATATCGATTTTTATGAGTATGAAAAAGGAGCAATCCCTCAAAGATTGTTCCTTTTATATTCATTAAGTTATGTAAGCCTTATGTACTTGGTTATTCACATAGCAGTACAGCTTGGCAATTGTTATTCTCCATTATACTTACTTAAGTTAAAGGTTACTTTGTCTTTATTAGCAACTTTCTGTTGTTGAACACCCTTTTTTGCGGTTTTACCATTGATCTTGTAGGTCCAGTAAACATTTTGCTTGTCGTTTTGTTTATGACCATCGATTTGGGTGACCATTCCCTTTTGTAACTTGACCGGCCAAGCTTTTTTCAACCCAGTCACCACTGTCGCGTTTTTCTTGACATGAACTTCCTTTTTAGCAATTTGGCTTCCGCTTTTTTGCAGCTGGTATGTCACTTGAATCTGATTTGCAGGTGCTTGCTTTTTAGTAGTTTGGGAGCAACCTGTTACCAAGAAAGCGGCCAGTATAGTTAGTATAATGAGAAAACGTCTTTTTTTAAAAACCATGCGCAATATCTCCTTACATTATGTTGAATATTTAGAAAATTATGTAGATATATTAACATTTATTTTTCCTTTGTCAACATAATGTGATGATCAGCTCATGGAAAAACTTGTTAGATCAAATGTGGTATTTACATGTGAAGTTGTGTGCGATACAATAACGGTGAACCACATTTAAGAGCGACTACACCGTAATATTGGCCTATATTTTTAAAAATTCAAGTGAAAATATTTACAAAAATGGCTGCACGCAAATTTTTTTAAACACCTATTTTTGCAAATTATTGCTTTCTATTTTTTATTTTATTCCAAGTTCTGTGTAGCTGTTCTCAAACAAATATAAGCAGGAGGTTTTTACTTATGTCAGAACGTAGTTATGATTTTTTGATGCCGAGCGTTAATTTCTTTGGCCCGGGTGTCATAGCAAAAATCGGTGAAAGAGCTAAGATGCTGGGTATGAAAAAACCAGTCATCGTCACCGACAAGTTCCTGGAAAATATGGAGGGCGGTGCCGTTAAGCAGACTCTTGCTTCTTTAGACAAATCAGGTGTGGATTACGTAATTTATAACGGGGTTGAACCTAATCCAAAGATCCATAACATTGAAGAAGTTAAGGCCCTTTTTGAAAAAGAAAATGCAGATTCAATTATCACTATTGGTGGCGGATCTGCCCATGATACGGGTAAGGGCGCCGGAATCATTTTGACCAATGGCGGTGATATTACTAAGTTAGCCGGGATTGAAACGCTGGACAATGCATTACCTCCGTTGATTGCTGTTAATACCACAGCCGGTACTGGCTCTGAGCTGACACGGCACGCAGTTATTACTAATGAAAAGACACATTTGAAATTTGTTGTTGTTTCATGGCGCAACATTCCATTAGTATCATTCAATGATCCAAGTTTGATGTTGGATGTTCCTAAGGGATTAACGGCTGCTACCGGGATGGATGCGTTTGTTCAATCGATCGAGCCATATGTTTCCGTCGACCATAACCCGATCACTGATTCGCAGTGTATTGAGGCCATCAAGTTGATCGAAACTGGTTTGCGCGAAGCAGTCGCTAATGGTCATAATTTGAATGCCCGGACTAAGATGGTTGAAGCTGAGATGTTAGCCGGAATGGCTTTCAATAACGCTAACCTAGGCTATGTTCATGCGATGGCTCACCAATTAGGCGGCCAGTATGATGCACCGCATGGTGTTTGCTGTGCCTTACTGCTTCCGTACGTTGAAAAGTATAATTTGATCGCTGACCCACAAAGATTTGCTGAATTAGCTGAGTTTATGGGTGAGAATACGGAAGGTCTATCCACTCGTGATGCAGCTGAACTGTCCATTAAGGGAATGAAGCAAATGTCAGATGATGTTGGTATTCCAAGTACTATCAAAGACATTGGCGCAAAGCCTGAGGACTTCGAGTTGATGGCTGAAAATGCTTTGAAGGATGGAAATGCTGCTTCTAATCCGCGCGTCGGGACCAAAGAAGATATTGTAAAGATTTTCCAGGCTGCCTATGATGGTAATTTGGACTTCTCATTCTAGCAATTAAACTCAAAGAGGACTGAAAACTGATTTCTTTTAGTTTTTAGTCCTCTTGTTATTTTTAGTAGTAGTTTGCTTAAAGCTATCAGACATAATGATAACAAAAAGAGGACTTAAATCATGAAAAGACAAAAAAGATTTGAAAAGTTGGAGCAGCGTCCTGTTCATTTGGATGGTCTAGTTCAAGAATGGGATGATGAAGGCTTTGTTGCGATGAACAGTAAAAATGACCCAGCCCCAAGCATTAAAGTTCAAAATGGCCAGATCATAGAACTTGATGGTAAAAAGCAAGAGGATTTTGATCTGATCGACAAATATATCGTAGAATATGGGATCGATGCAAAACAGGCCACCAAAACCATGAAAATGAGTGCGGTTAAAATTGCCAATATGCTATGTAACCCTAATGTCCCACGCAAGAAATTAGTTCAGATCGCAAATGGCTTAACCCCGGCCAAAGCTGAAGCTGTGATCAGTGAAATGAACTTTGCCGAGATGATCATGGCTACTCAAAAGATGCGTCCGAGAAGAACTCCGATGAACCAATGTCATATCACCAATACTTTAGATAACCCGGTCGAGCTGGCCGCAGATGCTGCCGAAGCAGCTGCCAGGGAATTTGCAGAACAGGAAACGACACCTGCGATCGCAAGGTATGCGCCGTTAAATGCTATCTCGATCCTGGTAGGCTCACAGACTTCA
>CAKPZY010000065.1 GCA_934215475.1 uncultured Ligilactobacillus sp.
TAATAAAGTCAGGCCCGACAGACTTTACATATTTCTCATGTCCATGAATATTGACATCGGTGATCTCTGGATGTTTAAGTGCGTCAATAAATTCATCCTTGGCAAAATGGTGCCAGAAAGACACAGGTATCACTGATTCCTGCTGATTGTAAAAAGCTTTTAATATTTCTTGTTTCGAATATGGCATCAACAACTCCCCCAATTTTTCTTATTTAGAAAACATTTGCTTAAAATCTTATATGTTTTTGTGTTTTTTTCTCTTTTAGGTATAAGTTAAGACCCTCATTTCACCAAATTAAATAACCAGTCCTCACTAAATGTACAAAAAACGCCTCGCAACTATTATCCATAGTTACGAGGCGTTTAAAGAAGCGCTGTACCACTCGTTTTTGTTCTCCAGAATCATTTTTTAAATTCCTGACGCTATAACGGGCGCTCCCGAGTATCGCTTAGTCTCCCTCACGATACCAACATTAACTTGGACCATCTTCGTTTAAGCTTTCCTGACTAGTTTCACCACTCATAGTCTCTCTGTAAAGAATTACAATAAACTACTCATCCAAGTGTCACTAAATTTTAATATGCAATATAGGCGTTAAATTCCTATTTGTCAAGTAGATGCATGAATATAGCATATAGAAACAAGTTAATTAAATGAATAGATCAAGTGTCAAAACGGCATGAACCAAATTAGCAACTATTTCGCTCTATAAAGTTTTTGAAGAAGTACATTGAAATTAAATTTAATACTGCTAGAATTAAATAAATGTTAGAATAATTTAATAAAAGTAAACTTTTTATTTCATGATCAAATTATTTGAGGATCTTGTCATTCAAGCTCTTTTATCCTTACCATATCAAAAATTTGAAGTTTATTTTTTTATATTTTACGGTATTTCTTATATCTTTTATCAATTTGTTTACTATTCTTTGCCTCCAGCTCTGAAAGGGATGCTAAAAATGAAAAAGAAATTATTATACATATTTGCTGCTGGTGCCACGCTGGTTTTAGTGGGCTGTAATAACCAAGAAACTTCACAATCCGGTCCTGGTAAATACGCTGCAAAACAAGAACTAAGGTGGACTGAGCCAATGGAAATTGCCACAGGCGACCTGTCAAAAGCTACAGATACACTGAGTTTCGACACCTTACTTAATACGCAAGAAGGGTTATACCGTTTAGATAAAAAAAATCAGCCACAACCGGCCTTAGCAGTCAAAACAAAATTATCTAAAGACGGAAAAACTTATAACTTTACTTTAAGAAAGAATGCCAAATGGTCTAATGGCGATCCAGTGACTGCAAAAGACTTTGTTTATTCATGGCAACGGACCGTTGATCCTAAAACAGCTGCTCAAGATGCTTTCTATATGGATGGAGTCAAAAATGCTACTGATATTTATAACGGTAAAAAAGACAAATCGACATTGGGGATCAAAGCTATTGGCAAGTATCATTTACAAGTAACTTTGGGAAAGCCGGTTTACTACTTCAAGAAATTGTTGGCCTTCCCGCTATATTACCCGCTAAATCAAAAAATAGTTGAAAAATATGGGTCCAAATATGGAACGCGATCGAAGTATCTAGTTTCTGATGGTCCATTTAAGTTAACCAACTGGGATGGAACTGGTAAATCTTGGACACTTGTTAAAAATAATTCTTATTGGGATAAAAAACACGTTCACTTGCAAAAAATCACTGAATTAGTCAGTGAAAGTACGACGACAAGTTATAATATGTACAGCGCTGGTAAAGTTGATGAAACATTATTAAATGGGCAACAAGTGAAAGCCAATGTAAATAATAAGGCTTATGTTAAGCGACTTCCCACTGCAACGACTCGCCTAGAACTGAATCGAATTACAGTCCCCGAATTTAGTAATAAAAAAATTCGCAGAGCCTTTTCACTCGCGATCGATCGCAAACAATTAACCGATAAAGTTTTGCAAGACGGATCTATACCACTCAGAGGCTTTGTTCCTACACAAATGGGAAATAACCCTAAGACTGGGAAACAATTTTACCAAGATGCTTATGTTAAATCAGCAGTGTCCTATAATCTTAAAAAAGCTAAAAGGCTGTTAAAAGAGGGTTACAAAGAGGAAGGCATCAATAAACTGAACGTTAATTTATTGACATCCGATACTGATAGCAGCAAGCAAGCAGGAGAGTTTTTACAAAGCAAACTTGAAAGCCTCCCAGGAGTAACTGTAAAGTTGTCAACAATTCCATTTGTGCAAATGATTACTAGACAAGCAAACAAAGATTATCAAATGACAGTCAAAACATGGCAATCTGTATTTGCCGATCCAATCAACTTTTTAGACGTTTACGAAGCTAATTCTTCATATAATAGTTCTGGTTATAAAAACAAAGACTTTGATAGATTGTTGGATCAATCTGAAAACCAATTTGGTAATCAACCCGAAAAAAGGTGGGCAAATTTAGTTAAGGCTGAAAAGATCTTGATGAATGACCAAGGTACAATTCCGTTATATCAAGTTTCTAAATCTCAATTGCTGCGTCCGACCGTTAAAGGAGTTATCTTCCACCCGGCTAGCACACCATATGATTGGAAAGAGGCATATATCAGCAAATAAACAAATATATTTCGTTAGCTACGAGAAATCAAAATTGCAAAATATTTTGCCTGGTGGTCTTACATGAAACGCCTTAAATTATTTGGTTAAATTTTCTTTCAGTACTTGTAAAGGAGCTTGTATATGATAAAAATCGATAACGACTATGTTTGCCAACAATTCGTAACGTACTGTAAATTTAACACTCGTTCCGATCCCAATAGCAAAACAATTCCTTCAACAACTGGTCAAATCACACTTGCTAAACGAATCGTGAAAGACTTACAAGAATTAGGACTTAAATCATGGTACAACGAACAAAACGGCTTCGCACTGGGCTTCTTACCTGGAAATACATCTAAGGAGGTTTCTCCCATCGGATTGGTGGCACATCTTGACACGATTGATTACCCTTCGGAAAAGGTTGCACCGCAGATACACCCTAATTATGACGGGCAAGATGTAATTTTGAATGATAAAGAAAATATCATTATGCATGTCAGTGAGTTCCCGGATTTAAAAAAAGTTCAAGGTCAAACCTTGATCACATCGGACGCAACAACTTTATTAGGGGCTGATGATAAGGCTGGGATCGCTGGTTTATTCGGGGCGCTGAAAGCATTCATATCTCAACCGCAAATTGAACGAGGACCAATTTACGTGGCATTTGGTCCGGATGAGGAAATTGGGCGAGGAGCAAAGCATTTTGATGCCAGCGAGTTCCCGGTTGAATTTGCCTACACATTAGATAATGGTCAGCCTGGCGATATTGAATACGAAACTTTTTACGCTGCAGCTGCCAAAATTGAAATTGAAGGAACATCGGTCCATCCCGGCAATGCTTATCATTTGCTGGTTAATGCTTCTACTTTGGCAAACAAAATAGTTGCCGGTTTGCCTAAAGAACAAGTCCCTGAAAAAACTAAAGGGCGTGAGGGCTTTATATTGCTGACCAGCCAAGAAAGTACAGTTGACCACGCAAAACTCCAACTGATCATTCGGGACTTTGATAAAAGTTTATATGAAAAAAAGTTAAAATTTATACAAGATTGGGTTGCTCAAACTAACAACGATCTTGACAAACCGCGGGTAAAATTAACCTTAACTAAACAATATGATAATATTGGTGCGACGATTAAAAAAAAGCCCTACATCATTAATTTAGTCCTTGATACTTATCAACAGTTAGGACTAACGCCCAATATCATAGCTTTTCGCGGAGGCACTGATGGAGATTTTCTTACTGAAAAAGGGATCCCTACTCCTAATTTATTTAATGCAGGCAATAATTTTCATGGAAAATATGAATACGTCACAGTAGAAGGCATGTCATTGCTGGCGAAAACACTGGTTGCACTTTGTCATGAACACGTCTTGCAGACAGGGCATAGAAATAATTCACCCCTCAAACAAGAATAAACCGAGTGTTTTTAAATCAAATACAATCGCAACAGTTTCAAAATACTTAAACCATAAGCAAACTACTAGTATTTTTTGAAAAGGATGTTGATCATATGAGTCAAATAAAGATTCAAGAGGGATATATGCCCTTTCGTGGATATAAAACTTATTACCGAATTGTCGGGAACTCTGATGAAAACAAAAAGCCGCTTTTATTAATTCATGGCGGCCCTGGTTCCTCACATAACTATTTTGAACTAATGGATGACTATGCAGCAACTGGGAGGCAGCTCATTATGTATGACCAGGTCGGCTGTGGAAAATCGTCGATTCCAGATGATCGTTCTCTTTATGTAAAAGAGACTTGGGCTGAAGAATTAATTGCCTTGCGAAAATATCTGCATTTAGATCATATTCATATGCTGGGTCAATCTTGGGGCGGCATGTTAGAAATGTATTATCTAACCAAGTATGATCCGTCAGGCATTCAAAGCGTTATGATCAACGGCTCCCCAGCTTCAATTAAATTATGGGTTCAAGAACAGCATCGATTAATTAAATACTTAGATTACGTTGATCAACAAGCAATCAAGGTCGCAGAAGAAACAGGGGATTTTTCAGGGCCAAAATATCTGGCTGCTAATGAAAGGTACATGGAACATTATTGCTGGAATAAACCAGACACAAATTCGCCTGAACCCTTAAGAAGGTCAACTAATGGAGAAAAAGCAAGTCTAATTGCCGAAGGTCCAAATGAATTTACCGAGAATGGAACTATCAGCGATTTCGACGTTACAAACGAATTGAAAAAAATCCATGTCCCAGTTTTAGTGACTAATGGTACAGATGATTTATGCACTCCCTTAATTGCCAAATCAGTATATGATCATATTCCTAATGCCAAATGGCATCTATTCGCCAACAGCCGCCATCTAGCACTTTTAGATCAGCATGACGAATTTATTCAACTCCTAGATAATTGGCTGAAAGAACACGATTAATGGCTCAGTTTTTATACTTGCGCAAAATTTAAATATTCGTCGTTAATGGGATTCATAAATTTTTTTGAATATATAACTGGACTGCAGGTAATGTGTAAAAAAAGGGGCTACATTTTTTAGTGTTGATGAGTAAAATCATCAGCACTATTTTTTAGTCAGAATAAAAAGGACATCACTGTCCCTCATGTGTTACGATCAAAGTGTCTAAATCCAATCAAAGCCAGGTTTTATGATGTCCCAAGAAAATTCTATATTAAACCTGTTAAATATCCAAGACAAAAATATTAAAATTACAACTTGCTACGGATATTGTGAGCGTAATTAACATATGAGGCAGCTCAACGGAACTTTGATCTGCCCAGTCGAAAACTGTATTTTTTGTAAGTCTACCAAGGTAGTCAAGAATTGAAAAAGGTCAACCCATTTAAAGTTATAGAGTTTAGGTGAACAGCCATTCCGGTTTAATCTCTGTAAACAGCACTATCTCTGCCGAGACTGCCATAAACCGTTTAGCGCATAAACTAAAGTAACGCAAGTTAATTGTTCGATCACTCACCAAGCGGAACAAGAAATTTATCGTTTAGCTAGGAGGTCGATCCCAGTCAAAACTATTGCCCAAATTGTTGGTATTTCAGCCTCTTCATTCCAACGAATCCTATATCAGGGTAAAAACGCCCAGGTAAAGCCTAAAACTTTGCCTAAGACTTTGTGTTTTGGTGAGTTTTGCTCGACTAAAAGTCATTTTTTATTTATTTGTATTGATGCTCAAAAACACGACCTAATGGCCTTGCTTGAAAACCGATTAACCAAGACGGTCACTGAATATTTTCTCAATCACTATTCTCTACGAGAACGACAAAAGGTGCAGATCGTAACTAAGGAACTCAATGCACAGTATCAACAATTTGTGTGACATTTATTTCCTAATGCTGTTATCATATTTGACCGTTTCCACGTGATTCAGCTAGTCAGCCGGGCATTGATCAAGCCAGGTTAAAAGCTTTGAAGACGATGCCAGATCACCATAATCGAACGTATAAGTCACTCAAACATCCGTGGCGTTTATTCGACCAAGATGAAAATGAACTCAATCATCGCACTGTGAAATATTATTTTGGCTTAAATGAATATACGACGACCCAAAATATCGTTGATCTGGTTTGGATAATTTTCCTAAATTTAAAGCCACTTATCAGACTTACCAGACAGCCACCTTATTCACAGACGCGATCAACCTGCTTTACAAACTCTGGTCATGACATATCGCCGGACTGATACAGAGATGGATACCGTCATCACAACGTTTAGAAAGAATTATTTAGGTATTAGAAATGCCTGTCTTTATGACTATTCTAATGGACCCATAGAGGGTTTTAACCGCAAGGTTAAAGAGTTAAAACGTGGGTGTTATGGATTTAGGAATATACATAACTTCTTCATCCGGATCCAAATGATTTATGCCTAACAAAGATAAAATACTTAGAAGACATGCGTTTGTACTGCAGCATCAGAAAACAAGAAAATGACACTTAATCAAGCACTGTTAGTATAAAAAAGGATTCCATCTTACGATAGAACCCAAAAGTGATATCAACACT
>CAKPZY010000066.1 GCA_934215475.1 uncultured Ligilactobacillus sp.
TAGCGAAGTCTGGCTAAACGCGGCGGACTGTAAATCCGCTCCTTCGGGTTCGGTGGTTCGAATCCACTCCCTTCCATTATAATTATAGGGATATAGTTCAAGGGCAGAACAACGGTCTCCAAAACCGTCGATGCGGGTTCGATTCCTGCTATCCCTGCCAGTTATGGCGGTAGTGGTGAAGTGGTTAACACACCGGATTGTGGCTCCGGCACGCGTGGGTTCGACCCCCACCTATCGCCCTCATATTGGGGTATAGCCAAGCGGTAAGGCATGGGACTTTGACTCCCACATGCGCTGGTTCGAATCCAGCTATCCCAATAAGGATTTGTTCCTTTAAAATGGCGGTATAGCCAAGTGGTAAGGCAGAGGTCTGCAAAACCTTCATCACCGGTTCAAATCCGGTTACCGCCTTTAGTTGCTTTAGGCGCTAACAAGTTTTATAATTATTTTTATTAAATGCCGGTGTGGCGGAATTGGCAGACGCGCTGGACTCAAAATCCAGTTCCCGCTGAGGGAGTATCGGTTCGACCCCGATCACCGGTATTGTAATGAGGATACGACTTTTAGTCGTTTCCTCTTTTTTATTTCTAAAAATGATGAAAGCACATAAATTGATGTTTGTTTAAAAAATCTTGGGATCTGCAGTTAATTCTAATTCGCTAAGATTTTACCTTCTATGCAAATAAAATAAAAAGGGTTATCTATGTGATATAAGCTAACATTATTAATGAGTATAGGAGAATTAATTAGCAAATGGTATAGAAAAAATGTTGCATCCCTTTTGGTTTATGTTAGAATTTATAACATAAAGCTTGAAGGAGGTTTTTAAATGAATTTAGCCAATTCTACTTTTTTAATATTAGCCACGATCTTGGTGTTTAGTATGACACCCGGATTAGCCTTTTTTTACGGAGGTTTAGTTTCTAAAAATAATGTCGTTAATACTACTTTGTCAGTGTTTGTCTTATGTGGTCTTTGTGCTGTCTTATTTGTTGCTTTTGGGTATGAATTATCCTTTGGTACAGATATTGGAGGAATTATCGGACAAATTCATCATTTCTTTTTGAGTGGATTTGACTTGACAGCCATCCAAAATAAGGACCTTGGGATAACTCATGCAGCCTTCTTAGCATTTGAAATGATGTTTGCGATCATCACACCAGCTTTATTCGTTGGATCGATCGTGGGAAGGATGCACTTCAACTTCTTGATGATCTTCGTGATCTTTTGGAGCTTATTGATCTATTATCCTTTAGTACATATGGTTTGGACGCCTGACGGTGCATTAGCTTCCCTGGGTGTTTTAGACTTTGCCGGTGGAACGGTTGTGCATATCAATGCTGGTGTTACTGCCTTAATTTTGTCGATCTTTTTAGGTCCTAGGCTTAAACGAGTCGACGACCATTACAACCTTTCTTGGGTCTTATTGGGGACGGCTATTTTGTGGATCGGCTGGTATGGGTTTAACGCAGGTTCAGCCTTCGGAATGAATGACATCGCGTTAAGTGCCTTTTTAACAACCACTGTAGCCACGGGTGTAGCAATGTTGACTTGGATGCTGCTGGAGATGTTTTTAAAAGGCAAACCTACTTTGGTTGGGGTCTGTACGGGGGCGCTGTGTGGAATGGTCGGCATTACACCGGGGACTGGTTACGTGACTAATGTTGGTGCGTTCTTTATTGGTGCCCTTAGTGCAGCCGGCAGTTATGCCTTTGTCAACAAAATCAAGCCCATGCTGAAATTTGATGATCCCTTAGATGCTTTTGGATGTCATGGGGTATCCGGGATCATAGGATCGATTTTGGTCGGTGTATTTGCGACACACAGTATTAATGATGTTGTGGTTGACAATGGCCTTTTGTATGGTGGTGGCTGGAAATTATTGGGTATCCAAATATTAGGAACAGTTGCCACGATCGTTTTTGTAACCGTCATGGCGTCCATTATTATCTTTCTAATGAAGAAAGTAATCTCAATGCGAGTTTCGCAAGCAGATGAGACTGCAGGTTTAGACTTCAGTCTGCATGGGGAAAAAGCAGATTATTTAGTCGGTGCTCATTTTGAAGATCTCTCTCAATATGGCAAAGAATTTAGGGGTCAACTGTCTCGTTTCAATAAAAAGTAATACGGCTGAATTTAAATAAAAATTTTGATATTTTCACATAAGAGCATTTGGTAGTGGTTACGATCATTCCAAATGCTTTTATTTTGCTCATTTTAATCAACTTTTGTCACTGGACCTGCTAAGAAGATATTTTTGGGCAGAAAAATAAATATTGTACAACATATAGTGTTAGCGTAAAAAATAAACGTCTATATGTTGTATTTTGTAAATGTTGGATGTACAATTAGAAATATACAAGCTACAAGATGTGGTAATTAGAAAACATGAATAGCCCACTTGTGGTATTGAATTCTGGTGAAAGGGGATAATCAAGATGATGGAAGTCAAGGAAAACTTAACAACTAAAGTTGACTTACCGGATACGATCGTCAAACGCGATGGTTATCCGATGAAATTTCAACTATATAAATTAGAAAATGTACTTAACAATTTAGGACTGCAAGATGACGCTGTGGATATTTTAACGGCTCTCTTAGTACCATTTAATGGACAGGCAGATGTTACAACTAGTGCTCTGGCTGCACAAATGGTTACTGTGCTAAAAAAAGACGGTTATGAGTCTGAAGCAAATTCCTTTGTGGCCTATCGCCAAAAAGAGGAGCAAGATTGGAAAAAGGAGACTGACCCTCAATCTCGTTTGGAGCGTTTGCTCTCGAAGGATCCCGAACTGATCCATGAAAATGCCAATAAAGATAGTAATGTTTTTAATACGCAGCGCGACTTGACTGCTGGAACTGTTGGTAAAACTTTAGGCTTGAAATTGATGCCAGAGCATATTGCTAAAGCTCATTTACGTGGTGATATTCATTATCATGACCTTGATTATACGCCCTGGAGTCCGATGAGTAACTGTTGTTTGATCGATTTCAAAGAAATGTTAACGAACGGATTTAAGATCGGTAATGCTGAAGTAGAAAGCCCACATTCGATTCAAACGGCTACTGCTCAGATGTCTCAGATCATTGCCAACGTTACTTCGTGTCAGTACGGCGGTTGTTCAGCTGATCGTGTTGACCAGTTGTTAGAGCCTTTTGCAAAGAAAAACTATCAAAAGCATATCAAGGCTGGAGCAGAATTTATTGAAGACCAGGACAAGGTGAAGCAGTTTGCCAAGAAGCGCACTAAAAAAGATATTTACGACGCTATGCAGGCTTTGGAATATGAGATCAATACTTTATTTTCATCTCAAGGACAGACACCCTTTACTACTTTAGGATTTGGCTTGGGCACTTCATGGATCTGTCGTGAAATTCAAAAATCGATTTTACGGATCAGGATCAAGGGATTGGGTAAAGAAAAAAGGACTGCGATCTTTCCAAAGTTGGTTTTTTCTATTAAGAAAGGTATTAATTATGGCCCCGAGGATCCCAATTATGATGTCAAACAATTAGCGGTCGAGTGTGCCACTAAACGCATGTACCCAGATGTTTTAATGTACGATACTATCAAAAAAATTACTGGCAGTTTTAAGGCTCCCATGGGTTGCCGTTCGTTTTTGCAAGGATGGAAAGATGAGAATGGAAGAGAAGTTAATTCTGGCAGGATGAATTTAGGCGTGGTCACTGTTAATTTGCCCCGGATCGCGTTGGAGTCGCACGGAGATTTTTCAAAGTTCTGGCAGATTTTTGAAGAAAGGATGCAAGTGGCTAAAACTGCGTTGGATTTTAAGGTCAAGCGTGTTTTAGATGCTACTCCAGCTAATGCGCCGATCCTTTATCAGTATGGTGCATTTGGCAAACGTCTTTCGCCAGGAGACGATGTTTCTGTGATGTTCAAGCACGAACGGGCTACCGTTTCACTGGGGTATATTGGTTTGTACGAGGTCGGAACCGTCTTTTTTGGGCCTAATTGGGAACATGATCAGGCTGCCCATGATTTTACCGTTTCTATTGTCAAATCGCTAGATGATCATTGTAAAAAGTGGTCACAAGAAACTGGTTACCACTTCAGTGTTTATTCCACCCCAAGTGAGTCTTTGACTGATCGTTTCTGCAGATTAGATACTGCAAAATTTGGCAAGATCAAGGATATCACCGAAAAAGAGTATTATACGAATAGTTTTCATTATGACGTTAGGAAACACCCAACACCGTTTGAAAAATTAAGTTTTGAGATGGCTTATCCTCCATATGCAGCTGGTGGTTTTATTCATTACTGTGAATATCCTAACTTAAAACAAAATCCAAAAGCGCTGGAAGCAGTATGGAATTGGGCCTATGACAAGATTGGTTATTTAGGTACTAATACGCCAATCGATCATTGTTACAAATGCGGTTTTCAAGGCGAATTTAAGGCAACAGCTCGCGGGTTCGAATGTCCTGACTGCGGTAACCACGATCCTAAAACCTGTGATTGTGTTAAGAGAACTTGCGGTTATCTTGGAAATCCATTGCAGCGTCCGATGGTTCACGGTCGTCATGTAGAAATTGCATCAAGAAAAAAGAATCTTTCGAGTGAGATGAAATGAATGGGAGAACAGATTCGAATCAGTGTTAATGGTGATACTGATTTTGTAGACGAAGATTCACTTATTAAAAAAGAAGAGGTATTGTCGCAAAAAAAAGTACGGCAAAGGAAGGCGCGCAAAAAGAGGGGTCCACGGAATCCTCAACCGCAAGAGTGGTTGGCAAAGGACCTCTCCCAAGATTATATTGCTGATTATAAACCGTTTAACTTCGTTGATGGTGAGGGAGTTAGGTGCAGTTTATATGTTAGTGGATGTCTGTTTGCATGCCCAGGCTGTTATAATAAGGCGGCTCAGCAGTTTCATTATGGACGACCGTATACAAAAGACCTAGAGGATCGAATTGTGGCAGATGTCGGCCAGAGTTATTGTCAAGGGCTGACACTTTTGGGGGGAGAACCCTTTTTAAATACGCAAGTGTGTCTTTCATTAATTTCTCGGCTTCGGAAAGAATACGGGTATACCAAAGACATCTGGTCGTGGTCTGGATACACTTGGGAGGAGTTGCAAAAGGAATCTCCCGATAAATTAGAGATGCTCTCAAAAATCGATATTTTAGTGGATGGACGTTTTCTGGAGGAGCAAAAAGATTTAACTTTACAGTTTCGCGGCAGTGCAAATCAGCGAATCATTGATGTGCAACGTTCGCTAAAAAACGGTCGTGTAATATTATGGAGCGGCTTGGTTCATTAGGTAATATGGTTTAACAAGCAGTTAAACCTGCTTGTTTTTTTATACTTTTTAGAAATAATATGATTTTGAATGATAATTCTATATTATTATTCGGATAATAGAAACTGACAAAAATATTGCAAAATATAAATTTGAGAGCAGTTAAACCATTAGCAAAATGTAATAATTAAATACACATAAAAGTTATTCAATAAAAGCCAAGGCGGTAAAATCAGCTTAATTACGAACAATTTATATTTATTATAAATAACGTAAAGACAATTTACAAAAATATTTCAAAATAAGGTTTCATTTTTGAAGAATAAGTGTATAATAATAACCGTAGAGAATATGTTGTTTCAAAAGGCTTAACTATTAAAGGGGCGATTTACATGGTTACATTATATACTTCACCAAGTTGCACTTCATGTCGGAAAGCTCGCGCATGGTTAACAGAACAGAATATTCCATTTAAGGAACGCAACATCTTTTCAGAACCGCTCAGTGTAAATGAGATCAAGCAGATTCTTCAGATGACTGAGGATGGGACAGAGGAAATTATTTCTAAGCGTTCTAAAGTTTATCAGGATCTAAACGTTAATTTGGACGAGCTTCCACTGAAGAAGTTGTTTGATTTGATCCAGAAAAATCCTGGGCTTTTACGTAGACCAATTATTATGGATGACAAACGTCTTCAGGTTGGTTATAACGAGGATGAGATCCGTCGGTTCCTGCCGCGTGATGTGCGTGCAATGGAATTGAAAGAGGCTCAAGCCTTAGCAGGTTTCTAAATTTAAAAGGTTTAAACCGTCTGGCGTTTCGCGGCAGACGGTTTTTATGTTATGCTAAATGTCAAATTAAGTTAGAAATTCTTGCAGTTGTTCATTTGTAATATGATTCATGAAGGCCTCCAGGGG
>CAKPZY010000067.1 GCA_934215475.1 uncultured Ligilactobacillus sp.
TGGGTCACACTGCATATCTTCTCTGAGTTTAAAGATGAAATTGACTTCCACAATCAGGGCGGCTGGTTAAGGCCTAGTAAAGGAAAAGGGTCAGCATACGGTATCTTTGCTAAGCCAGCATGTGAATGGATGGAGCGAAACAGAGACCGCATCCAGTGGGAAGTAAAAATGCCGTGAATAATATAGTAGGAATTTTAATCAAAAGGAGAATTGAGCGATGAATTTTTACAAAGGGTGTTTAAACGGATTGTTAATTGCTGTACCAATCTGGTTTCTATTACTCGGATTAGTACTATGGATCTTTTAAGGAGAGTGAGTGCCATGCTTCAAACAATAATCGAGTTAATTTTCCTATCGGTCATCATCTTAAGTAGTGTGATTGGATTGATTAGGGTTATTCCAGAAATCAACCAGATTGTTGAGGACGAAAAAAATACCCACAATGACCATTGTGAGTAAGTAAGGAGGCGTAGGATATTGAAAATATTTAATAAAATCACTAATTCATATTGTAAAACAAAACACGGCAAAATGCCAGCTACTCGATATTTAGTTCGTCAATATTGGGAAGGAAAAAATGCAATCCATAAAGAAGTGTTTACCTGGGATGGCAAGAAATGGATATTAGGAGGCACAACATGAAGCAAAGCGAAGCCAATTCAATTATGAAGTTTCTAGACAAGTGTGAAAAGTTTCTAAGTAATACGCAAATGATGAAGTTATGCAATGCTCTCGAAATTGCTAATGATGATGTTTTAGATGAAGTTCAAAGTGCGATCTGGTGGAATGCATCAGGCCATTATGACAAAGCATTTAAAAAGGAATTTGAGGTGTAGTTATGAACTTTGATAGATACATGGAACAATACGATGAAACGTTACTGGCTGAACCAAAGCCATACGACTGGGACGAGCGAGAAGATGCCGCGGAGGGGGACTAGCAATGAGTACGATTTTAGATCTAAACGATGATCTCAAAAGATTGTTTGCCATGACTGATGTTGACGAGCAAACACTAAAAGATACTGCCGATGCAATCATCATGAGCCGTGATTCAAAGCTAGATGGATTGGCTTACGTGATCGAAGGTGACCAGAAAGAAATCGAATGGCTGAAAGCAAAGATTCAAGATTTGCAGAAAGAGCTCAAGGCACGCAAGAACCATGAAGCTGGTTTGAAAGAATATCTAGTGACTGCCTTGGATGATGCCGGTTTGAAAAAACTGCAAACTGAAAATCATATGTTAAAAACTCGCAAGCAAGCGCCAAGTGTAGATGTAGTTGATGAGAGTGAAGTGCCGGCACAGTATATCATCCACAAAGACGAAACAAGGGTTGATAAGAAGAAGCTACGCAACATTTTGAAAGAAAATAATGTGCCAGGCGTGCAGTTGAAACAACAGAGGGGCGTGATTATTAAATGAAAGTTGAATCATTAAAAAACGTTTCGCGTACTGATAACTGGCGCATCTGTCTGTACGGAAAGCCGGGTGTAGGTAAGACTTCAGCGGTTAGATTTCTCAAAGGAAAAACCTTAATTCTCGCTTTAGATAATTCCGCCAAAGTACTAGGTGGTTCAGATATCGATGTGATCGAATTTAATCGAAATCATCCTGAAGGTGAAATTAACGAGTTTGTTAAAGAAGCTCCTAGCTTGGCAAAAGGATATGACAATCTAGTCATTGATAACATTTCTTCTTTTGAAAAAGATTGGTTTACCTATATGGGACGACAATCAAAAAATGGTATCTCAAACGAAATTCAAGATTACTCAAAATGGACCAATTATTTTACTCGCTTAATATCAGCTATCTATCAGTTGCCGGTTAACATTTTGGTCACTGCATGGGAAAAGCAGACGCCAATTCAAACGGCAAGTGGTCAACAGTTCAATCAATATGCACCAAACATTCGCGATAGTGTACGTGATACATTCATGGGACTCACTGATTTAGTCGCACGAATGATTATAAAACCAAACGATGGCGAGCGAGGTGTGGTCATGGAAGGTGATGATTCAATGTTTGCTAAAAATCGTTTGGACGATCGCAAGGGCGCTAAAATCGAAGATCTGTTTAATTTTGAAAACAGTGATGTCGATGTATAGCCTTTACAATTATCAACAAAAACTAGTCAATCAAGCACGCAGTGAGTTGGCAAAAGGCAACAAATCGGTCCTTCTAATCAGTCCGGCAGGTTCCGGCAAGTCAGTTGTGATTGCTGAAATTGCCCGCCTAACGACTGCCAAAGGCGGCAGGGTAATGTTTACTGTTCATCGGCAAGAATTAGTCAAGCAGATCATTGATTCGTTCAAGCAAAATAATGTGAATTTAGATCTATGTACGATCATGACAGTCGGTAAAATTAAAAATCGCATGAATCATTTACCAAAGCCAAACTTAATTATTACGGACGAAACACATCACAGCAAAGCGAAAACTTACCGGCAAATATATGAATATTATGCGGATATACCACGCTTGGGTTTTACCGCGAGTCCGTGGCGAATGAATGGCGCAGGTTTTAACGATATCTATGATTCGATGGTCGAAGGTCCCACAGTGCAATGGCTGATTGCTAATAACAAATTAGCGCCATATCAGTATTACTCAGTTAAGTTAGTTGATGATACAAAGCTTAAAAAGTCGAGTACCGGGGACTATACAAACAAGTCTATCGATGACGCAATTGGAAAAACAATTTTTGGAGATGTCGTCAAAACCTATAAAGAAAAAGCGAACGATCGTAAAACTATCATCTATGCGCATGATATTGAATACTCAAAACAAATTGCGGAAACATTTCGCCAAGCTGGCATTGCAGCAGTGCATTGTGATTCAAAAACACCGAAAGGCGAACGCAATAAGATCATGCGAGATTTTAAAACCGGCAAGATAAAAATACTTTCAAATGTCGATCTCATTTCAGAAGGCTTTGATGTGCCAGATTGTAGCTGTGTGATCATGTTGCGACCGACTGCGAGTTTAGTCTTAGATATTCAGCAGTCAATGCGGTGTATGAGGTATCAGCCGAACAAACAAGCGATAATTATTGATCACGTTGCTAATTATAAAAAATTCGGTATGCCCGACACTCCGCGAGAGTGGTCGCTAACCGGCTGGAAGAAGAAGAAAAAGAAAAACAACGCCGGCGA
The DNA here is from genome assembly GCA_934215475.1 of uncultured Ligilactobacillus sp. Classification (GTDB taxonomy): domain Bacteria; phylum Bacillota; class Bacilli; order Lactobacillales; family Lactobacillaceae; genus Ligilactobacillus. The sequence goes on from CAKPZY010000067.1 coordinate 3,153, forward strand.
TGGGCCACCATTAAAGACGTGTAATCACTGTTGGGCAGTTGTTCCGGCACAATGTCGAATTTGTCCGATATGTGGCAAAGAAATCGAAATTGATGCCGACGGGATGCAAGAAGACAAAACAGCAAAGATCGAAAAAATCAGTGAGTTTAAATTTACCACTGATTACAACCAAGTGAATTTGGCCAAGAAGAAACCGGAAGACGCAAGTAATGTCAAAGAATTATATGCGATGGCTGATGCGAAGCATTACAAAAAAGGCTGGGCATATATTCAAGGTAAACGTTTAGGATTTGTACACTAATAAATATAAAGGAGATTTTTAATTATGGCATTTTTAACAGCGAATTATGAAAACAACCAACAAGGCGGCAACTATGATCCATTGCCACAAGGAAATTACGAAATGATCATCCAGTCAGCACAAGAAACAGCTACACCAAACGGCAGTGAATCATTACAACTTGATTTGGTCGTCCGTAACGATTTGGACAATGTGCCCGAGTTAGCAGAAACCAATGCCAAATATCACAACCGGCACGTATTTATGGATAACTGGAAACGAAAAGCAACACATCAATATGACATGGAAGGTTTCCAATATATTCTGGAAGGTGCGCAAGTTCCTGAAGGCACAGTGATCAATTCAGTGGATGATTTCATTAAATGGATCTCTGGCCGTCCTGTACGAGTGTTCGTTAAAAAAATCAAAGACACTTACAACGGCGAAACCAAAGATAAAAACCAAGTTGCTCCCTGGAACATTGATAAAACCAAGTTCACAACTTTGAATCATGTTTTTAAAGATAATAATCAACCACAGCCACAACAAAACAATGATCCGTTTGCTGGTGGCCAAGAGATTCATATCGATGATTCAGACGTTCCATTCTAAATTAAGCCAATGGGCAGTGACCTTAACACACCGATCGGGTGAAAGGCCCGAAATAAATCAAGGAGGTAAGCCAATTTGTATGATGCAATACCTAGCGACATGTGGGGACTGATTCAATGGGGGACTTATGAAAAGAAGTGGCTACCCGAACGAAAAAAATATACTAAGATTCCGCACAATGCAAAAGATGATTCACTAGCAAAAACTAATGATTCAAATACCTGGTCTGATTTTGAAACGGCAATGAGTTCGATGAACCAATATAACCGCGATGGTTTAGCCTTTTTCTTTGCAAATGGTTATGTCGGTTTGGACCTTGACAATGTGGCCGATGAGTTGGACAAATTTAAGGCTGGCGATTGGGATAATGAAGTGGCTGTTGCAGTATTGTTCACTGATTCATACGTTGAGATTAGTCAATCTGGTAATGGAATCCATGCCATTATGCGCGGTGAGATCCATGGTGACCGGAGACGTAAAAAAGATGTTGAGTTGTATCAGGATGGACGCTTTTTTGCCCTAACTGGCAACTGCATCCACAAAGTAAACGAGACAACACAGATGCAGCAAGTTCGCATGGACCGCATGTATGACTATTACTTTCAAGATATCGGGCCTACGCGCCAGACAAATGAAGAAGCCCCGGAATTAAATAATTTGGCAGCCGGTGAGATCATCAAGCGTGCAGAATTGTCAAAGAATGGAGCACGCTTCAAAGCATTTATGAAAGGCGGATGGGAACCGTTTTATGCGAGTCAATCAGAAGCTGACCTGGCATTTGCCAATGACTTAGCATTTTGGACTGGGCGAGACTTCAATAAGATGGATGAAATTTTTCGAAACAGTTCATTGATCCGGCAAAAATATGATGAGAAACATGGCAAAACAACCTACGGCGTGGCTCTGCTCAATAAAGCAATTAATGAAACGACTAACACATTTAATCCGGTCAAGGAACCATTGAACAAATACACGCTAAATTTTAATCAGCCTGCCAAAAAAGAAACACCAGCACGTTCTTGGGATGATACTGGGAACGCTGATCGGTTAATGGATACGTACGGTGAATACATTAGATATTCATACATCGACAAAGCCTGGTATTTCTATAATGGCAGTTTTTGGGAACAAGACGATAAGGGCATGATCGCGCAGTTCGCCGATAAAGTTGTTGACAATTTGAAAGATGAAAAGTTGCACATCTCTCCGGATGTTGACCCAGACGAAGCTGCTAAAGACTGGCAGAAATTCATCAAGAAAAGTCGGCAGCATACGCAAAAGAAAAACTTTGTAGAAGAAGCCAAACACCGTGTGCCAGTTTTACACGGCGAGTTCGATAGAGATCCAATGTTGTTGAACGCTGTTAATGGTTATGTAGATCTCTCGAATGGAATTTTAAAAGAGCACGACATTAAAAAAATGTTTAGCCAACAATCAAACGTGGAATACTCCGAAAATATTGATTGCCCGATTTGGGATAACTTCTTAAATCAAGTTTTCGACAACGATCAATCGTTGATCGATTATATTCAAAAAGCGGTCGGATATTCAGCAACTGGAAGCACGAGCGAGCAAGTTATGTTTATTCTTTTTGGTGGTGGTCGTAATGGTAAATCAGTATTTATCAATACGATAGCCCACATTCTAGGGACGTACTCCAAAACAATGGGTGCCGGTTCGATCATGGTTAAGGCAAACAATAACGCAGCTAATTCAGATATTGCGCGTTTGGAAGGCGCCCGCATGGTTATTTCAAGTGAACCGAATGAAGGCGTGCGATTGGATGAAGGTTTAGTTAAGCAATTAACTGGGGGAGATACAGTTACCGCCCGTTATCTATATGGCAAGGAATTCGAGTTTAATCCACAATTTAAATTATGGTTAGCAACTAACCATAAGCCAATTATCCGCGGGACTGATGACGGTATCTGGCGCAGGTTGATGATGGTGCCGTT
>CAKPZY010000068.1 GCA_934215475.1 uncultured Ligilactobacillus sp.
GCAGGTGAAGATGACGATGACTTCTAAGAATTTAATAAAAAAAGATTTTAGAAAAGCATTTTGGCGAACGTTTGCCATGGGAGCTTCGTGGGAATTTAGTAAACAGTTAGGTACTGGCTATGCATATGCGATGACTCCTTTGTTGAAAAGAATTTTTAAAGGTAAACCTGAAAAACTAAAAGAATCTATGCGAAGAAATACAGAGTTCTTTAACGTTTCAAACTTTTGTTCGTCATTGATCATGGGAATTTCGGCCTCTATGGAAGAGAAATACGCGGAAGATGACGATTTTGATCCCCGGACGATCAGCAACATTAAGGCTAGCTTGATGGGTCCGCTATCGGCCATTGGTGATTCTTTGGTGATGGGTACTTGGCGAATAATTTGTACCAGTATTGCTGCGGCGTTTGCTTTAAAGGGCAATGTTATTGGACCAATCTTATTTATTTTAGCCTATAATATTCCAACTACGATCGTTCGATGGTATGGCTTGAAGTATGGCTATACATTTGGTGTTGGCTTCCTGGATAAGTTGAATTCTTCAGGTGCAATCGAAAAACTGTCCTATTATTCATCGATCCTAGGAATGATAGTAATTGGTGCGATGACTTCAAATTATGTGGTTATTAAAACACCACTCAGTTTTGGTAAGGGTGGAGCCAAGCTCACTTTGCAAGGAGATATTTTAAATCAAGTCGTTCCTGGACTGTTGCCACTTCTAGCTGTTTTCATCATGTATAGAATGCTGAAAAAGGGCGTAAATGTTGGCTGGATCATGTTGGGAACTTTTGTTTTAGGCATCGTTTGTTCGTACTTTAAGATTTTTGTCCCGTAAAATTTGGTAATGATCCTATTAAAAAATGGAGGAATTTTAAGGATGTTGAATGAAAAAGAACTTGTCGGAGAAATAATTGCTAGTGGTCGTAATGTTGAGGATGTTTTCTTTGCTGCTTGCGGTGGTTCGATGAACGACCTCTATTCTGCACACTATTTTATTGAAAAAGAAAGTAAAAAGTTGCACTCCACGTGGAAGAATGCTCGAGAATTAACTTTAATAAATCCTCCACGTTGGAATGAGAATAGTATCACATTCGTTCTCTCACACAGTGGCAATACTCCAGAGGCCCTGGAAGCAGCAAAAATGGCTAAAAGAAACGGCTCGTATGTCATTGCGATTTCAAATGATAAAAATTCTAAACTTGCTAATCCTGCTATTTATGACAAATTTTTAAGTTATAGTTGGGGTGAAAAAGTTTCGCATAAAGATGTTCCAATGGGAATAGAGTTAAGGATCCTAAATGAATATTTACATCAAACAGAGAACCCGTATGCTAAATATGAGCAGATGTTAGATGGTTTAGACAAGATTGATGATATCGTTGCTACAGCTAAAAAAGTCCAATTGACTGCTGCTAAAAATTTTGCCCAGAAATACCGCAAGCAAGATTTTATGTATATCTTGGGTTCGGGTGCCAATTGTTCACAAGCCTATGGTTTTGCTATTTGTTCCATGATGGAAATGCAATGGATGGATTGTGCATTTATTGATTCTGCTGAATTCTTCCACGGACCATTTGAAGTTTTGCAAGATGATCATTTGTTTATTCAATGTGTTAACTCTGGTGAGACCAGAGCAATGGATACAAGATCAAGAGACTTTATAAAGAAATATAATGGTCAATTAGAAGTGATTGATTCGAAAGATTTTGGGATGGATAAGATTGATAATTCTGTAATAGACCACTTTAATCCGATCCTCTTTTATGAAATGGGAGTTTTATACCGCGATGAATTAGCTGAAAAACGTGCGCATGATACAGACTTCAGACAATATATGGGCAAGGTCGATTATTCATACACATCCACGATCTAACAATTTTTTAACGCTACTACAGGAAAAACAAAATAATACAAATATGTTAGGCATCGTAAGATCAAGGGGGGTAGCCCTCAAGTTTTGCGGTGCTTTTTAAGAATGATATGCTATTGAAAACGGTCCATTTTATCACTATAATCAGGACGTATTAGGACGTATTTAAATATCAAAAAAGTTGATCAGAGGATGAAAAAATTATGACAGGAACTTTATACCAAGAAATTAGGGAAGATATTAAACAAAAGATCATCAACGGACAGTATCCTATTGATGCTAAATTACCAAGTGAACCACAGCTGCAAGTAAAGTATGGTGTTAGTCGAGTCACAGTTCGCAATGCAGTCGATCGTCTAGTTCAGGAAGGCTATGTGACACGGATTCAGGGGAAAGGAACATTTGTGAATACTGGAAAAAAGGTCAAACGTTTGCTAAGACACTCGGCAATTGAAAGCTTTTCTGAAATTGCAAAACAAAACGGACTGAATGCCACAGCTCAAATTGTTTCTGTGGGAAAAGAAAAAGTCCTGGCTAAGATCAGGCCTTATCTTTCTTCGCCAGCTTTGGGTGTTAAAAGAGTTCGGTATGTTAATAATACTGCATTGATCCTGGAAAATAATTTTTTTCCGCTGCCTCGTTTTGCTGACTTGGCAAAGTACGATTTGACAAAGTCTCTCTACCAAATTTTTTATTCCGAATACGCTGTTCACCAACTGATATCCAGGAAATCCACAGTTTCAATGGTTCAGGCAGATAAAGAGAAGGCAGATTTGTTAAATTGTTCACCGGGTTTTCCTTTGTTTTTATTAGACACAGTGATTACAGACGGTGACGGTAAGGTAATTCAGGCAGCAGAAGAATTTATTCTTTCTACTAGGTATCAATTTGAGATTTGATTTATAAGTATTTGTACCCCGGGGTTTTAGGAGGTAATTCAAGTATGGATGTTAGAAGCAAGTTAAAACAACGAATCACCGAAGTCACACAACAACAAGGGATCATGGATAATCATTTAACGGCTAACTTTCTGGCTGAGGAGTTGGGTGTTAAAAGAAATACTGCTAGCTGTCATTTGAATTCCCTAGTTAAAAATAATGTTTTGTTGAAGGTCAATACCAGACCAGTGATTTTTTTTGACAAAAGTGCATTGGAAAAAAATTGCGGAATTTCCTTAAGAAATGAGTACGAGTCATTACAGCAGCTGCTTGATGCTGTTGAAGTTAAGGTGGATATTTTTGACCACGTTATTGGTAGCAATGGATCCTTGTATGCTCCGATCAGGCAGTTAAAATCGGCTGCCCAGTATCCGCCAAACGGGTTGCCGGTCTTGCTAACAGGGCCGACTGGTGTCGGTAAAAGCTTTTTGGCCCAGCAATATTTCAAGTATTGTGTTCAGGCCGGCTATATCGGTAAGGGTAAGAGACTAGTAACACTAAACTGTGCTGAATATGCAGATAACCCTGAACTTTTAGCCAGTATTTTATTTGGCTATAAAAAAGGCACTTTTACCGGCGCTGAGGCAGATAAACAGGGTTTGTTCTTTGAGGCAGATAACAGTATGATTTTTTTGGATGAGGTTCACCGCTTAGACGCTAAAGGCCAAGAAAAGTTATTTAGTTTTTTAGATCGTCAAGCAATTACTCCTTTGGGGGAAACGAATAAACCTTACCATGTTAACGTCCGCTTTATTTGTGCCACGACTGAAAACATTAACAGTAGTTTTTTGCGCACCTTTATCAGAAGAATTCCAGTTCAAGTCATCATTCCATCTCTAAGTGAAAGACGACGTGATGAACGAGAAGACTTGATCGTTGATTTCTACCAAAAAGAAGCCAAGAAAATCAAGCATAGGATCCTCTTGAATAGCCAAGTTGTTGATTTTTTGGATTCCAAATCCTTTACCAGCAATGTGGGACAGTTGAAAAATACGGTTACCTTATCTGTTGCTAATGCTTTAACTAAGAGACATGACGGTCAAAAAGAAATTGACGTTAAACTTGCCAACTTGCCGAAAAATATTTTTAACATGGCCAATAACCACGATGAAAAGGTAACTCTGACTTGCAATGATATTTTGACTATTATACCAGAACATCCCAGGCTCCAAATATCACAGGCTAGGATACAAAGAGACAAGCAAATCATCCAGACTACGGTAAGGCAGTGTATAAATGATTTTGAAAAATATTCAAATGTCAGGAAGATGCATGAAGCTGTTATTGCAGAAATAAGTTCATTATGTGAACAGTTGGTTTATCCAAGAAACGTTGACCGTGGCGGAACGCCCTTCAGTTTTTTTAAAGAGGTCCTTGATTATGAGATCCCTCGTCTTGAAAATGATCAAGGGTTAAAACTATTAGGAAATTCGATCATTGTCTTCACGTATTACTTCTTTAACAAACAGTATGAATATCGAGGGGCTTACAAAAAAGATCTCAAGACGATCGAAACGATGATCGACTATTTTAAACCAGCTGAAGATAATATCGTTAGGTTTGTTGAGGAACTATTACAAGTTGTTAATTTGAAGCTAGATATGGAAGTTGATAATATTGACCGCTTATTCATTTATGTTTATCTAAATAGCATTAAGTACGAAGCACATGAACGTCCTATCAGGGCAATCATTTTAGCTCATGGATACTCCACTGCTAGTAGTATTGCGGATGTAGTCAACAAAATGTTTGGTGAGCAAATCTTTGATGCGTTAGATATGCCAGTAGATATAAGTGTCAAACAAATTGGGAACGAATTAACAGACTATATCGAAAACTATTCGATTGAAAAAGGATTACTGCTTTTAGTCGACATGGG
>CAKPZY010000069.1 GCA_934215475.1 uncultured Ligilactobacillus sp.
TTATATAAAATACTGCCAACCCTTATTGATGTAAAGGCATCAATAAATAGCTGACAGTATATATGGTGAACTAAGAAAAGTTCAGACATTTTTAATTAAACGTGAAGAAACATTTTACGTAAGAGCTTATCAAATTCAACTACTATGAACACAACTACGCCTGAAAGCAGCGACAAAACGAAGGCTGAAGCACTCACGTTAGCTGTTGAAAAAAGTTCTTGCATAAATGGAACATAAGTCAAGATGATTTGCAAAATGAGCATAGCTCCAATGACTAAAAACGCTTTTTTATTTGCAAAAATATCTTTACTTATTGCAAAACGTGGAGTCCTAATATTAAAGAGATAGAATATTTTCCCACCGATAATAATATTGACCATCAACGTGCTGGCCACGGCTGTACTGGCACCATGATCCAAAAGCCACCCATGTCCGACCAGCCCAGTGACTGCAATAATGATTGCCACATAGACCATCTGAATCGCATCATGACGGTTAACCATAGATTGTCCGCTTTTCCTAGGCCTGCGTTTCATGATCCCAACCTCAGCTGGTTCAAAAATAAACGCAAACTGGATAGTGACAGCGGAAACCATGTTGATCCACAGCAATTCACTCGGTGTCAGCGGCAAAGGCATGTCGAATAAGATGGAGAAAAACACGATCAAGCCCTCCGCAAATGACGTTGGCAGCAAGAACAAAATACTTTTCTTAATATTATCGTAGATCCGTCGGCCTTCCTTAATTGCTGTACCCATCGTTGTAAAATTATCATCTGTCAAAACCATATCTGCGGCGTCACGAGCTACGTCTGTGCCTTTGATCCCCATCGAAACGCCAACGTTGGCTGTTTTCAAAGCAGGGGCGTCATTGACTCCATCACCGATCATAGCAGTTACCAGATTCTTTTGTTCCAAAGCCTCCACGATCTCTAACTTGTTTTGGGGAGTCGTGCGAGCAAAGACTTGGTTTTCCATGGCTGCTTTTTGCCGACCCGCCTTGTCCAAATCATCCCATTCAGGACCTGTAATGGCGCTAATGTTATCGGCCAAGTGTAATTGCTGCCCAATAGCAGCCGCTGTCACGGGTGAATCACCGGTGATCATCTTAACTGAAACATGCGCCTGATTAAGTTGGTCCAACGTTGCGATCACTTCTGGACGCGGTGGATCAATAATACCAGCTAAGCCCAAGAAGCGTACTCCCCGACGCAGTAGTTCATGGGTAACCTCTGTCACATTTTCCGGGACCTCAGTTTCTCCAACAGCGACCACTCTTTTACCAGACTCTGCCATCTGCTCAACTATTTGGACCCAGTGATCAGTATCAAAATCGGGCGTAGATTGTTCGGCCATTTCAAAAATTTTATCTGGAGAACCTTTGATATACAGTATTTTTTTACCAGTTTCTCCATCACGTACCAGACGAGCTATATAGCGATAGGCAGAATCGAAGGGCAGCATATCTATTGATTCATAGTTAGGATCATTTTTAGTGTCCATTATTTTGTAGTAGGCTGTCAAAAAGGCCCCGTCAGTCGGTTCGCCATTTATTCGGTAATTGCCATTCTCATCTTGGTCAAGCTCTGTATCATTGGCTGCAAAACCAGCAGTCAAAAGGTGAACTACTTTGGCATTAGGCTGACTGGACTTGCCTTGAATTTGCAGTTCTCCTTGTGGGGTATAGCCTGTACCAGTAACAGAAAACTCATTTTCAGGTGTGATAATATCCGTCATGGTCATTTCATTTTTAGTCAAAGTGCCTGTTTTATCGGTAGCGATAACATCCACTGCACCTAACGCTTCAACTCCTGGTAATGTTTTAACCAGTGTCTTCTTGTTCTTGGACATGTCGGCAACACCGAGTGCCAAAATCACTGACGTCGTGGCCGGCAATCCTTCTGGAATCGAACCAACAACCATGGTAACTACAGCTAAAGCTAAAACTGGCAACGAATAGATCCGTAAAAACAATCCAATTATGAACAAAGCCACAGCAACCACTAAAACACCGATCGAGGTATCCTTGCCCAGGTTACCGATTTCTTTCATCATTGGAGTTTCTTTAGGCTTGGCTTGGGCGACACCAGTCGAAATTTGACCGATCTGCGTGTCAACACCAGTTGCAACTACAATTCCTAATCCAGATCCATTAGTAACACTGGTCGACATAAAGCCCATGTTTGCTTGGTCAGCCATAGGGACCTTAGTCTCACTGATATCATCAGCTGTTTTCGTTACTGCGTCAGCCTCACCAGTCAGCGATGATTCTTGAAGCCGCAAGTTGGCATCCTGTACGATCCGCAGATCTGCGGGAACACTATCTCCTGCCTCTAAGTAAACGATATCACCCTTGACTAATTCTTCAGCTGGAATATCTATCCGCATATTGTCACGATAAACCGTTGCTTCGATCGCCAGCATTTGCTGGATCCGTGCTAAAGCATTTGAGGCATTAGTTTCCTGAAAGTAACCAATAAACGCATTGATCACAACTACCAAGCCGATAACTAAAGTATCCGTCTGATCACCAACAAGCAAGGTCATTGCCATGGCGGCAATCAAGATATAAGTGATCATGTTGTCAAATTGGCGCAGAAAAATTTTCCACTTAGGTGTTCTTTTACTCTCTAATTTATTACGTCCATCCCTTTTAAGCCGCTTTTGCGCCTCATCATTGGTCAGACCGTTTTCAAAAATTCCCGCTCGGTAATTTTTCCTTAAGTCTTCAAGTCGTCGTCGATAAAATTCCATAAATTTACTCCTCCTGAATAATTCACAGCTCTCTTAAAATCCGCACATTTGCTTCAGCTATTAACTATTCAAGTAGGATACAGCACAAGTATAAGTTCCAACACGCACCTGGGTCCGGCTCCATTTGTTATATCACTCCCTAATTACATCTTAATCCAATTTTAACAGTAGCAAATAGAATTGTCATCATACAAAAAATGTGACTTTTAAAAAAATCATAAACCTCAGCCTTTTAGCTTTATAATTGGTTACAGATATGCTGGCTCATTTGGCCAATTTCTTCAAGTATTTGTTATTCTATTTCGGCAAAAACTATAGATCATTGTTAATTCTAAAGGGTGAACAATAACTCTATATTATCTAATTTAGAATATAAAACAAAGGTGCAAAAAATACATCTGTCACTCTCGATAGCAGTGACGGCTGTATTTTTAAATTTCTAAAAAAGCATTACTTATTCTTGAGGTCATCGACTGAATTAATATTTTTCATATATTTGGGAACAGCGAGGCCAGTTTTGGCACCATTCAAGTTGGTGGAGATCTGATCATATTCCCCATGATACTTCTTAGCGTATTGGCCATGAGTGACAGGCAATTCCACAGTCAGTGTCGCATCAGAACTGCCATTAGCAATCGAATTCCACATAACACCCACATCCAATTGCTGCATCGTTGCTTTGTATCCCTTTTGTTTCAAAAGTGTGGTCATCAAAGTCGTTGTAGCGATTTCGTAATCATATGGAGTGTAAACAAGATGAACTGATTTTCCATGACCTTGCGGAACTCCAGCTGTCCATTGTTTAACTTGTTTAGGATGATCCTTAATAAATTGATCCACTGCCTTTTGCTTGTTCATTCCACCGTTGATCTTCAACATTAGTGGACTGGACATCTTGATCGACCAATGAAATTGGCGCAGTAATTTGGCAGCACCCGGGTTATCCTTGGTAAATCCTTTACGTGTAATAGTCCGCATGGATTCACCATTGCCATAAACATGTTTAGGATCTTTTAAAAACTTCAGCGGATATTTGGCAAACATCCAGTGTGGCTGCCAAGCCGTTACAACGATCGGTTGTTTATTTTTGACTGCTTTATCTAACGTACTGATCATGGCTGCAGTGGAACTAGGCATGATCTGCCAGTTAGCTTGTTTTAACTTATACTTAGACAACAGTGTTTGTGTGTTGCCCATTTCACCGGCACCCGCTTCGATACCTGTGATCGTGTAGTTAATTTGTGGGCCCAGCTTCTTGTGGGAATCATACTCAGGCGGCTTCGCACAAGCACTGACAATTAGCACCATACCCAACATGAAGGCAGCTAATTTAAGATAAAGGGAGATTTTTCTATTCAATATACCACCCCTTATCTAGAAGTCTTGTTAAATGACTGAGTGATCCGGTCCAAGATGATAGCCACAATCACCACCGCGATCCCGGCGGCAAAGCCCGCTCCGGCATCGTTACGCCCCACGGCAAAGTAGACCTGAGT
>CAKPZY010000070.1 GCA_934215475.1 uncultured Ligilactobacillus sp.
AGGTTTTAGGGGAATCCTGTTTATGATCGGTAGGGATAGAGTTACTTAATTTTAGCTATTATATGTTTATTTGTTTAAATTAGAAAATAGCCTGAGTTTCACGGTAATAGGATCCTAAATTATGAGATTTTAGGGGCAATAAGAGGAGCGCATTAAAATGTGTGCCCCTCTTATTTTTTATGCAGACGAATAGCGATAATAACATCCTTTAAAAGTTGCCAGTCCTGTGAGGTGGGCGGGCAGTTCCACGTGATCTGTTTGACATTCACGTTTGTATGATACTTATCAGAAACAAAGATATCAGTTTGTTTTCCAATAGATTTGTCGATAACGATATTTGATGCAGTGAGTTTTTCTAATTCGCGCAGGATAAAGCGCGTATAGATCCGACCCGGTGAAAAAGTAGCGACTACGTGTACTTGATCATCAAATATGTTTGTTGGTAATTCGTTTAACATCAACAAAGAATAGAAATAATATAACTGAAGACGGGAGTTTGGGGATAATTGAGGGACCCCAATCTTATCTTCTAATTTGACAAAGGTGTTGGCTAACCGGTGGATCAAGGGATAAGAAAGTTTGACTTTGGCCACTGTTGAGCTTTCAAAGTATGTGTTCAAGAAAAAAAATGGTGAAAGAGTTTGGACGTTCGTTCTCCTTAATTCTTCACAAAAAACAGGCACTTCAGCCCGCGCGTCTGTCACAGCTAACTCTTTTTCGAGCGCATACAGCTGTTCATTAGTTAGTTGATCGGCTTTTTCTTTACTTTTAAGTAATGAATATCCTGCGTTGTGACTCCCCGTACGAATGATGACGTACGCAATAGAAAATAATGCTTCATGATAAGCTTGGGTCGTATTTAACCCTAAATCATTTTCAAAAAATTTTTGCATTCGGATAAAAGCGCAGCCGGTTGGTTTAGTTAATAGATCGTCTTTTTCAGATAAAAGCACTTGTTTATTTTTGATCCGCAAAAGTTGAACCGCACCCAAGTAAGCCATTTCTTTTATTTCTGCATATGTTGGATCGAGCTGCCAATTAAAAATAAAAAAATGTATGGCATTATGTAATTGTTTATTTATTTTTTTAAATGGAAAAGGACCGCTCGCGAATAAAAAAAAGATAATGCGCTGCAGAAGTGCACGGCGTTCGATTTCGTTGGTCAACTTTTGATCGGGAAATTCTCTTTGAATATCTCCCAGCATTTTCCTTTTGCAGCGGTATTAGGTAGATTCACTGATGCCTGTTTTTGTCAGAAAGGATGTTCTTGACCCTCCGATACCAAGAGAGTCATTAAGTAAGACTTTAATATTGAGGGACCTTTTAGCAAAATAAACAGTCAGAAATTCTAGCGTTTGTGTAGTGATCCCCCGCATGGTTAAGCCCTTCTCCTTGCTATAGGAAAAATTGAACCTGTGATCCACGCGACTGATCTCATCCAGCTTCACGCAGGCAAGATCTGCTTGGTATGAACTGATGCCCAAATTTTTTTTCAAAGCCGGAATAGAAATTGTTTCAAGTTTTTGATTTAGAAAATATTCTGTGATCTTGATCAATAATTGCTGTTCATCATCTAATAGGCACCAAAAGCCCATTGCCATAAGTATTACCTCCCCGTTATTGGAAGCGGAATTATTATAAAGTTATTATAAGACATGTTTTATAAAAAAGTGTCTTACAAGTAAACCATTTTTTTACATAGTATGGTCAATTAATCAGGCAGTTTTTAGAAAATATGGAATTACTAGTTATGAAAGACATCATTTCATGGACAAGTGCTGATGTTTTAATTTTGGAAAAATAAATTTGTCTGACAGGCCTACAAAAAAGCCTTGAAAAAAGAACGAAAAAACTGTGCCAATATTGACTGCCCACACACTATGATTAAAAACAGCACATATTAAGATCAGTGTGACGGGGATCAAAAAAGAACAGATTTGAGCGGAGGCTGCATTGCCGTGAAAGAACTTAAAGCGGATGATCTGCATAAAGTCATCGTTTGGATGCAAAATCAAATTGACTCGTTGATAGATCGAGATCCCAGCTGCTATGAGAAGGATACCGCCAAAATCTAGGATCACTTTAACTGTCACAGGTAGATTATTAAGACTGGTTTTGTTGATCAGTGCAGCGAGAGCACCTACTAAATAGCTGAAGGGTATCATGAAAAGAAAATTTCCGAAGATCCTGCGGATATCGAATTTATGGATAAAAAGTGCATTTGATAAAACAACCGCTACCCCTTCCCAGAATAAGATGCCAGCTAAGCTATAATTAAAAAGATGTGCTAAATTCACGGACGAAGCTGTCCAAAGAGCACTTCCCAAGTTTAAAGAAACCGTCAAGGCATTTCCAAAGGAATTTATCAAAATCGAAACAATCAGAAAAATAATTTCACCGGGTATAGTGAGTGAGCCATTTGAATGATACATAATGAGATTTATATTCTCCTTAAAAACCAAGAAACAAATTATAAAGTATTACAACAATAATTGTATTATAGGACAATCAAGTAGATATCTAAAGAGAAGTTTTGCAAAACTTACTTAAACCGACACGTGTTTTAAATGATCGAAGTTCATTTTCCTTTGGTGCTAAAATATTGTTAAGATCCTTTTGGTAGGCTGTTAAACTCTTGAAAAATCAACAAAAAAATGATAGTTTCGCCTTGAAGAGGATGGTGATCCACCAACTATAGGCGGTTAAATACGATGAATTTTTTGAATTTCACGTGAGGTATTTAAAGGAAGATGGTTTTGCGATGTTAATTTTAGCTTTTAACGTTCCTTCACCGAAAGATGTCTACAATGAGGCAAAGAAAAAATTAAAAGAGCAGAGAAGAAAGAAAAAGGCAAAACAAAAGGGAGCAATTGCTGTCCCTGATTAGGTTGCTTTACAAGGTTATTCAATCAGATTCTTGTGAATAATATGAGAAAACGAAAAGAAGAAATGGCGGTGTTGTTTATGGATAAAGAGTGGGTGGCACAATTGCCGCTGCATGGTATACGTCAAGTGCATTCTTTGGCAGGAGGCGATGTCAATCTGGCATTTCGAGTTGAGACGGGTCGCGGAGATTATTTTTTGCTGGTCCAGCGATCACGAAAGGCCGACTTCTATGCCGGAGAAATAGCCGGGCTAAAGGCATTAGCAGATGCGGGTGTTGAGGCACCCAGAGTGATTGCTAATGGTGAGATCAACGGGGATGCATATTTATTACTCAATTATTTACAACAAGGGCAAGGCCAGCAGTCCGATCTAGCTAAATTGGTTGCTAAGATGCACCGCTATTACAGTCCAAACCATAAATTTGGTTTTTCTCAGCCCTACCAAGGATCAAGCATGACATTCGCGAATAGTTGGACAGATACCTGGAAGGAACTATTTGTCGACCAAAGAATGGATCAGTTGCGTGATGCTTTGGCAAGGGAAAGCTTATGGTCTGGAGATGATTTGAACCGTTATGACCAGCTGCGCGCGGTAATAGTGAAAGCATTATCGCAGCACAAGAGTGAACCTAGCTTGCTGCATGGCGACTTTTGGGGCGGAAATCATATGTTTTTGGAGGACGGACGACCAGCATTGATCGATCCATCTGCCTTTTATGGCGACAGAGAGTTTGATATCGGTTGTAGTTTAGTGTTTGGTGCCTATGATGATGAATTTTATTCAGCATACCAGGAAGCATATCCGCTGGATCCGGGGTACCAGAAACGGCTTAAGTTTTATAGTCTATATTTGCTGATGATCCACTTAGAAAAATTTGGGGGGATGTATAAAACAGCCGTTGACAACACAATGTCTCAAATAATTGATGATGGATAAATGGGAAAATGCATGGAATGTTGGAATTTAGTCGATTTAATTTTCGACATTTGGCGGTTAGCAAGGTATAATGAATTTGTACTGGGAATAGAATTAACCGGTATAAAAAATTATTCGCGTCAAATTTGATGTTAAGTAATGCACACAGAAGTTCCCAGCCGGTTACTGGGAACTTATTTTTTTTAAAAAATAAGTTTTCAAGTTAAAATT
>CAKPZY010000071.1 GCA_934215475.1 uncultured Ligilactobacillus sp.
TTGCTGATAAATAAGAGGGTCGATTAGTGCGTAATGGGCCCTTCCTTTATATAATTTACAACTCCATCCTAAGTCCACTTTGCCAGATAGTGGATCACTGAAAAATTTTTGGCAAGTGATTATTTTGATTTTTAATGTCAAAGATAATTAATTACTATGCAATTTGTAATGTAATCGTGGTAGGGGTGGGCGGAATTGGACAACTGCAGCAAGCTATAAAGAAGTCTTAAAACTTGACATAGGAGCAGGATACATTATTAAGTAATGGATCCTCTTATTGAATTTTTAGGAAAACTATTTGCTAAAACTCCTCTCTTACAACATCTCACTCATCTAAGAGTCACCAGCAAGAGAGGGAATATAAACAAAATTAAACTCACAGGAAAAAATTGTTTACTGTGAGCTTATTACTCAATACTATATTCAAAAATTAGCTAAAATAATTTTGTTTTATCTGTTACCAGCCGCTTTCATCATTTCCCAAAATTCAATTGCTAAATGCCACTGATGTCCCTTGGCAATTTCTTTTGGTGCTTTAGGTGGTAGCAGCACGGCTAATTTAATTTCTAAACCATTCTCAATTGGTTTGAACTGGTGGTATGGAATATTATGCATCGGTGTTCCATCACTGGTTAATACAGGGAATCCCGCCGAAACGACTGGATAATCCGGATCACGTTTAATTTGAGTCTCTAAGTCATTATTAACTTTAACGATCATATCACTAGGTTCACCATACATACCAAAAGTTTCCATACCTTCAAGTCCGTCTTCTCGGGGAGTGATGAAAAAATGTTCCGGATTCATAGCTGCTGACGCTGACGCAGAAGCTTTCCCTAATTCCTCCGGGTCTCTAGTAGCATTGGTGAGTGCAGCTGGATCAATCCCCTTAATAATCATGTGGGCATGGCTTTCTTGCATCTTATCTAGGCCAAACTTAAATCCTTCATTGGCTTTTTTCCACATTTCGTCGCTAATTTTAAGGGGTTCTTTATATAACTCTTGCATTTCTGATGCACTGTATTGATTTCGAGTATCAATATTAATCTTCAATGCTTGTTGGAGCGACAAGGCATCAATGGCCTGATCAGACAATGTATCCCCCTGATTTTCAACTTTAGCACCCAAACTTTTCATTTCATGTAAAACATGTTTTGCACGTTCATACTCAATTTCCTCTAATTCATCGTAATAAATTTCATGACCATTAATAAAACCCTTAATTTCTAAATTAGCCATAACTACTTCACTCCTTTTACTATTTTATGCTATAAATTGTATTAGGAAATAATTTAATTCTCAATTCAAATGTCTGAGACAAATTCTACAAATCTGTAGCATGAAATCAGCTTGAAAAATACACACTTAGAAAAAGGTGACTAACTTGTATTATGGTACCGTAACAAACTTAAGAGCCCGGCAAGCGATCACTGACGCTTTTTTTACTGTTTTAAAAGAAAAACATTTTTCCCATATTACAATTACGGATATCATCACACAAGCAGGTGTTGCGCGTTCTACGTATTATCATAACTTTTACAATAAAGAAGAAATTATTAACGCCTATATGAATTCTATCTATAAAAAACTGCTAGTTTCTGAAAATATCAAAAATGATAAAAGTTTACCTCAAATGATCAACTCAGAAAAATTGTTCCGTGGAATTGAAACATCATTTTCTTTATTGTTAAAAGACCGTGAGCGCATTTTGTTGATTTACAATAATGGGTTTGGAAACATGATTCAAAAAATGTTAAATCAACATGCTCAAAAAATCTTTGCAAATCTTGCCCAAAAAGATCACTATCGTATCTATTTCATTGCTGGCGCCATGCAAAATGTATTATTAGAGTGGTTGGAATCAGGAATGAGTGAGTCTCCAACAGAAATGGCACATATATTAATTGGGCTTTTGCAAAATAATTCCTTGTGGGAATAATGACTTATCTGGGAAAATTCGGGACTGGGACAAAAATAATAATTCTGGCTATAAATAAAAGAACTGCATCACAATGAGATGAAAGAATCCCACTATATTGCAGTTTTTATTTTTAATCCAAGGTTATTTTTTCACTTAATACTAGTTTTGTCCCATCCTCTTCTCGTTACTTTTTTGGTGCTAAACCCTTGAGCAAGAACTCTGTTGCTTCATGGCTGACCTGGACAACATTGATTTCTCGATCTGAATCAAGTATTGCAGGAAAGACATAGCTGGCAAAAGTTCCAGCAAAGTATCTAAAAATTCGTGACGCTGGCCAAGCGACGACTTGTCCTTGTTGTTGATAATACTCTAAACTTTGCTTTAATTTACCTTTTAATAATTCATGTATTTCATTTTTGAGTTGACTTTTGACCTTTGGATTAATCAAAATCTCTCGAGCAAAAATTCGTAATTGAGGTAAATTGTCACTAGCGAATTCTAAGCGATTTTGTACTACATCATGCAAAAATTCCGCAAAACTAAGCTTTTCCTCACCGGTGACAGTATCAACAAACTCATTCACAACTTTTGGAATAACTTGTTCAATAGCTGGTGTAATAATAGTTTTAAGCAATTGCTCCTTTGTCTTAAATTGCTTGTAAACTGTTCCTTCACCAACTCCAGCCATGCGAGCGATATCTCCTGTGGTGGTATTTTCAAACCCTTTTTCTGAAAATAAAGTTAAACTTGCTCGTAAAACAGCCTTTTGTTTTTCAGTTAAATCTAATTCGTTTAAACTTTCTGCAAATAATGACGAAATATTATTAGTCACTCTAATTGTAACCTCCTAAACTTCCCGATAACGACGCATAGTAGCTAAATTCAAAACTAAGAAAACCCCAGCAAAGATCACTAGCACTAATAAACTAGGCCAAATATCACCAAAACCTGCTCCTTTAGTTACTACATCAGTCATGGCATTTGCTCCATAATATAAAGGCATGATATGCCCTATCCCTTGTAACCAACTAGCCATTTGATCTACTGGGATAATGCCCGAGAAAAAGACCTGTGGGACGACCACAATGGGAATAAATTGCATCATTTGAAATTCGGATGAAGCAAAAGTTGAAATAAAAAGTCCCATAGTTAAGGCGACAAAAGCCATTAAGACATTGATCAATAAGACATACCAGATACTACCCAAAATTTGAATATCAAAGACATACGTACTATACAAAACAATCAATAATGTCTGAATTAAAGCAAAAATGCCATAGCCGTTCAAATATCCGGTAATAATCTCTCCACGTTTGATCGGAGTTGCTAAAAGACGTTTTAAAGTTCCTGTGGTCCTTTCACGTAATAAAGCAATTCCCGAAATAAGAAAAACAAAGAAAAAGACTACAAAACCCATCATGACCGGTAAAAAGGTATCAAAGAATGTGGTGTTCTTGTCACCATAAATATAATGAGTTTTGACTGAATAATTTTTTGTTCCCAACTTTTGTTGCGTAGGTATAGAAGATTGTGAAACAGCTGGAATACCTGCTTGCTTGGAAGCTATGGTCAAAGCTTGCTGCAATTTTTGAATAGCTTGTTTTTGGCTTTTTAGTGCTACTGATGTAGCCTTAATTTTTAACTTAATTTGGGCCTGCTGCAGACTTTTCTTTAAGATTGAACTCTTTGTTTGATTACTATTTTGTAATGTCAGGGATAGTTTATCCTCTTTTTGAGTCATTACCCCGGCATAATCATGCTCACCAATGATTTTTTTAGCAGAATCGTCTGTCGAAAAATAATGTATTTTAATATTTTTGTTGTCAACTGCTTTAATTAGTGTTGAATCAACGTCACGCACTGCCAAATCAGCCGTCTGATTATTATTTGATTGGAAAAGAAAATACATCAATGGATTTGAGTCAAATTTTTAGACACAATTATGTATAATTTCTAACTAACTGCTACTTCTTTTTCATCTGGT
>CAKPZY010000072.1 GCA_934215475.1 uncultured Ligilactobacillus sp.
TTAAATAAAATTCATTTAAAATTAGATGATAGTTTATTATAATGGTGGCGTGAAAGGAGATAGTCAATATGAAAAATGTATTAGTTCTTGGTGCAGCTGGTAATATTGCACAATATGCAGAAAAATATTTGGGCGGCCAGGATGATGTTAAAATGACGCTTTACCTACGGCACCCTGATAAATTATCGCAAGAACAAGCTGCACGTGGGAAAGTTATTAAAGGTGATGTTTTGGACAAAGACCTATTGCAATCTGCATTAAAAGGTCAGGATATTGTCTATGCTAACCTTGCTGGTTCAGATATTGAACAGCAGGCAAAGACGATCGTCCAAGCAATGGATGAAGCAAGCGTCAAACGTCTGATTTGGATCTCATCTATTGGAATATACGATGAAGTTCCTGGTAAGTTTGGCGAATGGAATAATAAAATGTTAGGCGAAAGCTATCTTCCCACCTATGCAGCTGCTGTCAAGGCTATCGAACAAAGTGACTTAGATTATACTATTTTACGGCCAGCATGGCTTTCTAATAAAGACGAAGTCAGCTATGAGTTTACTCGAAAAGGCGAGCCTTTCAAGGGTACAGAGGTTTCTCGTAAAAGTATTGGAAAAGTGGTAGCTGATTTAGTACAAAAGCCTGAAGAATATATAGGTGAATCTCTCGGGGTCAATAAACCCAATACTGATGGAGATAAACCAGAATGGTACTAAAAAGCTTATTTGAAAAAGGGCTAAATTAGTGGTCCTTTTTTGAGGTTTTGACAAAAAAATATTTGCAAAGTAAAAGTAAAGGTCCTCAGTTTTATCTGAGGGCCTTTAATGTTACTTCTGGTTAAGTAAATTGTAAGTTTTGAGTGATTACCAGAACTTAAATGGGGGAAGCACCCTAAAATCAGTCGGGAACTTTTTGTTCATGAACATAAACGCACTTACACAAATTGATGGCCAAAAATTGTTTTATTATCCCTTTCATTTTAGATAATTTTGAGAAGCTTAACCTAAATCATCGATCTGCTTGGCTTCTTCAAAATTAGTATCTGATTTAATGATTCTGTTTAAGCTTGGTGCTATTGAGGTAATTGTAATTAGCCAAACAATTCCACAAAACAAATAAATTATTGCACCATTGCTAATACTTTGGAAAACAAACGTAAAAAATAAGGTGCCTAGCGGCATAGTAATTATACAAGCCGTGCCCATTGTGGAAGTAACTCTCCCTAAAATATTAGTCGGCGTTGTTTTTTGAATGATAATTTGGATCGTGATATTTAAAATGGAAAGCCCCAGTCCGCCGATAAACAGTGTAACTGAACCAAAAAAGGCGATCAACTTAATATTGGTTAATAACATAAAAATTGCTCCTAGGGATAAAAAGTAGAAGCCGCAAACAAATAATGGAATAATAATTTTTACTCGTTTTCCCTTATTATCGGGTAAGAAATTCATCAGTATGCCGGCTAATACGCCACCAACTGCACTAAAAGTATCTAAAAGCCCAATCAATGAGTTACCTAAATGGAGTTGCGTGTTAATGATATATGGTAATCCCATGGTGATTGAAGAAAACATAAAATTTAACACAACTGCAACCAAAATTAGATCCTTAATTAAGGCCTGGTGAGCGATATATTGCAGGCCCTTTTTGAAGTTAACAAATTGCGATCGCTCTTTGATTGTATTTTTGTTAGCTGAATGGTCCTGGTAATGGAACCTCATTACTAAAGTTATTGAAGCAGAAACTAGGAGAGCAGCAATTTCAAGCCAGACAAAGGGTTGAAAGCCAAGGGCTGTATATGCTGTAACACCTAACGCTGGGGCAAAGATGTTGGTAAAAGAATTTGTAGCACTGGTTAACGAACTAAGTTGATGAATCTTTGTATCGTTGACTAATTCGTGGATCGCTGCCGAATATGCCGTAGTAGCAAACAGACCAGCAAGGGAATTGATTGAAACGAAGATGCAAACTGGAATAAATTTCAACATACCGTTAAAAGAATTGATGGTAATAGCTAAAACAAACAAGCACACGATCCTGGTCAACATACTTACTAGAATAATTTTTTTATGCGGATATTTGTCCACAAAATTACCAATGGGGATCATAAAAAGCAAACTAACAATTGGCACGATCGCCATTTCAAGCCCAAAGCTTAGTGCAGAATGTGTTTGATTCAATAGCATTAATCCCAATCCGTAAGTGAACATATTACTGCTTAACGAACTAACAAAATTACTGGCGACACTTTTAAAAATCTGCTGATTTGATTCATTCATAGTTATTTCCAAGTTTATGCCTCCTTATTTGTACTGTTTTTATTGATTGTTTTAACTTTAGCAGTAAAATAAAGAATATTATCAGCAAAATTGTTGCAAATATGCAACAAAAAGGAGGCGCTAGTCTGATGAACACTGGTGAGACTGTTAGAAAAATACGCCTGATCAAGGGGTTATCTCAAAAACAGGTTTATTCGGGTATCATTTCACGCTCTTTTGCTAATCGTTTTGAAAGCGGCGAAAATGATATTCAAGCGGGCAAGCTTTTTCAAATTTTAGATAACTTGGCAATTTCTCCAAATGAATTTCAATATATAAGTAATGATTATCAGTTATCGCCAATAGATAGCATGTTAGCTGAAGCTGGTCATCTATATGAAGCACAGTCTTTCAGTGCTTTGGCGCACTGGTTACATAAACATCAGGATAGTAATAATATACAGGTTCAGATTGTTGCCGGGTTTGTTGAATTATTATTAGTGCTTTTTGGCCATCTAAATTTTTCTTTAACTAAAAATATTCGCGTCTTCATATCTCATTTGCTAGGCCAAAAAAACTGGACTTTGCAGGAAATTAAGAGAGTAGACATGTTAGTCCCAGTTATTTCTGCGCATAAAGAATTTAAAATTAAGGTTTCTACAGTTACTGCACGCATGGAAAAAAATTGTGCCGAGTACTTGCCTAAATACGAAGATAAATTTCAAATTAGCGGCATACTAATTAATTATTATGGCGTCGTTTTACAGACCTACTTAAACAACAGGGACTACACAGCAGCTTATGATTTTAGGGAAAAATTTGTTAATTTAAATGAGAGCCTATTCGATTGGGATGCTAGAGTTCATCGGCAATTGTGGCTTGCGGTGTGGGAGTTGTATTTTGGTGATTTCACATTTGGAAAAAAGACTCTGGATAGAATTATAAACTTCAAGAAAATATTTAACACAAAATTTGATCTAAACATTGACTCTGTTACCCAAGTGCGCGTAAAGGAAGCACAAAAATATAGAAAATCTGTAAAAAAGTAAAGCAGATCTTTAATCAGTTTTATCGAAGGTCACTTTATCATAAATGTGCTCTAGAAATAAATGCCATTATTGAATTAGCGCCCTGTTAATTTTTCGATGATAAAAATGACGACGACTACTATGATTAAAATTATTATATCGACAACTTTTGAACTATGGTATTGGTCTGAAACATTTCCTATCACCATTTTTTG
>CAKPZY010000073.1 GCA_934215475.1 uncultured Ligilactobacillus sp.
TCCTGCTCATGGGCCAACACGATCCTTTCTTAAAGAAATTCTATCAAATCGTGTCTACAACTTCATCCTAAGTCCAACCTTCAAAAAATTGAAAGAAAAAGTTTCTTTTAATGGCCATAAGATAGAAATACCGCGTCAAGATAGTTGGCGTTCTAAAACTTTTATATTTGAATTTTAAATACAACGTAATTGTAGTATTAAATCTAAAGGATTTAAGAACGTTGAAGAGATAAAGCTTTTAAGGTTCCATTAGTGAGTAATGGACCCATACAGAATAAGTGGTCGAGACAAAACGAACTGGAACGACGTTTTAAAAGCAAAAAATATTGCTGATCATTAATTAAAGTGGTGGAAAAAGTGAATATGAATAAGTTTTTAACAGCAAAACAAGTACACACAGGTTTACAGAGTAATTTTGGTTTAGAAGTTGAAAAAAACTTGGTTGATTTGACCAATGGCGAATTGGTAAAAGTCCCTTCCAAATTACTGGAGAAAAACTTACTAGGTAAGATCAGTCTGGACTTTGCAGCGACACAGCTAGAATTAGCTACTTCTCCTGTTCCAACTGTAAGCCAGGCTTTAGAATGCTTAGCTTCATTACAAGAAGAGGTGATCACAAAGCTTCCTCGGGGTAGTGGGTTATGGCCTCTGAGTATGCCTCCTGCTTTACCCAAAAAAGAACAGCAGATCCCGATAGCATATTTAGATGAACAACAATACCGTTACCGTTTAGGACTTGCGCAGCGCTATGGTCGAAGAAAACAGATGATGACAGGTGTTCATGTCAATGTTAGTTTTCCCCCCGCTTTACTGGCTGAATTATTTGATGGCTCAAAAACCTTCTTATCTTTTCCTAAATTTTGTGACGTTCTATATTGTCGAGTGGCCCAATTATTTATCAGTAACAGGTGGTTGTTGATCTACCTAAATGGAGCA
The DNA here is from genome assembly GCA_934215475.1 of uncultured Ligilactobacillus sp. Taxonomy (GTDB): domain Bacteria; phylum Bacillota; class Bacilli; order Lactobacillales; family Lactobacillaceae; genus Ligilactobacillus. The sequence continues at coordinate 937 of CAKPZY010000073.1, forward strand.
TCACCGCTAGCTGAAGAAAATTTTGGTTGGCAGTCGACTGCGGCAGTGCGTAGCTTGCATAATAGCCATCAGTACGGTTATTATAATGATCCGCTATTTCTAGCGGATTATAATTCGTTCCAAAAATATAGCCATTCTCTGGAAGATGCAGTCAACTCTGGTTTGATTGATACCGCTAGGGAATATTACGGACCTGTCCGATTACGTGGAGAACAAAATGTTTCATATATAGAATTGCGCGGGTTTGATTTAGATCCATTGTCAAAAACTGGCGTCTCATCAGGAATGCTCGACTTCTTAAATGTCTGGTTATTGTTTCTTTTAGACAAGGTTCTGAAAATGACTAAAGATCTGACCACTGCCAAATTAATGGCTGCGTTACAAAAAGATGACTACGTCGCCACAGAAGCCCCAAAAATGCAAAGTAAATATCATTCTGAAGCTACCGAGCTTTTAGATGAATTGCAAGATTGGGTGGCCTCTAATGAGTTGTCAGCAAATATCCAGGACATAATTGAGCAGGCTTCGAACTTAGTCAAAACTCCTAAAAAAACACCTGCAGCTAGATTGATCACCGCCAGTCACAACCATTCCTTAACTGGGTTTTCTTTAAACCAACTGCAACCAAACAAGTGAAATTGACTTACATGATTTAATAGCAGATATAAAGCCAACATAAAATGGACTGGAACAAAATGCTCCAAGTTTGATAAAAAGAACAGTTTTGTCCCAGCCACGCTTAAGTCCAAAATCATTTTTAAAGAACATTATTTATTAGATAATGTTCTTTTTGTGTCTTCAATTTGCACTTTGTTTTTAATTAGGTTTAACTATAATAAATAATATTGAAGGAAGTGCAAAAATGAAATGGTTTCTTTCTTTAGCAGAAGAAGATCAAGAGTTCATTAAACAGTTGGTCCTTTCTTCTGGATCATTAAAGCAATTAGCAAAAATATACGCTGTCAGCTATCCGACGGTTCGTGCTCGACTAAAGAATAATATTTTGTTGAAAAAAATAATCGATTACGCCAACAATTAACTCCAGAAAATGAAAAATTCTACAGTGATCTACTCTTATATGTTCGCTTACACAGTTTTATTCAGGGTCAAGAAGCTATTGAATCTAAATTATTGGAAATTTTACAAGATATTCTTGATGCACAGGCAGATTACATCTCAGCTAAGCAATATTTTGGGAAAAATCCTTAAAGTTTAGCTGATGACTTACTTGGTCAATTTCCAAAAAGTATTTCAAATTTTTTCAAAGGCCTTACTTTTGTGTTTGTCATTTATTTGTTCTTTGTTTCCTTACCAAGTATGACATCACCGAATTCAACTTTCGATATAGGGGCTTTTGCATTAGTTGGTCTATATGTAATATTAGCTGTTTTCTTATTCTTTAGATATTTGGGCACAACCATTTATAAAATTGACTCTCAAAGTGGCTCAAAATTGCGAAAAAGTATAAGTTCCTTCTTAATTGGTGTTATTTTTGTGGCTCCAATATTTTTAATTTTACTTTTTGTCGCTACGCCTTTCCAGATAACTATAAATAATGGATTAGGAATTGGCCTTATCCTATTTTGGCTTGCTGTAGGAATTGTTTTGTATAGCAAGCAGAATGATAAAAAAATGTGGCTACCTTTGGCGTTTTTCTATCTGCTGTTATCTGCGTTAGGAATTGCCATGCGTTTACCTGGAAATATCGGCTTTTTCCTAACAAACACGAATACCGGCAAAACTATTGACCTGACTATTTTATTAGTTGCATTATTTGTCTTTTTTATTACTAATTTTTTTGTGGTACGAAAAAGTTGAATTACAAAAGCAGGGTCCATTATGTGGTAATGGACCCTACATAGTGAGATTTATCCGAAATCTACAGCAAGGCCTTTGTGTTGCAATTCACATAATATATAATTATAATGCTTAATTAATTGATATAAAAGTTATACCTTATGGCGGTATGCATATGCTAAATTTCTTTGCTTTGTCAGGCAAAATAACAGCAAGTCTATTGCTCTTATAGTTTTAATGGTATTAGGGGAGGATTTTTTGAACACGACTAAAAAAGATTGGTTTTTACCAGTTCTTATTGTTGGCGTATTTTTGTTAGGCTGTGCTTTATATCCACAAATGCCAGCAGAAATTCCTTCTCACTGGAATGCAAAAGGAATAATTGATTCATACAGTTCTAGGTTTTCTGGCGTTACACTTTTACCAGTTTTAGGCTTAATAGTATATATCGGTTTAAAAATTATTCCATATATCACCTCTGATAAGTGGACTTAGGATGAAGTTGTAGACACGATTTGATAGAATTTCTTTAAGAAAGGATCGTGTTGGCCCATGAGCAGG
>CAKPZY010000074.1 GCA_934215475.1 uncultured Ligilactobacillus sp.
ACCAGATGAAAAAGAAGTAGCAGTTAGTTAGAAATTATACATAATTGTGTCTAAAAATTTGACTCAAATCCAAAATAGAATCCACCAATAAAGACTAATATTAATCCAATTACTAGCAAAAAAATAAGTACCGTTACAAAAATTTTATCTTTGATAAAAAGATAGTGGATACAATTTACTACGACACCATAGAAGCGAGAGTTTATCAATAAAGTAAATAACACCCCAATTGCTGATAATAAGACTGAAGCTTTTGTATCTGATTTTTGTATCCAATCTAATTGCTTGTCTAATAGATATTGTAAATACTTGGTTTTTTCACAATTATTATCGTTCATTGCCTAGTCCATCTCTCTTCTTGTATAATTGAGCTTGTAGAAAAGTTAAGACGGTGGCTATTATCGTAGATTGCGACGTTATCAGTTTTGAATGTGATTTCTACTAAATTATGATTTGACTAACTATAACGTTTTTTAACAACTTCATCTGCTTTAAATAAGCCTTAAAGTGCGCGCTAGTTGTTAATGATTGGAGTTTAATTTCAGTTCGATTTTTATTTACCATTTACAACGTCTCCTGATCTGAAAATACCCGCTGTGCTTTTAATCCAAGTAAATTGTCGATATTACTCTTGATCACCAACCTCGTCTAAACATTTCAAATTGACTTTCATCACCATTACCGGTAACTCACTACTGTAAACTGCTGTTTTATCATTCATCATTTTATTCAGCTTCTTATTGTTGATAGACCTGGCCTAACAACTGAGGTGAAGCAGCAATGACTTAACCCAACTAAAACACAACTAGCCTCTGCATCAGCAAATAGGGCGAGAAACCTAAATTCGGTTTCTCGCCCTATTTGCTGATGCTATTTCTCGTGACCTGTTCCATAATATTTACCGGCATCAATTGGTGAAATAAAATAATATTTATCTAAGTCATTTCCAACTTAAGAATACGCTTGGTACATAAGAATACTAGCTAAAATTAATGCAAAAATACCGACAACTTTTTTTATGATCTTTGATGGAATAAACCGAACGATGATTGGCCCAATATAGCCGCCTATTAAAAGTCCTAAAACAAGTGGAATAATAATCTGCCACTGAATTTTTAGCATAATAATGAACATAACAGCTGATACAATATTATTAATAAAAGACTCAAAATTACGAATTGCATTATAGGTTGCGTATTCACCACCAACCACTTTGGACAATACTGCAATCATTAACAGTCCAGAAGCAGCTCCAAAATAGCCATTATATAATCCAATTAATACAATGCTGAGCCAACCAACGATATTCCGCCACAAGCTTAACTCGTTATGATGACTGGAATTTTTACTTGGCCAAAGTAACATAGCTCCAGCTAACAAAATAAAAAAAGGTACCACTCGTTTAAACCCTGAATTAGAGCTATGAATTAAAATAAATGCTCCAATAATACTGCCGATTGTGCTTAAGCCGGCCACAATAAATGCCGTTTTCCAATGATGCTTTAATTCTTTCAGTGAAGAAGTTACTGTTCCCACACCAGCACCTACAGTTGCAACTGTAATAGTTGCATTGGCAGAAATCGGTGCAACCCCAATGGATAATAATACTGGATAAAGTGTTAACGAAGCCATACCAATAATTCCCGTTAAAATACCGGCAAGTAAGCTCATGGACAACAAATAAACCATTGAAAGCATAATAATCCCTTCTCAACGGCACAATTTTGTTTCGGGTACGCCTGCACAGACCGATTAGTTTTTAATTGCATTCATTGTATATACAAATATTTATTAAGTCAAATTAAGGTTGTTCTGGCGTTTTTGGCACTATTACTTAAGAGATTTTAGACAGCCTCTTAGAATGTTTAAGTAATTCTGACTGTGTACGGTACAAAGTTTTTTTATTGATGATTTTTTCTTGGCATTTATCCAGGAGGTAAATGTATAACGCATCAAACAGCTTACGTTTATCAGGATTCGGATTATGTGCTGCTTGCTCCCAAATCTCTTGACTATCGACTGCCCAAGGGGCAGCCAATAATTACTCTATTTTTTCGACTTCTTTGCTTGATTTGGTCATTTAAAAAGCTCTCTTCACATTTATTTAGTTCAGTTATCGCCTATTTAACTATTCAAGACGCCTATTTTTTCTTCTAAGCGATTTTAAAGCAGTTTTAATAATTATGCATGTAACACTTAAAACGGCTTAAACGAGCCTATATGACGTTTGATTCCAAGAACGCTCATTGTCAGTGTTCTGTTCTTCGGGGTGTTTAGCCGCATATTCTCTAGCCGCTTGTTTATTCCACCAAACGCCAAATAGGTTTTGCATGGTGCCGTACAAGTAGTTTTCAACATTCTTGATGTGCTTCTCATTGCTTCTCAGGGCGTTAAAGTAGCGTCTCAAGGCTTTAGTCATTAAAGGTTTGAGTTCTTCGTCGTCAAGTGGGATTAGGACCCCAATATCTTTGTGATCCTTCTCAACTCGGTACTTAGCATTTAAAATAATGCCAATGAAACGGCGCATTTGTTGTGGGGTTCGGCACCAGAAGCTAAGTAATTGTACGGCTTCGGGTTCTAAGAAAACTGGTAAACCACTATCTTCATCAGTTAAGAAATCATTAGCATGGTTCACCAAATCCTTGTTTTGTTTTTCTAGTTCTGCTGGTGAAAATTGGGCTGTGGAAAAGTCCAATTTTTGAGTATCTATATTGTATCTATTAGTGTCTAAATTATTAGTATAGTCTAGATCGTGACTCTTTTTGACACTTTCGCGTGTACCAAAGGTTCGTGGCTCTTGTTGACGGGATTTTGTATAAATGTCTGTTGCCGTAACTTCTAAATCTGCTAAATACAATCTATTTGGTTCATTTTTACCAGTTTTGGGATTAAAGTGCATGGTTTTCTGAAATAATAATCCTTGGTTTTCAAGTTCATTTTTTACCCTAATCACTTTCTTTTTTGACCAGCCCATAAGATCTGTTAGTTCTTGATTTGTAAAAATGAAATAAACCCGGTTATCTTCATCAACCCAGTTGTTTTTCAATGAATAATCTAGTCTATCATGTAAAATCATATATCCTAATTTTGCACTATCACTTAATGTCTTATATTGAGATCCATAAATTAAAACCTGGACTTAGGATGAAGTTGTAGACACGATTTGATAGAATTTCTTTAAGAAAGGATCGTGTTGGCCCATGA
>CAKPZY010000075.1 GCA_934215475.1 uncultured Ligilactobacillus sp.
CACCGCGTCAAGGTCAGTGGTATTAGCCAGCTGTATGTCGGGCATGATGTCGTTATGAATAGCGCATATTATCATAAGGTATTTGGCACGGTCGATGATATTACCGGTGGTTTGTCTGTTTTGAAACCAGCTGGCAAACTGATCACGATCAATGGTGGTGCTCAGTTGACCGAGGAACAGAAGAATGCCTCGCAAAAGCCTGAATTCATGACTTCTTATCCAGCGCCAGAAAGTCTGACAGCTTTGGGAAAATTGGTTGCTTCTGATCAAGTGAGAGTAATTGTTGCTAATTATCCATTTACAGCGTAAGGGATCCAGGCTGCTCATCAAGAAATACAAAGCGGCCACACAACAGGCAAAATCGTTATCCATCTTCCTAAAAATAAATAGGCAAAGAGTCTACTATTCTGGTAGATGAAGTGAACCCCCATAGTTGGACAAAGAATTCCAACTATGGGGGTTTTAGTATGACTAAGTTTAGTTTAGAAGTTAAGCTGAAAGCAGTTCAGATGTATTTGTCTGGAATTGGTTCAACGACCGTTGCTTGTCAGTTGGGTATTAAGAAATGTGATTCTGTCCTAATGTGGGTCGCTCGTTATCGAAAATATGGTGTTCAAGGCCTAGAAATTCGTTTACCAAAATATGATTATGATGGTAATTTCAAGCTAAAAGTCTTAAACTGGAAAAAATAACACAAGGCCTCGTACCCACAAACAGCACTCCAATTTGATATTAGTAATCCGGGGACAATCGCCAACTGGCAAAGAAAGCTCAATCAATATGGTGCCGAAGCCTTGTTTATCAGAAGAGGACGGGCAAAACACATGACTACTAACCATAATTGCCAAGCTAGTAAGCAACTATCAGAGTTAGAACGCTTAAAGGCTGAGAATCGGGCTTTGAAAGTGGAGAACGAATACTTAAAAAAACTCGAGGCCTTAGTTCAACTTCGCGGACAGTTAAAGAGGAATATCAAAGCATCCAAGAACTAAGGCAGGAATTCGGATTTAGCTTAACGGAGATTTTGCCATACATCACCATTAAGCGGAGCACATTTTATTATCAAGCCCATCGCCGCGAAGCCGAAGATAATCAAGAACTACTCCAAATCATTAAGGACATCAAGCAACAGAACCCTGGCTACGGCTATCGGCCCGTAACCGATGAGCTACATCACCGTGGAATTAAAGTTAACCACAAAAGAGTTAGCCGTCTAATGCGAGAGAACGGACTGTCATCACAAATATATAATCGTCAGACTCGGAAATACGATTCGTCTATTGGTCCCCAGGGTAAGAAGGCCAAAAATCGTCTTCATCGACGCTTTCAAACTGATCGTCCATATCAAAAAATGGCAACTGATGTTAGTGAGTATCGTTATGGCAATATGAGCCAGGATGAACGAATTTATTTTTCGCCAATTTGGGTCTAAATTTGTTTTCTGGCATAATGACCCTCCTGGGATTGCATTTCTAGTTTCATTTTAACAATAAATGGTCTGGGGCCCCAAAAATTAAGGCTCATATTCATGCATCAATTTTCAATGAAGTCCTATCTAACAACTATATAAAACTATTTACACGGTTGTTTAGCAAAATAGCGCTCACTATAATACTTAAAACTATCAAAGAAAAATTCGTGAGCCTCCTGGGATAATTGCGCCTTGGGACATAACATGTCAAATGCATGAAAAGCCCCTGGAAAAACTTTAAAAGTCGTTGGGACCCCAGCATTTTGCAACTTCTCAATATAACTTACAGTTTCATCATAAAAGGGTTCAATATCTCCGACGAAAGAAACTGTAGGCGGCAAATTAGATAAATCTTCTGCTCTAGCTGGGGCAGCATACGCGGGAACATGCTCATTGCCATATAGTGACCCTAGATACATTTCCCAACAAGTCTGATTAGACTTAGTGTTCCAAACAGGTGCGTCATTATCAATAGAAGACCCCGTTGGACGATCATCGATCATGGGATAGAGAGGCATTTGAAACGCGATAGCAATGTCTCCTTTGTCCCTGGCATACAAAGACAATGCAGCGGTCAAACCACCGCCAGCACTTGAACCGGCAACAACTAATTGATCATCACGAATGCCATACTCAGCCGTATGTTGGCGGAGCCATTCTAAACCGGCATAACAGTCGGATAAAGCAGCAGGATAAGGCTTTTCGGTAGAAAGACAATAATCAGGAGCCACTACCACGGCACCGAGTTTATAAATCAGGTCAGCAAATGAAACTGTTTCTATTTCTGGGATCCCTATAGCATAACCGCCACCATGGATCCACAAGACACCCGGCACATCTTTCTTGGGTGTATTAGAAGAGTACACGCAAAGACGTAGCTTAGACCCATCTGCTCGTGTCACAAAATGTTGTTCATAATTAAATTTGGAGTTATTGACCCCTTCTGAAAGGCTATTCATACTTCGAATAGCCTTGATCTTTTTTTCGGTAAAGCTAGGCATGATAGTCCGAATGATCTTCCCTGTTCTTCTTAAACCTGGATCAATACTATTATCACTGATGTGCATATTTAACCCTTCTCTATATTGTTTTTTGACATGTCTTCTGTGCGTTTATCTGTTAAAATGATTTGCTTTTTCAAGGCATCATTTTTGGCCTGGGCGATTTTTAAAATACCCAATAAGGCTAAATTAGTCAGTAAACTAAAGCTCAGTAAAATATCTTTCATAAATATGCTCCTTTTTACAAATTTTAATATAAAATACGCGTGGTGCTAGTTTGTAATAATTCCATTTTCATCAAAATCGAAAAAGCCTAGGTTATAAACAAAAACCGTCAATTCAATCTTTAACCAAAAGCCAACTAATGAACGGGTTAAGTTGCGCTCGATACCGTAGTTGTCCACTAAAATTGCAAAGCGTGATTCTATGGTACGACGCAACCTCTTT
>CAKPZY010000076.1 GCA_934215475.1 uncultured Ligilactobacillus sp.
AAACACCTCTTTTTGTCTACGATATCTTTTGTTTTATCCTACTCTGTTTAAACTTAACAATATAGTAATTGAAACTTAAGAGATATATCTTCAAGAATTTAGTTTAAAAAAGGAGTGTTCCAATTGGATAAAAAATGGACGACAAAAGATTTCCCAGTGGGATCATATCGGTTAAATTCTAATACGCAAATCAATTTTCAAATGAACCGTTTCTTCAGGCTCTCTAATGATCCAGAAATGTTAGCGGAATTAAAGAATGTCGGCTCGCAGATCCATGATTACGGTGACTTTATTCAAAAATTTCTGCAGTTGGGTGTCGCATCTTTAAGCAATGGTAAGAAACTCAATGCCGCGCTGTATTTTCGGGGAGCTGAATTTTTCATCAAAGAAAGTGATCCACGCAAACAAAAATTGCGCAACAAGTTTATCGAATTAATTAATGGCTACTACGGTATTACAACGGACCAACACTTTAATATTCCTTATGGGGCACATCATCTATCAGCCTACCGATATCAAGCCAACGTTTTACAATCAAAAGGTACCATCATGTTTGTTGGAGGGTTTGACGGCTATATTGAGGAATCTACCAAAACATTTTTGATCTTGCGCGATGCTGGTTATAACGTCATTGCATTTGAAGGCCCAGGCCAGTGAGCAGTTCTAGAAGATCAAAAGCTGCCGATGACCCACAAATGGGAAAAGCCAGTCAAAGCAGTACTCGATTTCTTTCACTTGGATGATGTCATTTTAATTGGCGGGTCCCTGGGCGGAAATTTGGTTTTACGAGCTGCAGATTTTGAAAAAAGAGTCACAAAAGTCATCTGTTTCGACATTTTTCCAGATCTATTTGCGGTTTCATTAAACCAGATCCCGAGTGAATTTAGAGATTTCGTCCGGCAAAATGTTCTTGCTAACACTGGCAGAGATGAGTTGAATCAGGCCGAAAATAAAGAGATGAACAATAATTTAACTGTGCAATGGGCGGTAAATCAAGGAATGCAGGTTATGGGCTGTGAAACGCCCTACGATTTTCTACGCAAAACGACCCTCTTTCGTACACAGCCGATTTCAGATAAAGTAACCCAAGATGTGTTGTTACTGGCTGGTCAAAAAGACCACTATGTCCCACTGGAACAACTGTCCCAACAGATCCAAAGCTTGACAAGCGTTCATTCCTTGACCGCACGTGTCTTTACAACGCGTGAACAAGCAGCAGATCATTGCCAAGTAGGTAACACAGGTTTAGCACTTCAGACTATGCTAAATTGGCTTGATACTGAAAACGGGAGAACTAACTAACTTTCGTATCTGAAAAAGAAGTACAGAAAAGGGATAGGACGGTTTAATTCGCCCCCATCCCTTTTTATTATGATAAAATAATTTTCAAAACGACCCACAGGAGATGATCACTATATTTACATACAAAGTGGATCAAGATATCAATTTAGTTTTACCTAGATCTGAAATAGATGCAGAGCCCCTCTTCAGGCTAATCGACGAAAGCCGCGCCACGCTAACACCTTGGCTGCCATGGGTCCCGAATGTTATGTCTCCTGAAGATGAAAAACAGGCGTTAGTGGAATCCTTACAGCAGTACGGTAAATCTGTTTCACTGGATACATTGATCCGGTATCAAGGTGATTTGGCGGGCATGATCAGTTTTAATAGTATTAATGCCGCTAATCAGAGTGCCGACCTAGGTTATTGGTTAGGGAACAAATTTGTAGGTAAGGGAATTATCCACCATGCTGTAATCAGTATGTGCAGCATAGGATTTAATGATTATCGTTTGAATAAAATAGAAATTATAGCTACTGTCGAAAATCAACGCAGTAACCAAGTTGCAAAAGAAGCCGGTTTTCATTTTGACGGACATATCCGTTCAGTCGAGTTGGACCAAGATGGGTTTCATGACGGCAATCTTTGGTCATTACTCAAGGAAGAATGGGTCTAAAAACATACTTTTACGTAAAAAGAATAAGGAAGCGAATGTTTAATGGATATTTGGGAAAAATTATACACGAATGCTCAAAAAGAGTACTACCCCCACGATGTTACTCCATTTATTTATGCGCATAATGTGGTTAGCGCGATTGAAGCTGAAAATGGGGAAATATATACAGGCTTTTGCATCGAAAGTTGCAGTGGTGTTTGCAATTTATGTGCAGAACGTGTCGCGGCATTAAATATGTATACCAATAGCGACCAAACCCATATTAAGAGTTTGATTGCTTTTCGGGATGAGGCTCCAAGTGAAAGGGATCCTAATAGTATGCCATGCGGTGCTTGTAGAGAATTTTTAATGCAGTTAGATAAAAAAAATAAAAATACCGAGATCCTAGTAGACTATGAAAAAAGGAAAACCATTACTCTCGAACAACTAGTCCCAAATTGGTGGGGCTTGTCACGCTATACTGCAAATTCATAAAACAGACTTAGATGAAAGCCACTATAATAACCATTCTTCACTCCCGAGGGGGCAGATCACATTAAAAAATAAATTTTGGTTCGGTTTATCTGTTAAATATTATTTTACTCATAGGTACATACCTTTTAGTTCCCAGCTCGACTGGATTTTATATTATAACTTTTGGACCACTAATAATTTATGGCTTTTGTTGGATATGGAACAAAGCTGCAGATAAGAAACTACAAAAATAGTGATCCTAGCAAGAAATCAATCTATATTTAATTGGGCTAAGGCAAAACTGACAACACTTAAAAAAATAACTCGTAAACAAAAATAAAAATTGCGTCATAACGGGAGTTTACATCAACCATTATGACACAGTTTTTTAATTTTTAGAGGTGGATTTTCAGGTCGTCCCAGTTCCCTTTTGGATTGAAATGGTCATCTCTCCCAATGGATAGGTCAATGGGTAAAATTTAAGCGGTGTTTTACCCA
>CAKPZY010000077.1 GCA_934215475.1 uncultured Ligilactobacillus sp.
AGGTTAAAGAAAGAAGGATGAGAATGAAAATATTCAAAATCAGTTCCATATTTTGGACTTTCTTATTTATTGTAGGAGCACTGTTTCTTTGGTTTAGAACCACTGACGGAAGTGGGGCTGTGAATAGCCTTGGGAACCAACTTGCTTCTTTGGCTGTTTGGCTCTTTTTGTTCATTATTATCCTGATTGTTCATTTAATATGGCATCACAACCTCACTAAAAAAATGTGATAGTTTGAGAAAATTAATAAATAATATTTGTTATATCAAAATTAATAAGATACAGAAGTATCGTCTGCTATTTATGACGTTTATATGCAGTGCTACAGTTTCATTATTGTTACAACCAACTGAATTGTATGTGTTAATTGCTTTTATGACAATTTTGACAGCCTTCGTGGTGTTTTATTTTGACTGCTTTTGTTTCTACCTATATAAAACGGACAAGTTAAAATAAAAAATAATATCCATTCAAGAGTAGCGTGTTGAAAATGAATTAAATAGGCCTTTTTGGGGAATCTCTGGCCTTATGTTTGACATTTAACGGACTTTGTTAGCAGGATCTTATCTTTTAACAGATAAGGTTCTTTGCTTACATAAATTATTAAAATAGATTGTTTCTCTGTTAGACATTATTTAACGACAGCGATGTCCGCCTTTCTAGTTATAAAGCCTAAACAAGGAGCCAAATGCTGTTGGCCTGCCTCTTTTATGTAAAAAAGGTCTTAAGCTAAAAAGTTTGATAACGTTTTAAAGGGCAATTAACCATTAAGCTTTTCCAAAGAGCTTAGGAAACGTTAATAATTGTAAGCCTTTTCAGGTAAAGCTATAATTAAGTTTGAAATTATTTTAAATTTTTTACTTCTAGGGAGGATATATATGAAAAATGAAAATAGTAGTTTTCCTAAAAAAATATTTTTGACCTTATTTTTAGCCTTCGTTATTATTCTAGGAAACGGGATAGTATCTAAAGCTGATACTTTGGGAAATATTATGGGAGATCAAGCTGTACCCAAGGGAAACCATATTATATCTTACGATCCTAAGATCTCTTCTAACCAGGTACAAAAGAGAAGTGCCATTGTTACCAACTATGCTTTTTATTCTAAGATCCTTAAACTGGACTGGAACTATGATGTGTATTTACCTGCTGGATATAATCCAAAGTCTAATAAAAAATATCCGGTCATGTATTTGCTGCACGGTTTTTTAAATAATCATGGTGATATGTGGAATAAAATGAATACACAGCAAATGTTAGATCAAGCAAGGCAGCGAACTGGTCAACCAGTGATTGCTGTGTTTGTAGACGGGTTTAATAGTTGGTATATTAATTCGCCAAGTGGAATGCAGATGCAATCGGCCATCATTCATAATCTGATGCCTGATGTAGAAAAAAATTATAAAGTATCAAAGAAAGCTTCGCAAACTGCTATCGGCGGTCTTTCCATGGGAGGATATGGAGCTGCCAGGTTGGCTTTAAAATACCCTAACCAATTTTCTAAAGTTATGGCTTATTCACCAGCGATCTATAGGAAGATAAGTAATAAAGATTCTAATACCCTGATTGCTTTTGCTAACAAAAATGGTAAAGGAATGCAAAAAAATAACCGCAAATATTATCCAACTCGGAACTTCAAGAAAAAAGCTAAAGCAGTCAAGTTTTATGTTGAAACCAGCAAGGATGATACTGTAGTTAATATTAAAGATGTTTCCTCTTTTGTTAACATTTTGAAAAAGAAAGGCATTTCAGTAAAATATATCCAAGATTCAGGCTATGATCACGGTTGGTCTTTATGGGATAAGACTTTTCCGCAAGGATATAATTGGGTTGCTCAACAGTTTTATAGATCTGATCCCAACAATTTAATTGCGACTTCTAAGGGTTCATTTAAAAAAGGAGACCAAGTTACTTTACTTGCTTCTCATATGGCCGGTATGAAGGGAGCCACAGCTACCATTGCTGGAGTATTTGATACTAAACTATATGAAATTAACTATAAACCCACTAATGGTAAGCCAGAAGTGAAAGATCATAAATGGATCGTTGGTCCAGAAATTAAGGGTAATAAAACAAACTATAAAGTTGGCGACCATATAAAAATTACAGCTTCTCATATGGCTGGTATGAAAGGAGCTTCCGGTAAAATTGTTAAAGTCCATTCCGGTCCAGCTTATATGGTAAATTATCAACCTACTAATGGGATGGTTGAAGTTAAAAATCATAAGTGGGTTTCTCAGTCAGAAATGAAATAAACAAGTAAAAAAATAATAGTGAAGTGCAACAAAAATTCATTAAAACGTCTATTTCCCAACTAAACAGAGGGTCCATTGTTATAAATGGGCCCTCTGTTTTACTCTTACTTGTGTTTATCTTTTTTTCAAGAATTGCTATTCCTGCAATGTCATAGCAATCAAACTTGCAATCCGGCCCCAAAGGCTTTCTTTAAAATCAAAATATAAGTAAATAAATGGGCTAACAATGACCATAATAGTTAAAAAGATGTTCATTGCTTTCATAAAACCGCCTACTTAAAAAGTATGCCGGTAATTACTGCCAAAATAATAAATGTTAACACTAAAATTACTAGGCTTAAGAAAATACTGACAAATCTATTAACCCCCTTAATTGTGAACCACTGTGTTAACGGATCAAAATAAAGAATTTCTGCCAGTCCAAGCAAGCCATAACCAATACTATGAAATGAAAAGCCCATAAAGATCACACTTAAAAGTAGAACGCCCGTTGAAAGTTGTAATTGTATTTTTGTGTCTTCTTCCTTACTTCTGGGATTGAAGGCTTTTTTTATGTAATTTTTTATTTTTGAATGCAATTAAATA
>CAKPZY010000078.1 GCA_934215475.1 uncultured Ligilactobacillus sp.
CCTGCTCATGGGCCAACACGATCCTTTCTTAAAGAAATTCTATCAAATCGTGTCTACAACTTCATCCTAAGTCCAGTGAGTTTATAAAATGAAAAATATGATCTGTCGAAAAGATTTAGAAGAACTTGGATTCAAAACGAATCAAGCTGTCACCATTATTAGACAAGCTAAAGTAAGAATGGTAAACCAGGGATACCCATATTATAATAATAAAAGAGTTGGGGTCGTTCCCCGACAAGTTATTGAAGAAATTCTAGGGATTCCTCTTTCGCAGGAGGAATAACTATGAAGACGAAATACCCATGTGTATACCAAGATAAGAATGGTCGGATTTCTTATCTAGTTGAATTAGGTACAGACCAAGTAACTGGGAAAAGAATTCAGAAGAAAGGAACAAAAGATTCTTTAGGTAAACGATTTTCATCCGCTCGTGAAGCACACAAAGAAGTTATGCGCATCAAAAACGAATACATGGTTGCAAATGGCTTTGCTAATTATGATTTAACCTACAAAGAATTCATGGAACAATCTTACGTTCCTCACTACAAAGCATGTGTTCAAAAAAGTACTTGGGGTTCTCGTGAATGTGGACTCACTCAAATTACTGAACATTTTGGGAATAAAAAGTTACGCGAAATCAATGTGCGTGACTGTGAGAATTATCGAATCTGGCTACTCAATGAAAGTGGCTATTCCCAAGCATACAGTTCTCTTATGTATGGCATGTTTCGTAAATCACTCGATTATGCCGTTACTCTCCAATTCTTGAATGATAATATCTCCAAAAGGACAAAAGCAATTCCAAAAGGAAAAGCGATTGTTCCCTACTGGACGAAAGAAGAATTCGAAAAAGTTTTGGCAAAAATCTATAAAGATGATTTCTATGAACATATGTGCTTTGTATTAATTTGGTTATACTATATGACGGGAATTCGAGTAAGCGAAGGTTTGGCATTGAATTGGAATGATGTAGATTTCAAGCGGAAAAAGCTAAGAATTCATCATACTTTGGAAATGGAAAATCAAAAAAATTTCATCCGAAAACCCTATACAAAAACTGAAAGTGGTCTTCGAATCATTTCTTTGGATGATGATACCATTAAAGTACTTGAAGAGTGGAAAAAAGTTCAAAAGAATCATGGAGTAGAGCAATTTATTCTTAGCTACACTGATCTCCCTCTTTATCGTTCAACAGTTCAGAGAATTATCCAGCGCTACGCCAAACTAGCAAAAGTTCCCATCATTCAAGGAAAAGGATTGCGCCATTCTCACGTCAGTTACTTAATCAATGAATTTAATGCCGATATTTTGGTCGTATCACAACGACTGGGACATTCGAGTCCTGAAATCACATTGAAACACTATGCACATTTGTGGAGTCGCAATGATGAAGGAATTGCAGAACAAATGACTGGGAATATCAAGTTTACCTACGCAAAAGAATCAAGTGTTGCAAACTTTAACGGAAATCAAGCAGTAAAAATCTAACCCTACCATTTCCCTACCAAAATGAAGTATTAACTGGATAGATGCTGATATAACAGCATTTTCACGAAGCTACTCATATTGAGTGGGAATAACAATTTAGTTAATATTTTTATCAAATATACACAACTAGGGTCAGCTTGTTTAGCTGATCCTTTTTTTACATTTGATCCGCGTGCCGTTTTGCTTTGAAATCACTCTCTATCCCAATTCCATGTTATAGTTAAATTAATAATTTAGTTCAAAAAGGAGATCGATCATGAAACTAATTTCGTGGAATATTGATTCTTTAAATGCCGCTTTGACCAGTAATTCGAATCGTGCGGTTTTATCAAGAGATGTCATTAAGACCATTGCATCTTACGATCCAGATGTGATCGCCATTCAGGAAACTAAACTTTCTCGCACAGGTCCAACCAAGAAGCATATTGCGGCCCTACAAGCTTTCTTTCCGGAATATTCATATGCCTGGCGCAGTTCTGAAGAACCTGCACGTAAATCTTACGCGGGAACCATGTTTTTATATAAGAACATATTGGCTCCGAAGATCACCTACCCAAATATCGGTGCACCAGCCACGATGGATCAAGAGGGCCGCATCATAACCCTTGAATTTGACAATTGTTTTATTAGTCAGGTCTACACGCCTAATTCTGGCAACGGCTTAGTGCGACTGGCTGATAGGCAGATTTGGGATAAGAAATATCAGGAATACTTATTATCACTGGATCGAATAAAGCCGGTCATTACTTCAGGAGATATGAATGTGGCACATAAAGAGATCGATTTGGCTCATCCCGCTAACAATCATTTGTCTGCGGGTTTCACCGATGAAGAACGCGAAGACTTTTCACATTTACTGAACAGTGGTTTCTGTGACAGCTTCCGTTTAATTAACGGCGATGTGGCAGGCAAGTATTCATGGTGGGCTCAACGGGTTAAAACTAGCAAGCAGAATAATTCAGGGTGGAGGATCGACTATTACCTTGTCAGTGACAGGATCAAAAATAAGGTTAAAAAATCAGGAATGATTGATTCGGGGACCAGGCAAGACCATACACCCATTTATTTGGAGATCGACCTTTAAAGTTTTATAGACCTTAAAATAACTCTGCAAAACTTAAAATGGAGTTGGGACAAAACGTTCCATAATCCGATAAAATACCACCATATTTTCCTGTTTTTTGAAAATTTGGTGG
>CAKPZY010000079.1 GCA_934215475.1 uncultured Ligilactobacillus sp.
ACCACCAAATTTTCAAAAAACAGGAAAATATGGTGGTATTTTATCGGATTATGGAACGTTTTGTCCCAACTCCTTTTCTTACGAATTACTTTCCACTAAAGACTGGAAAATCACTTGAATTCCCATAATCCTTAAATTGTGGAATTTTTTTTAGCACCTGCAGATCTGCAGCAGAAATCTTAAAATCAACGTCTGCGTTATTAGCAATGTGCTCTGGATTTTCGCTCTTTGGCAAGGGTAATGTTCCTAGTTCCAAGCAATAACGAATTGCTAACTGTGGAATTGAAACTTGGTATTTGTCAGCCATTTGCTTAATTTGCTTGTTCTGCAACATTTCTCCATGTGCCACTGGTGAGTATGCTTCGACTAGGATATTATTCTCTTGCGCCTGTTTTAGTAATTCAAAAGAAGTATTACCAATGTGCGTTAATAATTGGTTAACAGTTGGCTTAATTGAACAATTTTCTAAAATATTAGTTAGATCAGCTTGCTTAAAATTAGACACTCCGATTGCGTGGACCTTGCCCGCTTGAAATGCTTCTTCCATGGCCCGCCAAACTTCCAAGTTTTCTTTAAAGTAATGGTTTTCACCATGAAATTCAGCCCACGGTTCGGGAGCATGGATCAATAATAGGTCCACATAATCTAACCCTAATTTTTGTAACGATTCGTCAATTGATTTTTTTACCGTCGGATAGTCTTTAAATTCAGCTTGCACCTTAGTTGTCACAAATAAATCATCCCGGTTAAGACCAGTTGCCTTTAATCCGGCGCCAACACCCTCCTCATTACCATAGGCTTGTGCGGTGTCAAAATGGCGATACCCGATTCGGGCTGCTTGTTGAACTGCTGTAGCTACTTTATCATTGTCAATCAACCAGGTACCAAAACCTAATTTAGGGACTTTAACACCATTATTTAAAGTGTACTTTTCATTTAGAATTGTCATCTTTCTACCTTCTTCATCTCTGTGCGATCATTTTTTTCTAATCAAGATAACTTGGAACACTCTTCTTCTGTCACTGGTTCTAACCATTCTGATTCACCGGTCGTAATGGCCAAATGGCTAAACCAGGAATCCTTAGTAGCTCCATGCCAGTGCTTTACACCGTCATGTGCGATCACAACATCACCTGGTTTTAATCGTTGTGCTGGTTTACCTTCTTCTTGATACCAACATTCGCCACCAGTAACCAGTAAAATTTGACTGCCATGATGATGAATGTGCCAGTTATTACGACAACCAGGTTCAAACGTTACATTTCCTACAGGAACACTAACGTCTTTTCCAGCAGTCACTAACGAATTGTTATAGCTCTGACCAATAAAGTATTGGGCATAAGCATCATTTTTGGGACCAGTCGCAAATACCCCGGGTTGTTCAACTTTTTTAGCTGTCATTTTTCTTCTCCTTGTCTAAAACAAATCATTTTTCCTGCCAAATTTCTTTTGCGCGGTTAAAAGCTGACCAAGCTTTCGGCCAACCCACGTAAAAGGCTATATGAGTAATTTCAGCGACAATTTCTTCTTGTGTAATGCCGTTATTTTTTCCAATTTGCAAGTGAGCCGTTAACTGCTCAGTGTTTCCCATGGCGATCAGCGCTGCAATGGTTACTAACGAACGATCATGCGCAGATAACTCGTCTTCTTGGCTCCAAACTTCCCCAAATAAAACATCATCATTTAAGTGCGCAAATTGTGGTGCAAAAGCACCTAACTGTTCTTGCCCGGCGGTTTGTTTCTTGGCCATAAAAATTCCTCCTCTAAATTAACTTCATTGATTATCTAGGTAAAATTTTAACCTTTGCACTGACAGGGCCTTTTTGTAGCATAGGCGGTAATTACGGGCTGTCATGGTACTTTGCTTGATATGCAGCGTTGATTTTTAAATCTATTTTGCTGTCCCCGGTTGCTTCCATAAACTTTGTATCAAATTCTTCACCTGCTAGTTTGATCTTACCCGCTTGTTGTGTCATAGCTGACTGATACTACCTAGAATTTTGACCATTATAAGCGCACACATATAAATTATGGTCTACAACCACTGACCAGATCCATGTTGGGGTTCCATAGGTTTTCCCGTCCGCATAAAAGGGTGAAACATGCATTTCATCAGCATTCGTGAATTTATTTAATTGTTCTGTTGTCCACTGTTTGTCCATTTGTTTACCTCCATTCCTAACCTCTAAAACAGAGCATACTACCTTAAGTGCACTTTAAGTCAACAGAAACGAAAATTTTTGTTTTTCAGCCTATGTTTGTATAATAGTTAATGAACTGGATTTGAGTCAAATTTTTAGACACAATTATGTATAATTTCTAACTAACTGCTACTTCTTTTTCATCTGGTG
>CAKPZY010000080.1 GCA_934215475.1 uncultured Ligilactobacillus sp.
TTTCATAGGCCAAGGAAGACTTATATGGACTTTTATTTTAAACGAGCCATTACTTCATCTTCTATCACATCTGGTCATTTAAGTAGTAGATTTTATCCAAGGGGCTTTGTTTTCGATCATGCTTCGGCAAGTTTCTTTGTTTCAAGTAAACTCAACCTATTTAATATACTTGGACTGATGAATAGCAATACATTTGAATATATTGTTGATTGCATCAACCCCACCATTAATACGGGTTCGGAAGTTATGGAAAAAATACCATTCATCAGACACACATTATTTAAGTCAAAAATAAAAAATTTGAGTCAGAATAATATATCCTTTGCCAAAGCAGATTGGGACTCATTTGAAACTTCCTGGGATTTTAAAACCCACCCCTTCTTAACTCATATCGCTGAACATAAACAAAATTGGACGCTTGAATCTGCATACGATCAATGGGAGAAAGAAGCATTAGATAGGTTTAACCATCTAAAAGCTAATGAAGAAGAGTTAAACAGGATTTTTATTGATTTATACAGCTTACAGGATGAATTGACTCCTGAGGAGGAAGATAAAGATGTCTCTGTTCGAAAGGCTGATAAAGAAAAGGATGTTAAGTCATTTTTGTCTTACTTTATTGGTTGCGTATTTGGACGCTATTCTTTAGACACACCAGGATTGGCTTATGCTGGAGGTGAATGGGATAGTACAAAATATCAGACTTTTGTGCCAAATCAAGACAATGTCATTTTATTAACGGATGCTGACTACTTTCATGATCAACGTGATATTATCAATAGGTTGAAAGAATTCCTAATTGCCACTTTTGGAAAAAATAGTTTGTACAAAAACTTGGATTTCATCGGTTCTGTTTTGGATCAAAATAAATTTGATAAAGGTTTCGAGTCACAACAAATTATTCGTGATTATTTCTTGAATGATTTTTATAAGAAAGATCACTTAAAGATTTACCAAAAGCGACCAATTTATTGGGAATTAAATAGTGGTAAAGCCAAAGGTTTCAAAGCGTTATTCTACGTACATCGCTATGATGCAGATACAATGGCAATGATACGTTCTGGTTACCTTCACGAATTGCAAGATGCATACGAAAACACTTTACAGATGCGCTTAGGTCAGTTGGATAATGAAACTGATAAAAAAATTGTTAAAAAGTTGGATAAGGAAATTAACAATTTGAAAAAACAAATTACTGAAGTGGTGAAGTTTGACCAGGATTTACAACATATTGCCAGTCAGGCTATCAAGATTGATTTAGATGATGGTGTTATTGTCAATCACAGTAAAGTCCAAGCGGATTCAAGAATTTTGACGCCGATCAAATAAAAAATGGTTCCAGTTATTGGCTGGGACCGTTTTTTGTGCCAAGAAATGTGCCAATTTTTTTAAATTAATTCGCATGATTTAAAATTTCTAGGATCTGATCGTTATCCCTAGTTTCTAGCTCTTTAATAATGTGCAGGTATGTTGATTGAGTTGTTGTGGTATTGCTGTGGCCTAATCTCTTGGAGACAGAAAGGATACTAACTCCTTTGTAAAGTAAAATAGATGCATGTGTATGGCGGAGCCCATGGAAAGTTATTCTGGGCAGAGACAATTCCTTTAATCTAGCACTCAGCATAGCATTGATCTGTGCACTATAATAAATATTTCCGTTATTTTTAAGTATCAGTTCATTTGGTTTGATTTGTTTTAGTAAAATATATGATTCAAGTACTTTAGAAGTATGCTTGTCTATTATAATAATTCTCTTAGAAGATACATTTTTGGTGGATTTAAAACCAGTACGATACTTATAATCCCATGTCCTGTCGATCCTGATGGTATCTTTGGTAAAATCTATATGGTCAGGCGTTAAACCAGCCACTTCGGCATACCTCATACCAGTTAAAGCAGCAGTATAAATCATTAATTCACCTGTATTTTTGGCTGATAAAGACTGGATCAAAGTTTTCCAATCAGCGAAGTTCAAAAATTTATTCGCAGATAGGTAGTTTCTACCAGAAATGACCGTTTTTCTTGTTGGATCTTTATCAATTATTCCTTCATCTACAGCATCAGATAGGGCTGACTTGAGATGTTTGTGAAAGCATGAAACAGTGCGCTTAGCGTGGGTTCGAGCGTACATATTCAGGGCGTTCTGATAACTGTTCCTGGTCAACTCCTTTAATTTAGTTTTACCAAAATATTTTTGAATATGTTTGGCGGTATTTTGATATTTCATAAAAGTTATGTTAGAAACAGAATTTTTCTTGTAGAGGATAGACCAGTTCGCAAAGTA
>CAKPZY010000081.1 GCA_934215475.1 uncultured Ligilactobacillus sp.
TCAAACTAAGCATAGCAATTTTTCATTATAAAGCAAGTTGCTTGCTTAATCAACTCACTTTCAAAAGAAAGGGAGTAACAGCTATGTCAGAATTTAATTTTATTCAATCTCAACGTGCCTATGAAGCAACGTTTTTTCAATTTCCACAAATATTACTTTATGGCGAACAATATAAGCAACTAAGCGACAGCGCAAAACTAGGATACATGGTTTTGCGAGATCGCTTGGATTACTCATTACAAAATAACTGGATTGATGAACAAAATCGGGTTTACTTTATCTTTACTAACCAAGAACTACACCAAATATTCGGCTGGGGAAAAACAAAAATTTCAAAAGTAAAAAATGAGCTAATAGACGCTGGATTATTATACCAAGTTAATTTAGGATTTGACCCTAAAAAGAAAAAGAATTTACCCAACCGACTATATTTAGCTGATTTAGAAGTTACGGCAGCAGATGTTTATATGAAACATGATTTTTCTAATAAAACGACTGAAACCCTTGATAATAGCGGACGTTCGCAAATGGGACTCCGACAAAAAACGGCTGAAATCCTTGATAATAGCGGACGTTCGCAAATGGGGCTCCGACAAAAAACGGCTGAAACCCTTGATAATAGCGGACGTTCGCAAATGGGACACAATCTATACAATATTAATAACCTAGATACTAATAGATACAATAAAGAGACTGCACAGCTAGATTTTTCCACAGCCAATTATTCAAAAGCTCAAGTTGAAAAGCAAAACCAAGACCTGGTAGAAAAAGCCGATCAATTCTTAACTACTGATGATGAAGACAGCCTTCCTTTTGAACGAGAAACAATTAGATTATTGGGATTATGGGCAAAAAACCCACAACAAATCCGTAAATTTATTGGTATTATCTTGAATGCAAGGAAAGACGTACAGGAATTACATCAGGACGCCCATTTAAGCTTCATTCTTGATGATGAACCAGAACTACAAGCAAGGATTACGAGAACCTTACGCCGTTACTTCAACGCGCTTAGAAATGACGACAAAAAGATCAATAACTATGAGAATTACCTCTACGTCACTATGAAGAACATGTTTGAGAGTTACGGCAGTGCAAAGTTACAAAGAGCATACCAACAAAAGCACAATGACAAATAAAAACACAGATGACTTTAAAAGCCGATATTAGGCCGTATGAGCCATTTTAAAAGATAAACGTTTATTTCACTGTTGACGCTATAGAAATAGCTCAAATCAGCAAATAAGCGCCCAGATTAGGCTTTAAAAGTAAAAATGCGTCATAATGTCTGATCTAAAAGCTCGCTCACATTTTTCAGATTGTGGATAAAGGCGAAGCCTATTAATGTTAATTTATCATATATATTTTCTCTTTTGTTCTTTTGCGCGGTTAGAAATGCTTTTTTATCAGTGGTTACAGTGACTATACAGTCAGAAAATACTATGTATACAGTCAGAAAATACTTGAAATACTGACTGTATTATTTTAAAAAAGCAAAAAAATTTACGTCATAGTGTTAGATCTAAAATTCCACTATGGCGTAAATTTTTTATTGTCTAGGTTTGACTAGTTTTTCTTAACCTTTTTTATATTTATCTGGCTTGTGCGCATTGATATAATCAGCAAACATTTTTAAAAGTTCTTCGCTTTCATCAATGCTAAGATTTTCAGCTTCAAAATACTTTTCAAATAAAGCACCTTTTTGTATTAAACGTCTGGAGCGTTCTTTGCGTTTCTTTTGGCTTTCGTAGTACTTAGATTGACGTGCTTTAAAATCAGCTTGTTGAAGCTTTTTTTTTGCTTTATCACGTTGTTTTATTAAGGCATTGTAATTTTTATTCATAGGCAAAATAAGTATTAATTCTGATTAAATTCAGTGCCTGGTTCACTTGCTTTATTAGAAGAAGAGACACTTGAATTATTGTCTGAATTTTCATTGAGATAAGTTACAATTTTTGAAGCAAGTTCCTTGATTGTTTTTTGATCTAAATTGCCATAGTCTAGTTTAGCATTTTTAATAATTTCACGGCCTAGACGCTGGTCGACCTTTTTCTTTTCCTGTTTAATCTGTTCATTAAGCTTTTTGAGTTTTGCTTGTTGCTTCTCAATATTTGCTA
>CAKPZY010000082.1 GCA_934215475.1 uncultured Ligilactobacillus sp.
AAAGGGTTTCCCGACACCTGTGGATGGCGTAAGTCGGACGGCAAGTTTTTCTGTATTGAGATCAAAAATGAAAAAGGCAGATTGCGTAAGGAACAAAAAGAGTTTGCAAAGTTTGCTAAAACACAACCTATCTTATATGGAGTAGCTAGAAGTGCTTCAGATGCGCTCAAAATCGTTTCTGAGGGCTTAAAGCAATAGAGTAGGTATTAAAGTTGCTTAGAATGCAAAATAGAGAGGAATAGAACTATGCGAGAAAAAAAGGTTAGTACTGCCGTTACTGATGTGTTACTAAATTGAACGCTGGCACGATGAATTGTTTTAAGGAGGGCATTATGAAAAAAGGACTATTTAACTTTATCCGTGAGATCGTGGAAGATTATCCAAATTACAGTCGTTACATTGCACAACGTGAAGAAGAAATTTTATATCGTTACAACGAATTTCAAGATGAAAATATCGGTGGCGGCAAGGCTGAAAATGTTCGTGACGAATCCAATGAGTACGTAGCTATCAGCTTAGCTGAAGACAAAAACCTAAACTCGCTCAAAAGGCAGCAGAACGCTATTTCAGAAGCTTTAGCACATTGCGGTCAAACTACTTATGATATTGTCTATGAGCTTTATCTGCGTGAAAATCAGCAGTACACACTGGACGGCATTGCAAGGATTACACATTTTTCAAGACGGCAAGTAATCAATTTGAGAAACAAGTTCTTTGAAGATGTAGCCAGCCGGATTGGATTACTTTAACATTGCACTTTCTCTGCACTTTTAGGGGGTAAAAAAAATTTACAATGGTAGTATAGAAAATTTCAAAGAAAGTTTCTATGCACATAGATGACCGTTGACCGGGTTATAGGTTCAGAGGGCAGCCATTCATTGGTTGCTTTTTTAATCCAGAAAGGCGAGTTAACATGTGGAATAAACAAGAAACTAAAAAAGCAATTAAATTAAAAAATCAAGGTTACAACAGCCATCAAATATCAAAAATGTTTGAGGGCAAATATTCTGCTCCAGCAGTGCGTAGAAAGCTAGCACGTGAGGGCGAACCGTTGTCTAGTGTGATTGTGGATGATTCAAATAATGCCGATGGTGTTCAAACTAGTTCAACTATCTTAGAAGTCATTAAAGGCAAAGAACTAACGCCGGAAGATATCTTGCGAGCTCATCATTTTGAGCCTAGTAAGTGGGAGATTGTCAGCGTCAAAAATAATTTTTGGAAACAAACGGCTGATGTTACTTCTTACCAAAGCAAAATTACAGTTAAACCAATTAAGGGCGTTAATGTTGATGGACTATTGAGTGTTATCAATGAGGGTGTAAAGCCCGTTAAAGTCGATAATATTAAAAGCGGTGAACGCAATTTAATCATTCCAATTTTTGATCCGCACTTTGGCTGGCAAACATACTTTGGTATCTATCCTTACCTAAAACAGATCCAAGAAATTATTAAACACGGTTATAAAAACATTGAAATCATTTTAGGCGGAGATTACTTTCACAGTGATTTCATGGATAAAACAATGACCGCTGCTGGCACTCAATTAGATCATACAGATAATATTCAAGCTTTGAAAGACGGTACAGACTTCTTTAGTGCCTTACTTGAAACTGCTTTGAAATACAGTGAGCGAGTGACTGTTCATCAAATACCCGGCAATCACGATCCAGATAAAGCATACATGTGGTTATATGCCATGAGCTTTAAATATCCCGATGTTGAGATTCACAATACAGTTCGCAAACGCGATGCTTTTTTACTAAACAATGTGGGAGTAATGATTGCACATGGTGACTTTGCTTTAAAACGTTTGCCAATGTTGTTTGCTACTGAATATTCTGATATCTGGGCCCAAGCAAAAACAAGGCTAGTTTTCAGTGGTCATTTTCACACGCAAAAATTGACCAACGAAGATGGTGTAACCATGTATCAGTGTGGCACAGCTAAGCCAGTTGATAATTATGAAGATAAGAACGGCTTCACTTTATCCAGAAAACACATGCAAGTTTTAGAGTTTGACGAAAATAAATTAAAAGCTACTTATGAAATTGAACGTTAA
>CAKPZY010000083.1 GCA_934215475.1 uncultured Ligilactobacillus sp.
CCTGCTCATGGGCCAACACGATCCTTTCTTAAAGAAATTCTATCAAATCGTGTCTACAACTTCATCCTAAGTCCAATTTTGTTGTTTGGATTGAGCCATAATATAATTTTTCTTTTTAGATAAATTATTTATTTGTTTATTTATTTAATAATTAAAATGGCCCTAAATCGCTGTTGCTGGGTCTTAATTCTAGTCCTTACGCTCAATCATCTTAAATTATAACAACGGACTAGGTAGTTTTAGCTCCCTAGTCCATTGCTTTTGGTTATAAAATTTAAGATAGTCCTGACTTGTTTTATTAATCACCATTTAGGCGTATTCTTACTACTATCACTTGCAACCGGTTTATCTATAATTATATGGTGTAAAGCAACTCAACAGAACGTAAATTATATGCATTTATACTTAATTTTAGTTGTCCTTATCATATTTTTTGCTTTAATCAACAGTCATTAATCAGTACTTTAAAAACTAACACACCGCGCAATACAAAAACGTGAGAAACTGACATTATTTTTGCCAATCTCTCACGTTTTTTAAAATTTTCTCTTAATTTATGTGCCTGACAATATTTTATTCAACCAGTGAAGGTGAAGTACCAACTTGCCCATTAGTTTCCTTACCACACGAACGATATTCATTGATTAGGCCCAACTTCTTAAAAACGGTTTGTTTGTACGCGATCTCAGCATTCCATTCCACTGTTTCAAGAACTTCGGTCGCTGCATGCAAATCAGTATCGGTGATCAATACACCATGGCTGTTCAATAAGAAAATATTTTCTTTAGCTTCGTCTCCTAATTTTTCCAATTCATTATAAACAAGATTGGCAAGCTCTTGTGAGCAAGCTTCTCTGTAAGGTAGACATTTTATTCTTCCTAATGGGGCATTTACTGATGTGACTTCCGTTAAATTAGGCATATCCATTCCAACGGTTGCCCAAAACATGCAATTAGGGGCATGTGAGTGATATACTACTCTAATATCTGGGTTTGCTTTATAAGCTTCTTCGTGCATATTAATTTCTCTAGTCAATCTCCCTTCACCAGCTAATTTTTTGCCGGTTTCGAGATCAACTACTAATATCTGTGAAAGACTCATTTTTGCGTACCAAGCCTCGGACATAAATGTCGGAGTCATTAAAAGATAATCACGACCCTTTTCATATATCTGTCGGTCATAAGAAAATGATTCATCAGGTGTAACTTTTAAAGATATATTGCCACCAGCTACGTTAGTCATTTTGCGGTTAAACATTTCACGAGCAACATCAGCTAAGGCTTGACGTTCTGCTTCAAAAGGTAAATACTCTTTTGTGATATTTTGTTCCAACATAATTCTTGGTTCCCCTTCCTTTTTAGGTACTTATCTCGTTTTTCTTCTGCCGATTCAGAATCCATAATGTATACTGGCCTTCCCATAAAAAAATTTTTCTGGTTTAATGCATTATCTTCCTATAATTTAAATAGCTAATTTAATAGTCTATAGTGTTCAAGCCCATTTAGGATTCCACCATTGTCATTACTAGATGTAACGTACTCGGCTATATTCTTTACACTCTCTGTAGCATTTCCCATGGCAATGAAATGGTCCACAAATTTACCCATGGGAATATCATTTGAACCGTCTCCAAAAGCATACGTTGGTATATCCTCACCCAATTTTTTAAGCATACGTTTTATTCCAGTACATTTTGACACATTTATTTTTGTTACATCTAAAGCCCAAGGCATATTTCTATAAAATGATAGTTTTCTCATGTTTTTCTTTGTTGGTTTCTTAATTGCAGCTTACCTAAAGATTCCTATAATGGGGATCGCATTTTTCGGCGTTGTGATCGTTGCAATTATGTATTATAGAGACCAAAAGAATGAGAGTAACGACAGTGGTAGTAAGGCAGGTGAAGATGACGATGACTTCTAAGAATTTAATAAAAAAAGATTTTAGAAAAGCATTTTGGCGAACGTTTGCCA
>CAKPZY010000084.1 GCA_934215475.1 uncultured Ligilactobacillus sp.
ACCAGATGAAAAAGAAGTAGCAGTTAGTTAGAAATTATACATAATTGTGTCTAAAAATTTGACTCAAATCCAAAATATTCTTTAATGTAGTGTTGCACTTAATTTAACAATTCAAGTTCAATAATGTGAAATAAGCATTTTCTACGCGTCAAAATTTAGAAAATGTTATGATTGTTCAACGTACGATTACGTTAAACAGCGGAGAAAAACTTATTGGAGGATTAGAATGGAAACGAAGTATGGAAGAAATTCATTTTTTGATGGAGGTTTGTTATCTTATATTGGCTGGAATATTTTAGGCTTTATTCTAACCACATTTAGTTTGGGCATCTGTTATCCTTGGGCATTGTGTTTGGTTTATGGTTGGAAAATAAACCACACAGTTATTGATGGCCATCGTATGAGATTTAGTGGATCAGCCTTGAGCCTATTTGGAAATTGGATTAAGTGGTTTTTATTAAGTGTTATCACACTTGGAATTTACTTTTTATGGGTAAACATCAAGCTTGAAGATTGGAAAGCTAAAAACACCAACTTTATAAATTAAAAATACGGAGAAAACAAAATATTGAATTTACACTTTAAGTGCAACACCAACTAAATAAAGAATGACCCATGGTCAAATTCCTGTAAAATGATGTTTGTGAGAGTGATCATGAAAAAAATTAAACCATGGATTACTACAAGCATCTTACCATAGATGAACGAGAAACTATCTTTTTAATGAGGAGCCATGGGAAATCACTTCGTGAGATTGCCACGTGTATTAAGAAAAACCTCTAAGGTCATTTACTTCAGGACTTTAGGGGCTTTTTGTGTTCGTCTTTTATTTTATAGTGAGTGTATTCCTGCTGCCAGAAGATACAGAATAATAATGTGAGCTGGATAAAAGATATAAAAGAAGTATTTCATCCCACGGCCTTTTTGACCATTATATAATGAAAGTGGAATAACAGAAAAAAGCATTAACCATTGTGTACTACCATTCAAGCCATATAGTAAAGCAACCACAGCAATACTTAATAATTGTGCCCAACGAACATTTCGGAAAATGTACATCACGGGAATCAACAAAACCATCAGACCGTTTTCTGCTAATAAGATAGCCGGGCTAAGCGTAGTAGTAATTAGTAGCATCATTTTTTGTACAAATCCAGTTGTTTCTATAGATAAAAGGGGGATCATGATAAACGAAAAGATAAAAGGAATGGCAAAAAGCAAAATACCGAGAAAACAGTGTTTTACTGCCTTTCCATTTCTCATGGCTGCAAATTGATCAATAGCTGCCATAAAGATAGTCCCCACAAAAAGGTCACGGAATATGTTGTTCACCAATTGTACCTGATCAAATCCGATAATACTTTGAGTTTCATTCATTAGAAAAGCCATAAGTACCATGCTGATATAAAGGCGCAACATATATGCTTTTTTACTATGAGTATGTGAAAATCCGATAACGCTAGTAAAAAAGAAAATAGTCGCAACAGGGCGCCCGAACCAGTCGATCCAAGAAGGAGCGCCAAAAGAGGCAAACATTTGATGAAAATGATCGATTACCATGAGTGTCAGTCCAATTATTTTTAAATCAAATGTATTAAATTTTCCAAAATGATAGTTCTTCATTTGTTCTGAGATAGAAATTCCTCCTATTATTTGTTACCACTAGCATAATTTTTTAAGGTATTTTTATTGATAGAACAAAGTTCAATTGGAACAGCGATTATGTTAGCCTTCTGTGATATCTCTACTATGAAAATGTGCATTTTTTTCGTCCTCAATACTTTTCACGGATTTAACCCAAGGCAACCAAACGCTTAATTTGGTACGGCCTTTATCAATCAAATTAAATAACGGTTCAGCGTCAATTTTGGGCCTTGGTAATGCAAAGCTGATATCTTGATCTATTTTGTAGCTAAACATGATAATCATCTCCAATCCGTAACTTGAAAGCCATTGTATCATAAAAAGGC
>CAKPZY010000085.1 GCA_934215475.1 uncultured Ligilactobacillus sp.
CTCCCCTGGAGGCCTTCATGAATCATATTACAAATGAACAACTGCAAGAATTTCTAACTTAATTTGACATTTAGCATGTGTAAAAACACGGGTCGCTGATTGTAAACTTTGACAAACTGATGCATGTAACATCAGTCATTCTTTACAGGCTGTTAAAAACATACGTTTGCTTTTTGCTAAATAAAGTTACATAATTAACTTGAGAAAACTGGGAAAGGAGACGCAATCAGTGAAACAAACCTCGATATTTGACCAAGATGAGAATAACAATGCCCCGCTTGCTTACCGGGTAAGGCCAAAAAGCCTTGACGAGTTTTATGGCCAAAGACACCTGCTGGGTCCAGGAAAGGTATTGCAGGAGTTGATCGATAGCGATCAGCTTTCCTCAATGATTTTCTGGGGACCGCCTGGGGTCGGCAAAACAACTTTAGCTCGGATCATTGCCGCTCAAACTAAAGCCCGTTTTTTGACCTTTAGTGCTGTCACCACCAGTATTAGAGAAATCAAGACAATTATGAAGGATGCCGAAGCAGCAAGAGAAATGGGCGAAAAAACCATTGTTTTCGTCGACGAGATCCATCGCTTCAACAAAGCGCAACAGGATGCCTTTTTACCGTACGTGGAAAAAGGCAGTATCATCTTGATTGGAGCCACCACTGAAAACCCTTCATTTGAACTCAATTCTGCCTTGCTTTCGCGCTGCAAAGTTTTTGTTTTACACGAGCTTGACCAAGATGAAATTTTGCAACTTTTGCACCATGCACTAAATTCCTCGCAAGGTTTCCCAGATCTGCACATTAAAATAGACGACAAAACACTTGACGAAATTGCCGCGTTCGCCAATGGTGATGGGCGCAATGCATTAAATACCTTAGAGATGGCAGTGCTAAATGGAAAACGCGATGGTAAAACTGTCACTATCGATCAAGGAACTTTGCATCAGCTGCTTGGCAAAAAGTCTTTACGCTATGACAAAAAAGGTGAAGAACATTACAACATCATTTCCGCTTTGCACAAATCAATGCGCAATAGTGATGTCAATGCTGCCGTTTACTGGCTTTCACGCATGTTAGACGGTGGCGAAGATCCCTTGTATGTTGCCCGCCGTTTAGTCCGTTTTGCTAGTGAGGACATTGGATTGGCAGACACCAACGCTTTAAACATCGCGGTCAACGTCTTTCAAGCATGCCAATTTATCGGCATGCCAGAATGTGATGTTCATTTGACAGAAGCAGTCATTTATTTGGCACTTGCCCCTAAATCAAACGCTGCTTATAAAGCACGGTTAGCGGCCAAAAAAGACGTACGTTCGTATGGAAACTTACCGGTTCCATTGCAGATCAGAAATGCACCAACTAAGTTAATGGGAGATTTGGGCTATGGTAAAGACTACCAATATGCACACAAGAGCAAAGACAAGCTGACTTCCATGGAGACAGCCCCGCCAGAGATCAAAGGCCATCAATATTACGAGCCCACCGAGCAAGGTAAAGAAGCTCGTTTTAAACAGCGGCTGGAATATATTGAAAAATGGCACAAAGAACATGAAAGTTCATAAGCATCTGTCGCAACAGCTTATACTATTTGACCTATGAAAAATTAAAGTAAAAATTATAGTTGGGGCTGGGACAAAACTAGTGTTTAGATAGAAAATTGGCTGCAGAAATCGATATTTGATTTCTGCAGCCAATTTTC
>CAKPZY010000086.1 GCA_934215475.1 uncultured Ligilactobacillus sp.
TCATCATGACAGTATTACTAAAATGGGTCACCAACATGCTCAAAGGAATGCGGTCATCATAGTGGGTTAAATCATTCACTGAGTGTTGAGGGGTCGGGCAAGTAAATCAAAATGAGCATCACGTAATACCATTTTCTGGCGTAGCATGTTGCTTTTTTAATATGAAATATCTTCGCATTGGTAATATCAAACCTAATAAACCTTGAAAGTAGTACTGCAGATTATCAACATCCAGAACTACTATCTTCACTTCAATTTATCTCGTTCAACACTATATTTCTCTTAAGCCACATAACTTATACAGCCACCAATTCTTTAGTTATTTCGTCATACTTGATAAATATTATTGGATTTCAACGCTTAGACTCAGACCAACCGGTTACCGCCTAATGATTCTAGTACTCTTATTCACCTCTAACCATTTCGATACCAATTTCAAAATCATCAAAATCAGATGTCATAACAAAAGGAACCTGAACATCCGAGAAAATAATTTTACATACGTGTTCACCTAACTCAGTAAGCTGAATAATCTTCGTCGTAACGCTCAAATAACAAGTCCCAAAGCCGTCCTCTAACAGTTGTTTGTACGCTAGTGCTTCATCTGTTTCCAGTATTTTCTGACTCACACTATTAACAAATTCTGGAATATCAACTAATGGTGGTTGATAAAAATCATTAAAATCAATAGATGATGCCAAACCCATTCGCTGTAGTAACTTAATACTGTCCTCTGGGCTGTGTTTAGAATCAACAACTTGATCCATATCTACATGGTAATTACCTTCCGCAAAGTTAGGTTCCTCCTCCCCTTCCACACTGGTAAAGATAAAATGTTTCTCTAATTCCTCGTCTTTAATCCCAACAGGACACGGATTATCGCTATTTTCAAATCCAGCGTATCCTTTTGGTACTACCTCTAGTGCAAATCCAAGTGATAGATACAGAGTACGCAACAAATTTATATCGCTGGCAGTTAGTCGTTCCAAAAGATCTACATCTGCCGGATGGAGCGTTTTTTTTCTACTAAAGTCACAACTTGCAGCGATGATTTTTGAAAATATCCTTCTGGTCTCATCAACATCCAAATAAATGGAAATATTTGACATCACCTTGGCAAGTATATGCTTATCTGGGACAACGAGATTACTTTCTTCAATGATGTTGAGTTCGTCAATAATTTCTTTTTTAAGCGTCCCAATATTATGAACTTTTTCAAGTTCAAATTGATAAATATCTAATTGATTTTGCTGAAGAAGTTTTTCTTTAGAAACTTTAAAATCTGATTTTGAACCAAATGTTAAATAAAACCAATTATCTAAAACGTGAAATATTGGTTTGACAATGTCCGCTCCAACTCCACCCGCTAATGCTGCCGAAAATGGAACCAACATATTGTTTACAAAAAAATTCGAATCAATCATTATTAATTACACCATTTCCCTTATAACCTTGTTTACTTATGATACGGCGACCCCTCATTAATCATAAACGCCCGATAAATCTGCTCCGTCAGCACCAATCGCATCAATT